>NZ_JASGFM010000001.1:0-438933 GCF_047605565.1 Labrys sp. (in: a-proteobacteria)
TCTCTCGCCCGCACCAATCCTGACACAGTCTAACTACACAGGGTGCACGGGCATCTTGCTCGTTCTTCCGATCCTGCGAGTGCTGCGTTTCCAAGAACGGGCAAGATGCCCGTGCACCCGAGACTCGCTGTTCAAGACACCTTGACGCCGCCTCGCCCGATCTGTTCCCTGGGGCATTGCCGACGGCTCTGCTTCGGCCGACGGTCCGGCGCAGGCAGCGACAGGGAGCTTCGAGGATGCGGTTTTCACTCCGGCCGATGCTTGCCGGTCTTGCCTTTGTGCTGGTCGGGTGCACGGCTCTCTCCGCTCCTGCTTGGGCGGACAAGCGCATCGCCTTGGTGATCGGCAATTCGGCCTATCGCAACACCGTGCCGCTGCCCAATCCCCGCAACGATGCCACCGACGTCGCCAAGGCCCTGAAGGCGGTCGGCTTTACGGTGGTCGAAGGCTATGACCTCGACAAGCGCGGCATGGACGATGCCTTCAGGCGTTTCGCCAACGAGGCCGAGGGCGCCGATGCGGCGCTGTTCTATTATGGCGGCCACGGTTTCCAGTTCCAGGGCTCGAACTATCTGATGCCCGTCGATGCCAAGCTGACCGGCGTCGGCGATGTCAATTACGAGATGGCGCGGGTCGACGACATCCTCAACGACCTGCAGCGCGCCAACGGCGTGCGCATCGTCATGCTCGATGCCTGCCGCGACAATCCCCTGGCCCAGCAGCTTTTGTCCAAGGCGAGTCCGACGCGTTCGATCGGCATCAGCCGCGGCCTCGCGCGCATCCAGCAGACGGCCGGCAGCGTGATCGCCTATTCCACCCAGCCCGGCGCCGTCGCCGCCGATGGCGGCGGCCGCAACAGCCCCTTTGCCGCGGCCTTTCTGGGGGAGGTCGGCAAGCCTGGGGTCGAGATTGGTGCCTTGTTCCGCCGTGTCGCCGCCAATGTCTACAAGGCCACCAATGAGCGGCAACTGCCCGAGGTGACCTTCTCGCTGCTCGGCGATTTCTATTTCGCGGGCGGCGCTGCGGCGCCCACCCCGGTGCCGCCTGTATTGCCCACGCCTGCACCACAGACGCCCGTACCCGCGCCACTCGACGCTGCTGCCCAGGCTGCGGTGGAAGGATGCGACAAGATGGCGGCTTCGCCACAGGACATGGACCGCCCCTCCGGCGTGCCCGGTGTCGAGTTCAACCGCATCCAGCCCCGCCTGGCCGTCGAAGCCTGCCGGGCGGCCCTGGCCGCCGCTCCCGAGGATCGGCGCGTGCAGTTCCAGCTGGCGCGGGCGCTCGATGTCGCCGGCAGCGATGCCGAGGCGCGGGACCTGCTGACCAAGGCCGCCGCCGCGGGCTCGGTCTCGGCCATGTCGGACCTGGCCCTGATGCTGGAGACGGGCGAGGGCGGCCCCATGGATCTGCCGCGTGCCGTGGCCCTGTTCGACCAGGCCGCGGCGGCCGGCAATATCTCGGCTATGCGCAATATCGCCATCGAGTTCGAGAATGGTACCGGCCGCCCGCGCGATGCCGTGCAGGCGGCGCAATGGTACCGGAAGGCCGCCGACACCGGCGATCCGCAGGCGATGGGCTTCCTGGCCGTGCTCTATCTGCAGGGCACGGGCGTGCCCAAGAATGCTGGAGAGGCGCGCCAATGGATCGACAAGCTCGTCGAGACCGAGCACACCCAGACCATGCTGCGGGTCGGCTATGTGCTGCTCGGCCAGACTGGAGCGGTGAAGGATTTCGCCACGGCCCGCAAGCTGTTCCAGCGTGCGGCCGAACTGGGCGATGGCGACGGCAACGTCATGCTCGGGAACATGGCGGCCAACGGCATTGGCGGGCCGCGCGATTTCGGCAGGGCCACGGATTTCTTCGAGAGGGCCGCGGCGATCGGCAACCTCAATGCCAAGGCCAGCCTGATACCGTTCCTGATGGCGGGGGCTGGTGGCATCAAGCGCGATCCCGGCAAGGCGGCCGACTACGGCCTGGAAGCCTTGAGGGGCGGCTCGCCGGTGGCCCGCGGTCTCCTGATCGACAAGGCCTCGACCTCGCTTACGCCGCAGCTGCGCAAGGCCGTCGAGCAGCGGCTGGCCAAGGCCGGCCTGCTCAATCGCGCCCCGGACGGCAGCTACGGGGCCGACACGTTGGCAGCCCTGCAGGCCTTCGTGCTGGCGAAATAGGCCTCTTCGATGGCAGATAGGGCCTGTTTCTGACGATACAGGCAGGAATCGCAGGTCATGTCATCAACAGGACAGCAATCCCCAACAGGAACTGTCCCATGCGTCTGCGTCTTGCCCTAGCCGCCCTCATCGCGAGCGCCACCCCGGTCCTGGCCGCCGACCTCGGCTACACCACCGCCGAGCCGATCGCCCCGGTGGTGCCCTATAGCTGGACCGGCTTCTATGTCGGTGCCCATGCCGGGGCCGTGTTCGGCAATGCCAGGATCAGTGCCGACATCGGCGGCTATCGTCAGAATTTCAACGACGTCGGTTTCATCGGCGGCCTGCATGCCGGCTACAATTACCAGTTCGAGAACAATGTGGTGGTCGGGCTGGAAGGCGACATCGACTACACCTCCCTGTCGAAGACGCGCCACAGCGTCGCCGGTGCCGTCCCTTATAGCGTCCGCTTCAAGAGCGACTGGCAGGGCTCGATCCGCGGGCGGGTCGGCTATGCCTTCGACCGCTTCCTGCCTTATCTGACCGCCGGCGTCGCCTTCGCCAACCAGAAATACAACGTCAACGCCCCCGGCCTCGGGGCTTTTTCGGCCAGTACCACCCGGGCCGGCTGGACCGTCGGCGCCGGCCTCGAATATGCGCTCAACGACAATTGGTCGGTGCGCGGCGAGGTGCGCTACAGCGATTTCGGCAAATGGCGGATCCGGGCGGCCAATCCAGGCAAGGTCCGTTTCCACGAGACCACGGCCCTGCTCGGCGTGAGCTACAAATTCTGAAGGCGAGGGGCCGGACAGGCGATGATCGTGGCGTGATCCCACCAGGGATTGCGGCGGATACGGTGATCCACGATGTCGAATCCGGCCTCACCCAATTCGGCCAGGAGTGCCGGCAGCGGCCTGAGAGTACGGCTTGGAACGCCGCCGTCGACAAGGCATTGGCGTTCCACGTCATAGCGGGCACACGCTTCGGGCGAACGCGGCGGGCCGCACATGGTACTGGCGATGAAGATGCCGCCTGGCTGCAGAATGCGGCGAATTTCCGCCAGGCAAAGGCTGCGATCCGCGCCGATCAGGCAGTGCAGGCAGGCGCCGTCGAAGACCAAAGCGAAAGATGCCGCGTCGAAATCGGGCATGGTGCGCACATCACCCCGGATGAAATGGCCAGCAAGCCCGGCGGCCTCGAAGGTTTCATGGGCCCAGTCGATGGCCGTTGGCGAGATATCGATGCCGTGCACCCGATAGCCGCGTTCGGCCAGCAGCAGGGCTGCCATGGCGGCATTGCCGCAGCCGAGTTCGAGGGCAGGGCACGGGGCAGGCGGCAGGAGATCGGATCGATGGAGGTCGTCCAACATCGCAGCGAGCTTCAGCCGATTGCCGGCATGACAATCTCCGGCCCAACCCGGCAGGCCGGCGGCGCGCAGGTCCCGGTATCGTTTCTCGTAGTCCTGCATGCTTACCCGGAGGCTCGACCTTCCGCCGTGTTTACGTCAAACTTCGCGCTGACCTCAGGGAAGCAAGCGTGAGTCTGGGGGAATCATGAAGAGCATTCATGGCCTGATTGCCATCACATTCATCGCGACCCTGGGGATTCTTGCAACCGGTCCGAACGGCTCGGCTTGGGCCGCCGGGACCTGCGAGCACCGGGCCGCGCCGGCCGGGGCAAGCGGCAAGCGGGTGGCTGTCATCGTCGGCAATGGCGGCTATGGCAATGGCATTCCAGCCCTGCTCAATCCGTCCAGGGACGCCGAGGCTGTCGCCAAGGCGATGGGGGCGCTCGGCTTCGAAATCTTCCTCGCCGGTGATGCCGACAGCGCGAGCCTGCAGAACTGCCTCGCCACCGCCTATGCCGGCGCGGTCGGGGCCGATGTGGCGATGTTCTATTATTCCGGCCACGGCATCCAGATCAAAGACGAGAACTATCTGGTGGCCACCGATGCCACCTCGAAGGATCTCCAGCATGGCTTCGTGCCGGTGCAGCCGATCGTCGACACGCTGCAGAAAGGCGCCAAGGCGACCCTGGTCTTCCTCGATGCCTGCCGCAACAACCCGATGGCCGAGGGCGGTCAGGCCGGGCTTTCGGTCTCGACCGGGCGCGGCCTCGCCCGGGTCGAGGGGGCGGGAGCCACGGCAGCGCCGGGCGCCGTGCAGGCGCGCGGGCTGATGGTGGCCTATGCCACCTCGCCCAATGCGGTGGCGCTGGACGGCAAGGGCGAGCTCAGCCCCTTCACCGGTGCCTTCGTCAAGGCGGTCGGCACCTCCGGCTATTCGATCCAGCGCATCATGAGCGACGTCACCAAGGCGGTGGGGGAAGAGACCGATTGGGCCCAGACGCCCTGGATGAAATCCTCCCTGACCGACGAACTCAAGCTCGGCGGCGGCCAGACCCTGGCCGAGGCCCAGTCCGTCTCCAACAATCATGCCACCCGTTCGCTGGAACTGCTCTACCAGGACAGTGACAAGCAGGCGGCGATCATCGAGGCGCTGAAGGGACTGCCCTCCCAGTCGGACGATACTGCGCTGAAGCGCTTTCCCAAGGCCTATCTGGCGCTCTACACCGCCGTTCAGAGCCGCCAGATCAAGCTGCCCGTCGACACGGGCAAGACCATTCTCTGGACTGCTGTCTCGCCGCTGGACCGCGTTGGCCTCCTGGCGTCCAGTGCCGACTACCAGTCCGGCGAACTCGATTTGTGGTCGACGGACAAGGGCAAGATCGTGGCGAGGCTGGCTCTTGAGACGGGCGCCCGCAATCTGCTGTTCAGCCCACACGGCAAGTTCCTCGCCGTGAGCTCCTCCGGCAAGGTCTCGGTCTTGAACGGGCTTGATGGCACCAAGCTGTTCGACCTGCCGCGCGAAGGCGCGGTCTCCATGATGGATTTCAGTCCGGATGAGAGCCGTCTGCTGCTGGCGGGCGACAATTCCGGGTTCCTGACGGTCATTGACGTCGCCACGGGCAAGCCCATGATCCGGATCAAGGAAAGTGCGCTTGGCCTTGGCAAGGTCAACGCCTCGAAAGTGGCTTCCGCCGTCTTCGGCGGCAATGATGCGATCTGCCTCAGGCTTCAGGCCGACCTGATCCGTGCGCAGAAGGCACCCGGCGGGAATGCGGTGGCGATCTTCGATCTGCGCGAGAGCCGCACCACCCATCTGCGCTCGATCGATGCATCCATTGAGCGCGTGTTGTGCGATCCCACACGCAAATATCTGATCGGCGCTTCTTCCATCGGCTTGGGCGATGGGCTCCTGGAAATCTGGGATCTCGCCCGCGATGAGATGACCGAAGTCAAGACGACGAACGAGAAGGTCGACGGGCTCGATCCAAGCGGGCGCTATGTCCGGACGACTGATCTGAGCGGGCGCAAGGGCGGCTTTGTGTATGAACTCGCCACCGGCAGGAAGGTGAGCCTTGCCGCCATTCCTGACGGGTTCCAGAATTCCGGGCCCCTCGTCTACAATATGTCGGGCGGGGTCGTCGGCCTGGACATGACCTCGAATCCCTGGCGCGACTGGCCGGATGAGAGCCTGTTCGGACCAAGCCTGGTGCAGAAGGCCGAGGCGGGATTGACCCCGCCGCAACGCCAGGAAGTCGCACGCGACCGGATCACCTTCGCCGAGGTTGCCACCGCACCGTAGAGCGACGCCGGCGTGGACCTTGAGCCGATTTCGGCTAGGGTTCTTCCGCAGACGGCCATTTGTTTTCGGGGTGACACCAGGAGGCAGCATGGAAAACGACATTTACACCACGGCCCTGCTCGCTCTGGGTGGCCTGTTCATAGGCCTGGGGTTGGTGATTGCCATTCTGTGGGGTTCGGCGGCCTGGGAGAGGCGGCGCCTTTCCAGACGGCGCCGCTTGCGCCCGCTCTCTTTCGCTTTTGCGGCATCGGAGTGGGACGCCAGCGACACCGATGCTCCGGTCGGCAGCGGGGATGGCCATGGCGGCTGCGGGCATGGCGACGGAGGGCATTGAGGCAATTGTGCTGGGACCAGCGCTTGCGACGGCCAGGCCGGTCCTGCGCCTGCCTGGGGTGGCGGGTTTCGAGCCATGGCCATGGAGGCTGCGACGCGCTGCGCCATCGGGGTCTAAGAGGAACTGGGATGGCAGGAGATCGTCCATGTCATCCACCCCGGCAACCAGGCCTCCATCGCTGAGACCAGAAGGCTCGGCTCGGAGCGGTGGGGCTCGACCGAGTTGCCCCGCCCTACAGCGGTACCCTCTGCGAACTCTACGGGCAGCGGCGCGGATAGGGGTTCCGGCGCGCGGGGGCAGGAACAAACTTCGCGCTCAAAGGTTTCATTTTTTTACGATCATATCTTGACGTTAACGTAAACTGAATATATCTCCCGGTCATCTGCAAAGCAGGGGTCTCCGATGTCACTGAGCGAGATGGCATTCGCCGAAGAAGCAACCGACCCGCGCAAGGGTGGACAACGCAAGGAGCAGTTCACCATCCACGAATTGGTCACCGAATTCGAGGTGACCTCGCGTACCCTGCGTTTCTATGAAGAGAAGGGCCTGCTGATCCCCACCAGGCGGGGGCAGGAGCGCATCTATTCCCGTCGCGATCGCGCACGCCTCAAGCTCGTCCTGATGGGCAAGAGCGTCGGCTTCTCGCTCGAGGAGGTCAAGTCGATGCTCGACCTCTACGATCTCGGCGATGGCCAGGCCACGCAGCTGCGCGTCGCCCTCGAGCGGTTCGAGGAGAAGCTCGCCGAGCTCGACCGTCGCCGCCGCGACATCGACCACGCCTATGCCGAACTCAGCCATGCGCGCGACATCGTGCGCGGTCGTCTCGGCCGCCAGCAGAAATAATTCAACAGGAGCAGACCGATGCCCAGCTACAAGGCTCCCGTGGAGGATGTGATGTTCCTCCTCAACGACGTGCTCGACATCAACAAATACAACAATCTCCCCGGCTTCGAGGACGTCTCGCCCGAGACCGTGGGCGCTATTCTCGGCGAAGGCGCCAAGATGTGCGAGGAGTTGCTGCAGCCTCTCAATGCCAGCGGCGACCGTGAAGGCTGCATCCGTTCCGACGACGGCACGGTGACGACGCCGGATGGTTTCAAGCCGGCCTACCAGGCCTACCGCGAAGGCGGCTGGGTCGGCTTGCCGGCCCCGGCGGAATATGGCGGCGCCGGACTGCCGGCGGTGCTCAACTCGGTCATGCAGGAATTCGTCTCGGGCGCCAATCTGGCTTTCGGCATGTATCCGGGCCTGACCCAGGGCGCCATCGCGGCTTTGCTCGAGCATGGCAGCGACGCGCAGAAGCAGACCTATCTGCCCAAGATGATAGCCGGCGAATGGACCGGCACCATGAACCTCACCGAGCCGCATTGCGGCACTGATCTCGGCCTGATCCGCACCAAGGCCGTGCCCGCCGGCGATGGCTCCTACAAGATCTCCGGTACCAAGATCTTCATCTCCGCCGGCGAGCATGACCTCGCCGACAATATCGTGCATCTGGTGCTCGCCCGCATCGAGGGCGCGCCGGCGGGTACCAAGGGCATCTCGCTGTTCGTCTGCCCGAAACGTCTCGTCAATGCCGACGGCTCCCTCGGCGCCGGCAACAAGGTCTCCTGCGGCAAGATCGAGGAGAAGATGGGCATTCACGCCAATGCGACCTGCGTGATGAACTACGAAGAGGCGACCGGCTATCTCGTCGGTGTCGAGAACAAGGGCCTCGCCGCCATGTTCGTGATGATGAACGAGGCGCGGCTGGCCGTCGGCATGCAGGGCCTGGCGCTCGGCGAGGTCGCCACCCAGAATGCCGCGGTCTATGCCCGCGAGCGTCTGCAGGGCCGGGCGCTCACCGGTGCCAAGGAGGCCGACAAGGCGGCCGATCCCATCATCGTGCATCCCGATGTCCGCCGCACCCTGATGACGGCCCGCGCCCTCAACGAAGGCGGCCGCGCTCTGGCGCTCGCCACCGCGCTGCAGGCCGATATCCATCGCCGTTCGCCCGATGCGCCCGCCCGCCAGGCCGCCGACGATCGTCTCGGCCTGCTGACCCCGATCGTCAAGGCCATCCTCACCGAAAACGGCCTGCAGAATGCGATCAATAGCCAGCAAATGTTCGGCGGCCACGGTTATATCGCCGAGGTTGGTGTCGAACAGTTCGTGCGCGACGCCCGCATCACCCTGATCTATGAAGGCGCCAACGGCATCCAGGCCCTCGACCTCGTCGGCCGCAAACTGCCGCGTGACGGCGGCCGTGCCATGATGGCCTATCTCGGGGAATTGAACGGTTTCCTCAAGGCCCATGAGGCGGACGAGGCCCTCAAGCCCTATATTGCGCCCCTGAAGGCTTCGGCCGGCCATCTGCAGCAGGCGACGATGTGGCTGATGCAGAATGCCCTGGCCAAGCCCGACAATGCCGGCGCGGCTTCGACCGATTACCTGCATCTCTTCGGCCTGGTGGCGCTCGGCTATATGTGGGCGCAGATGGCCAAGGCAGCGTTGGCAATGGGAGAGAGCGATTTTGCGAAGAACAAGCTGATTACGGCGAAATTCTTTGCCGATCGGTTGCTGCCGGAAACCGGACTGCGCCTGGCCCGCGTCACCGCCGGTGCCGGCGACGTGATGGCCCTGTCGGCCGAGGCGTTTTGATCGGAGCGCGGACATCTTGTCCGCCCTTGCAGGCCAGATAATCTGATGGGGAAGAGCGGACAGGATGTCCGCGCTCCCAGGGAGAGACCCAATGAGCGAAGCCTTCATCTACGACGCCGTGCGCACACCGCGCGGCAAGGGCAAGGCCGACGGCGCCCTGCATGAGGTCACCAGCCTGTCGCTGGCGAGCCAGACGCTGCGGGCCGTGGCCAAGCGCAACGAACTCCCCGAGAATGCGGTTGAGGACGTCATCCTCGGCTGCGTCGATCCGATCGGCGAGGCCGGTGGCGACATCGCCCGTATCGCCGCGCTGCATGCCGGTCTTGGCGAGAAGGTGCCGGGCGTGCAGATCAACCGTTTCTGCGCCTCGGGCCTGGATGCGGTGAACCTGGCGGCCGGCCAGATCGCCGGGGGCCAGAAGGATCTCGTCGTCGCCGGCGGCGTCGAGAGCATGTCGCGCATCGGCATGATGGCCTCGGGCGGCGCCTGGGCGCTCGATCCCTCCAGCGCGGTGCCGACCTGGTTCATGCCCCAGGGTATTTCAGCCGACCTGATCGCCACCAAATATGGCTTCTCGCGGGACGACGTCGACGGCTATGCGGTTGAGTCGCAGCGCCGCACCGCCCAGTCCTGGAGCGAGGGGCGCTTCGCCAAGTCCGTCATCGCCGTCAAGGACATCAACGGCCTGACTATCCTGGACAAGGACGAGCATATGCGCCCTGCTACCACCATGCAGTCCCTGGCCGCCCTCAACGCCTCTTTCGTGCAGATGGGCGAGATGGGCGGCTTTGACGCCGTCGCGGTGCAGTCGCATCCGGAGGTCGAGAAGGTCAGCCACGTCCACCACGCCGGCAATTCCTCCGGCATCGTCGACGGTGCTTCCGCTGTGCTGATCGGTTCGGCCGAGGCCGGCAAGCGTTTCGGCCTCAAGCCGCGGGCCCGTCTCCGGGCGGCGGCCTCGATCGGCTCGGATACCGCCCTGATGCTGACCGGCCCCGTCGACGTCACCGAGCTCCTGCTGCGCAAGGCCGGCATGAGCAAGGCGGACATCGACCTCTTCGAGATCAACGAGGCCTTTTCCTCGGTCGTGCTGCGCTACATGCAGGCCTTCGATCTCGATCCAGCCAAGGTCAATCCCTGCGGCGGCGCGATCGCCATGGGCCATCCGCTCGGCGCCACCGGTGCGATGATCCTGGGCACCGCCCTCGATGAACTCGAGCGTACCGGCAAGTCGACAGCCCTGATCACGCTGTGCGTTGCCGCCGGCATGGGCGCCGCCACCATCATCGAGAGGGTGTGACCTCTTTTCCTTCTCCCCTTGCGGGTGCCGTCAACTCTCTTGAGTTGACTTGAGGTGCCCCGAAGGGGCGGATGAGGGGTCTTGCGGCCGTTCATCCGGAATCGAATGAGCCCTCGAAACCCTGAGAGGTTTCGTCCACCCCTCATCCGGCGCTGCGCGCCACCTTCTCCTGCAAGGGGAGAAGGAAATTGGCTGGAGCCATCTCATGAACCTCACCAATTTCCGCTTCGATGTCGACGGCGACGGCATCGCCCTCGCCACCTGGGACATGCCGGGCCGCTCGATGAACGTCATCACCGTGGAGGTGATGGAAGAACTCGGCCAGATTCTGGAGCGCGTCACCGCCGATGCCGCCATCAAGGGCTGCGTCATCGCCTCGGGCAAGGACGCCTTTTCCGGCGGCGCCGATCTCACCATGCTCGAGGGCATGGGCCAGCGTTACGCCAAGGCGCGGGCCGAGCTCGGCGAAGACAAGGCGATGGAGACCTTCTTTGCCGAGAGCCGCTTCCTGTCGCAGCTCTATCGCCGCATCGAAACCGCAGGCAAGCCCTTCGCCGCCGCCATCAACGGCGTCTGCCTGGGCGGTGCTTTCGAACTCACCCTGGCCTGCCACTATCGCGTCGGCGCCTCCGACAATGACAAGGCCCGCGTCGGCTTGCCTGAAGTCAAGGTCGGCCTGTTCCCCGGTGCCGGCGGCACCACCCGCGTGTCCCGCCTGATGAAGCCGGACCAGGCCCTGCAGATGCTGCTCAAGGGCGACCAGCTGCGCATCGGCCAGGCTCAGAAGATGGGCCTGCTGCACGCTGTCGCCCCGCGCGAGGAGCTGGTTGCCAAGGCCAAGGATTGGATCAGGGACGGCGGCTCGCCCGTGGCGCCCTGGGATGTCGAAGGCTTCCGCCTGCCCGCAGGCCCGGTCTATTCGAAGGCCGGCATGATGGTATTCCCGCCGGCCAACGCGCTCTATCGCCGCGAGACCTACGACAATTATCCCGCGGCCCGCGCCATCCTGCAGACGGTGTATGAGGGCCTCCAGCTGCCCTTCGACCGCGCGCTGACGGTGGAATCGCGCTATTTCGCCCATGTGCTGCGCTCGACCGAGGCGCGCTCGATGATCCGTACCCTGTTCGTCTCCATGCAGGAGCTCAACAAGGGCGCGCGCCGTCCGGCCCTGCCGCCGTCGAACCTCAAGCGCGTCGGCGTGGTCGGCGCCGGTTTCATGGGCGCGGGCATCGCCTATGTCTCGGCTTTGGCCGGGCTCGACGTGGTGCTGGTCGATCGCGACCAGGAAGCCGCCGACAAGGGCAAGGCCCATTCCGACGGTCTGATCACCGGCCAGATCAAGAAGGGCCGCGCCTCGATGGCGGACAAGGAAGCCCTACTCGGCCGCATCACCGCCACGGCCGATTTCGGTGCGCTGGCCGGCGTCGACCTCATCGTCGAGGCCGTGTTCGAGGATCGCACCGTCAAGGCCGAGGTGATCAAGAAGATCGAGGCGGTGATCGGCAAGGACACCATCTTCGCTTCGAACACGTCGACGCTGCCGATCTCCTCGCTGGCCGAGAACTCGGCCCGACCCGAGCAGTTCATCGGCGTGCATTTCTTCTCGCCTGTTGACAAGATGCTGCTGGTCGAGGTGATCAAGGGTGCCAAGACCGGCGACAAGGCCATTGCCGTCGCGCTCGACTTCGTGCGCGCCATCCGGAAGACGCCGATCCTGGTCAATGACGGCCGCGGCTTCTTCGCCAATCGCTGCGTGCTCAACTATATCCGCGAAGGCCATCTGATGCTGGGCGAGGGCGTGCCGCCGGCGATGATCGAGAATGTCGCCCGGGCCGCCGGCATGCCGGTCGGGCCGCTCTCGCTCAATGACGAGGTCGCGATCGACCTGGCCTGGAAGATCCTGCAGGCCACCAAGAAGGACCTTGGCGAGGCCGCCGTCGATCCGGCGCAGGAGAAGCTGCTCGACGCCCTGCTCAACCAGCATGGCCGCCTCGGCCGCAAGAACGGCAAGGGCTTCTACGACTATCCGGCCGGCGCCTCCAAGCGGCTATGGCCGGGCCTGTCGGACCTCCAGGCGGTGAAGCTCGATCCCGATACCATCGACCAGAAGACGCTGAAGCACCGTTTCCTGGTGGTCCAGGCGCTGGAAGCAGCCCGCACGGTGGAGGACGGCATCATCACCGACATGCGCGAAGCGGATGTCGGCTCCATCCTCGGCTTCGGCTTTGCGCCCTTCACGGGGGGAGCCCTGTCCTATATCGACGGCGTGGGCAGCAAGGCCTTCGTGGCTCTGTGCGACAAGCTCGCAGCCGCCTATGGCCCGCGCTTTGCGCCCAATAAGCTGCTGCGCGACATGGCCGTCAAGGACGAGCGTTTCTATCAGCGCTTCAAGCCTGAAAAGAAGGCGGCGTAAGGTTGTGGGGAGTGTCGACCAGGAGTCCGTGCTTCGGAGCGCGGACTTCTCAGCGACATGTCTTCATGTCGCGATGTCCGCATCTTTGAACCACAGAGCTAGCAGAAAGAGGCGGACAGGATGTCCGCGCTCCAAACTTACCGCAGTCCCTTCTTGATCTGCCGGATCAGGCCGGGGCCTTTGTAGACCAGGCTCGAATAGAGCTGCACCAAGGTGGCGCCGGCCGCGAGCTTGGCTTTGGCGGTCTCGGCCGAATGGATGCCGCCAACCCCGATCAGGGGGAAGCGGCCGCCGACGCGCCGGGCCGTCTCGGCCAGGACCTGGGTGGAAAGCTCGAACAGTGGGGCCCCCGACAGGCCGCCGGCTTCCTTGGCCGTCTCGCTCTCCCTCAGCGTCTCCGGCCGCGATATCGTGGTGTTGGAGACGATCATGCCGTCGAGCTTGTGGGCGAGCGCCCGGTCGACGATGTCGTCGAGCTCGAACATGGTGATGTCGGGCGCGATCTTGAGAAGCAGCGGTCGGCGCGGCCCGATGAGCGCAGCCGTATCGCGCGCCTCCACCGCACGGGCCAGCAACTCGTCGAGCGCCTCGCGCTTTTGCAGATTGCGCAGGCCCGGCGTGTTGGGCGAGGAAATGTTGAGGGTGAAATAGGAGGCGACGGGGGCGAAGACGATGATGCCGGCGGCATAGTCGGCAGCCTTGTCCTCGCTGTCCTTGTTGGCGCCGACGTTGACGCCGAGAATGCCGCGGCCCTTGCGGGCCTTGAGCCGGGCCAGCACGGCGGCATGGCCCTGATTGTTGAAGCCGAAGCGATTGATGACGCCCTCGTCCGCCGGCAGGCGGAACAGGCGGGGGCGGGGATTGCCCTCCTGGGGCCGCGGGGTGACGCTGCCGATCTCCACGAAGCCGAAGCCGAGCCTGAACAGGGGATCGACCACCTCGGCATTCTTGTCGAAGCCCGCCGCCACGCCGACCGGATTGGGGAAATCGAGCCCGAAGGCCTTCACCTGGAGCGAGGCCGGATCGGGCAGGGACGGAGGGATCGGCAGGCTGCGCAGGGCGGAGAGGGTGGCCTCATGCGCCTCTTCGGGATCCATGCGAAACAGGCGGGGGCGGATGAGGGCGAAGGCGGCGCCGATCATGGCTGCTGGCTCGAGAGAAATTCGAGCGGGAAGACATGGCGGCCATCCGCTCCGAGCGGCAGTGGCGCCGTCCATTCGATCAAATCGAGGGGCAGGGCGGCATAAAGGTGGGGGAACAAGGCGCCGCCGCGCGAGACTTCCCATTTGAGGGCTTCGCCGAGCCTGTCGGCTTCGACGGCGGCGAGGACGAGATCGTCCTGGCCGGCGAAATGCCGCGCCGCCGTCTCCTGCGCCGTCTCGGCGGAGGAGAAATGGATATAGCCGTCCTGGACGTCGATGGGGGCGCCGTCGAAACGCCCGGCAGCCTCGGCGTTGCGCCATTGCTGCGCCGTCAGGATCTTGAAAATGAGCGCCATATGTCCTCCAGCCTTTCGCCGCACGTCCTCTACAGGGCCTGAAGACTTTACGAAAGGGCCTGCCGCAGGGCGCCTGCACGGATTTTCCATCGGATACAGGGCTTCGAGGCTTGAATACGCCACGACAATGACGGATTGACGCCTTGTTCATGCCTTTCCCTGAGTGGAAAGCAAATGTCGCAAGCTGCGGTAGCCCTTGCTTAACCCGGCGCTGATATGACTGATCTGATTGTAATGATTTTGGAAGGCTGGGATGGCGCAGGGCCAACGGCGCATGGTTGAGCGGGTCGAACCCCGTTTCGAGCCCGAAAAGGGCGAGGAAGCCGATCAGGGCGATAGTTTCCGCCTGACCCGGGAAGACCGCCCCGCGCCGGTACCGCTGGAGTTGCGCGAGCGCTCGCCCTCCCGCGCCAAGACCGCGCGCTCGAGCAAGGGCTGGAGCCTGTTCGGCGGATCCTCCTCGCGGGGCGGCGGCTCCAACCGTCGTGGCGGCGGGGGCGGCGGCGGCAGTTCGGGAAGCGGGCGCAAGCCCAAGCGCCGGCGCTCCATGCTCTATCGCCTGACCTACTGGTCCTTCCTGCTGTGCATGTGGGGCCTGCTCGGCGTCGGTGGCGTCGTGGCCTGGTATGCCGCCAATTTGCCGCCGATCCAGAATCTGGAAGTGCCTCCGCGCCCGCCCAATGTGAAGATCGTCTCGGCCGACGGCACCGTCATCGCCAATCAGGGCGAAATGGGCGGCGCCGCCATCTCGATCAAGGACCTGCCGAAATATGTGCCGCAGGCCTTCATCGCCATCGAGGACCGGCGCTTCTATTCCCATTACGGCGTCGATCCGCAGGGCCTGGCCCGCGCCGGCTATGTCTATCTCACCACCCACCGCCTGACCCAGGGCGGCTCGACGCTGACGCAGCAGCTCGCCAAGAACGTCTTCCTCACGCCCGAGCGCAGTCTGCGCCGCAAGATCCAGGAAGCCATCCTCGCCGTCTATCTCGAGCGTAAATTCTCCAAGAACCAGATCCTGGAGATGTATATCAACCGCGTCTATTTCGGCGCGGGCTCCTACGGCATCGAGGCCGCGGCGCAGCGCTATTTCCGCAAGCCCGCCAAGGAACTCACCATTGCCGAGGCCGCGACCCTGGCCGGCCTGGTCAAGGCGCCGTCTTCGCTGGATCCAACCAAGAACCCCAAGGGCGCGCATGACCGGGCCCAGCTCGTGCTCGACGCCATGGTCGATACCGGCGCGATCAGCGCGCAGGACGAGAAGACGGCCCTGGCCACGCCCGTCAAGGTTTCCAAATTCGCCGCCCGCTCTTCCGGCAACTATCCGGCCGACTGGATTTCCAACCAGCTCAGCGACCTCACCGGCCCGCTCGACACCGACGTGGTGGTGGAGACCACCATCGATGCCAAGCTACAGAATCTTGCCGAACAGTCCCTGCGCCAGGGCCTCGACAAGTCGGGCGGCAAGCTGCGCGTGAGCCAGGGCGCCCTGGTGGCGATGGATCCCGATGGTGCCGTCAGGGCCATGGTGGGCGGGCGCTCCTATGCGGAGAGCCAGTTCAACCGGGCGATTTCGGCCTATCGCCAGCCTGGCTCCACCTTCAAGCCTTTCGTCTATCTCGCCGCGCTGATGAACGGCGCGACGCCCGATACCGTCCGTGATGACGCCCCGATCACCCTGGCGGGTTGGAGCCCGAAGGACTTCTCGCGCGAATATCGCGGCCCGGTGTCGCTGACCACGGCGCTCGCCCTCTCGCTCAACACGGTAGCGGTGCGCCTGTGCGCCGAAGTGGGGCCGAAGGCAGTGGTCGCCGTCGCCCACAGCCTCGGCATCAATTCCAATCTCGATCCCAATCCCTCCATCGCCCTCGGCACGTCGGAAGTCACGCCGCTGGAGATCACCTCGGCCTATGCCACCTTCGCCAATGGCGGGCGCATGGTGATCCCCTATGTGGTCAAGCGCATCAGGACCGAGAAGGGCAAGGTGCTGTTCCAGCGCCAGGCGCCCGGCAATCAACGCGTCATCGAGGACGACAAGGTCGGCATGATGAATGCGATGATGAGCCAGACCCTGACGGTCGGCACCGCGCGCAAATATGGCCTGCCGGGCTGGCAATCGGCCGGCAAGAGCGGCACCAGCCAGAACTATCGCGATGCCTGGTTCATCGGCTACACCAGCCACATGGTAACAGCCGTCTGGCTCGGCAATGACGATGGCACCTCCACCTCGCGCATGACCGGCGGCAGCCTGCCGGCCCAGATCTGGAACGAGTTCATGCGCGGTGCCCATAAGGGCGTGCCGCCGGCGCCGCTGCCGGGCCGTCCGTGGGTGCGCGAGGCGCCGCCGCCGGAGGACGTCATCGCGCAGCAGCCGCAATTCGACGGCGCACCGGAGGACCAGCCGGTGGCTGTCGAGCCGGTAATGACGGCGAATGCGCCGCGCAACACCGGTCGGCCGATCGCGGACTGGCTGAACCGGGTGCTGGGACGGTAAGTTTTGGGGGGCGGGTCTTCGGACCCGCCTTCTTTGCCTTCAGGCGCTGTGTTTCAGGCGGGTCCGAAGACCCGCCCCCCAAATCACCCCAGATCCATCTCGAACCAGTTGGCCTGATGGCGCGGCCAGCGCCGTGGCGTCACGAAGACCGCATCGAAACGCTGGACCAGCAAGGCGTGATCGGGATGGCGTGCCAGCCAGGCCCGGGCCGCGGTGGCGATGCGTCGCTGCTGGGTGGGCGTGATCGCTTCGAGCGCCATCGCCAGATCTGCGCGTGCCTTCACCTCGACGAAGACCAGCGTGCCGCCGCGGCGGGCGATCAGGTCGATCTCGCCGCCCGGTACCTTGAAGCGTCGGGCGAGCAGGCGGTAGCCCTTGAGGCGCAGCAGCCAGCCGGCCCGTGTCTCGGCATTGAGGCCGACGCGGAAGGCGGCCTGGCGTTCGAGCCTGCTCAAGAGGCCCTGCTGCGGCGCTCCGAGGCCATCTCGACGGCACGGGCATAGACATCGCGCTTGGGCAGGCCGAGGCGGGCCGAAACGGCGGCGGCGGCATCCTTGACCGAAAGCGTATCGAGCGCGGCAGCCAGCGAAGCCTCGATGTCGTCGGCGCTGGCCTTTTCCTCGACCGGCGGTCCCACCACCACCACGATCTCGCCCCGCGGTTCGTCGGCAATGGCAAAATCGGTGGCCAGCGACACGAGCGTGCCGCGATAGACCGTCTCATAGGTCTTGGTGAGCTCCCGTGCCACGCTCGCGGCGCGGTTGCCGAGCGCCGTCGCCATGGCAGCCAGGCTGTCGGCGAGGCGCGGGCCGCTTTCATAGAAGATCAGCGTGGCCGGGATGGTCTTGAGCTCCGCAAGGCGATTGGCGCGCGCGCCGTCCTTGCTGGGCAGGAAGCCTTCGAAGAAGAAGCGATCGGTCGGCAGGCCGGCGACGGCGAGCGCAGCCAGCGCGGCAGAGGGGCCGGGTGCGGCAAAGACGGGAATATTCTCTTCGATGGCCTCGCGCACCAGCTTGAAGCCGGGATCGGAGACCATGGGCGTACCGGCGTCCGAGACCAGGGCAACGCCCTGGCCGCTGGTCAGCCGCTCCAGGATCTGGGGCCGCACGCGGGGGGCGTTGTGGTCGTTATAGGCCAGGAGCTGGGCGCTGATACCATAATGGTTGGTGAGGCGGCTGGTGACGCGCGTATCCTCGCAGACGATGAGATCGGCGGCGGCCAGCGTGGTCAGCGCCCGCAGCGTGATGTCCTGGAGATTGCCGATGGGCGTCGCCACCACATGGAGGCCCGGCAGCAGGGAGGGAGCGGTCAAGCGCTGGCCATGCAGCAAATAGCTGTGTTCGGCGCCGACGATGGAGGGGGAGAAATCTGGACGCATGGGGTCCTGCCTTTGCCGGCCGCGAGTCGCAATCCGCAGCCTGTTCTCCTGTGTAGCTCCTTGAGAATCAAAGGCAAGTTGATCTTCCGGCCGGGGTGATCAAGATAGAGGCATTACGCCATCAAGAGAGAGATTTCATGAAGCCCGGCCCGAACGACGTCCTGTTGGTGATCGACGTGCAGAATGATTTCTGCCCGGGTGGGGCGCTGGCCGTGCCCGACGGCGATTCGGTGGTGCCGGATATCAACCGGATGGCCGTGGATTTCGCCCATTGCGTGCTGACGCAGGACTGGCACCCGCCCGGCCACTCCTCCTTCGCCTCCAGCCATCCGGGCAAGGCGCCGTTCACCACGACGACCATGCCCTATGGCGAGCAGACGCTCTGGCCTGATCACTGCATCCAGGGCAGCCCGGGAGCCGAGTTCCATCCCGGCCTGGCCCTGCCCAGGGCGGAGATGATCATCCGCAAGGGCTACAATCCCGCCATCGACAGCTATTCGGCCTTCTTCGAGAACGACCGCACGACGCCGACCGGGCTCTCGGGCTATCTCAAGGAACGCGGTCTCGGCCGATTGTTCTGCGTGGGCCTCGCCACCGATTTCTGCGTGCGCTTCTCGGCCGAGGATGCCAGGCGCCTGGGCTTCGAGACCATCGTCGTGCTCGATGCCTGCCGCGGCATCGACCTCGGCGGATCCGTCGCGGCGGGGATTGCCGCGATGCGCGAGGCGGGCGCCACCCTGGTCGACCGGATCTAGGGCGTGTTGGTCTTCTCAGCTCCATTGAGCCCGGCCGGTGGGGCGGTCTGCAGAGCCTGACTCAAGACCAACAACGGAACCGGGAGAAATTCCACCTTTGTCATGCCCGGGATAGGCCCGCTGATGACAAAGGTCGAGGTTCCCGTGACTTCTCGATCAGGCCCTGAAGACCGGCCCACCAGGAATCAATGCGCCTGCGCGGTCGCCGCCGTTTGCGGCATGGCGCGGTGCAGATGTCGGGTCAGCCGCTTCTCCAGCAGGTTCCAAACATGGGCGATGGCGAAGACCATGATCAGATAGAGGATCGCCGTCCACATATAGGCCTGGAAATCGAAGGTGCGCGAGAAGGCAAGGCGGGTCACGCCCATCAGTTCGGGGACTGCCACCAGGGCGGCGACCGAACTCGCCTTGAGCATCAGGATCAGCTCGTTGCCATAGGGGCGCAGGCTCACCATCAGGGCCTGGGGCAGGATGATCTTGCGGAAGATCTGGCCCGAATGCAGGCCGAGGGCGAGGCCTCCCTCGGTCTGGCCCCGCGGCAGCGACTCGATGCCGCCGCGCAGGATTTCGGCCTGGTAGGCGGCGGTGTTCAGGGTGAAGGCGATCACCGCGTAGTAGAAGCCGTCGCGCAGCAGCCACCACAGGCCCAGGTCCTCGAACAGGGATTTGTGGGCGCCGAGAAAGATGCCGAGGCCGTTATAGATCAGATAGACCTGAGCCAGCAGCGGCGTGCCGCGAAAGAAGTAGATATAGCCAAAGGCCAGCCCCCGCAGGACCGAATTGCGCGACATACGTGCCATTGCGATCGGAAAGGACAGCAGGGCGCCCAGCACCATGGCCAGGGCGACCAGCAGCAGTGTCAGGCGCAGGCCGGCCAGGAAACGCGGGCCATAGGTCGCCAGCAGGTCGCTGTTGAGGCCGATATCGCCGACGAGAGCAAGAAATCCGGACCAGAGCGTCTCCATGCTCAGGCCCTCGCCAGCTTCTGGCCGCGATTATAGTGCCTTTCCAGCATTGTCTGGGCGATGCCGGACAGGATGGCCATTACCAGATAGAGCAGGCAGCAGGCCGCGTAGAACAGCAGCGGTTGCTTGGTCGCGAAGACGGCCCTGTTGGTCATGTACATCAATTCGCTGACCGCGATGGCGGAGACCAGCGAGGTGTCCTTGAGGAGCGCCATCCAATTGTTGCCGAGTCCGGGCAGGGCCGTGCGGATCAACTGCGGCAGGATGATCTTGCGGAATGTCACAACGCGGCTGAGGCCCAGTGCCGCCGCGCCCTCGCTTTGTCCCCTGGAAAGGCTGCGCAGGGCGCCGAGCCAGACCTCGCTGGAAAAAGCGCCGAGCACCAGGCCGAGGGCCACGAAACCGGCGGCGAAACCGCTGACCTCGATCTGGATGCCCAGCCCGAGCGCCGCCAGAAGTGTATTGATGGCGGACTGGCCCAGGAAATAGACGATCAGGATGGTGAGCAGTTCGGGCAAGGCGCGGAACAGCGAGGTGTAGATGCCGCAGACGATGCCGAGCCAGATGGGACCGCCATGCTTGGCCATCGCCACGCCGAGCCCGAGCAGCAGGCCGAAAGGCAGGGTACACAAGGCCAGGCCCAGGGTCATCATGGCGCCCTGCAGCAGCGGGGTGCCCCATCCCGTTGCGCCAAATCCCAGAAGTTCCATTCCATGCCCCCGCCGCTGAGCCCTCGGGATATGGCTCTGGCACCGGATTCGGTGCCAGGCCGATCAAAGCGCTGCCAGGTCAGGCCGACAGCTGCATTCGATGCAGCCGGCCAAAAGCGTTTTGTGATTTGGCACAATCGCCAAGAATCGCAAAAACGCGTCTGACCAAAGAGTTAGAGCAAGGCAGCGTTTCCTTTTAAACGCGCTTTGCTCCAGGCCTGACGCGTCTCAGGCGGTGGCGTCAGGGCACCCAGAGGTCGAACGGAAAATATTTCTCGTTCAGCTTCTTGTAGGTGCCGTCGGCGTGAATTTCCTCGATCGCCTTGCTGATGGCGTCGCGAAGATCGGTGTCCTCCTTGCGCACGGCCGCACCGACACCGAGGCCGAAATATTTGACGTACTTCTTGATGTCGATCTCGGCCTTGATCTCGCAGCATTTGCCGGCATCGGATTTGAGCCATTCCATCATGGCGCTCTTGTCGGCTTCCACGGCGTCGATACGTCCGGCGGCGAGGTCGGCATTGGCCTCGTCCTGGGCGGGATAGAGCTTCACCTGGGCGCCGCCGGGGCCGATCTCACCCTCAAGGAAGTTGGAATGGATGGTGGAGGACTGGGTGCCGACGATGGAACTCTTCAGGCCGTCGGCGTCGAAGGATGTGATCTTGCTGTCCTTGGGGGCGACCCAGACGGCCGGCGTCTGGTAGTAGGACCTGGAAAAATCGACCTGTTTCTTGCGCTCGTCCGTGATCGACATCGAGGCGAAGATGGCATCGTATTTGCCGGCCTTCAGGCCGGGAATGATGCCGTCCCAATCCTGGGCAACCACGGTGCATTTGGCTTTCAGCTTCTCGCAGACGGCCTTGGCGATGTCGACGTCGAAGCCGACGATCTCGCCCGACGGCGTCAGGCTGTTGAAGGGAGGATAGGCCCCCTCGGTGCCGATCTTGATGGTCGACCAGTCCTTGGCGTGGGCCATGCCCATGCTGGCCATCAGCGCCAGTGCACCGGCGGCGAATGTTACGAAACGCATAAAACCTCCCTGGGTAGTATCGGAATGCTTCTTGGCTGGTGTCGTGCAAATGTCATCCCGTCGGGCGAATGAAACACCGCCCCCAGGCAAAAGCAATAGGGCTGGGATGGCGCCCGATGGTCGCTTTCGCTTCGTCGCTCTTGCTAAGGCTGGGCGTTTGTGATCACAATTCCAGGATGAGTCACTGGGATCCGTCCGATGAAATCCGTCTATTCCGAGCGTCACAAGGGCCATGCCGGCAATGTCGAACTGGTGGCCGGTGCCATCGTCCCGGCCTTCGAGATGCCCTCGCGCGCCGAGTTCATTCGCGCCCGCATCGACGAGGTCGGGCTCGGCCCGGTGCTGGCACCGCAGACCCATTCGCTCGATGCCGCCCGGCGCGTGCACAAGCCCGATTTCATCGATTTCCTCGGGCGGGCCTATCCGATGTGGAAGGCCGCCGGGCGCGAGGGCACCGCGATGCCCTTCACCTGGCCGACGCGCGGCCTCAGGGGTGACAGGCCGCCGGAATCGATCGAGGCGTTGCTCGGCTATTATTCCTTCGACGCCGGCGCTACCTTCGTGGAGGGGACCTGGGACGCGATCAGATCCTCCTACGAGGTGGCGCTGACCGCCGCCGGACTGGTCAAGGGCGGCGAGAAATCGGCCTTCGCCCTCTGCCGCCCGCCCGGCCATCATGCCGGTTCCGGCTTCATGGGCGGCTATTGCTTCATCAACAATGCGGCCGTGGCGGCGCAATGGTTCCTCGACAATGGCGCCCGCAAGGTCGCGATCCTCGATGTCGACTACCACCACGGCAACGGCACGCAGGAGATCTTCTACGAGCGTGACGACGTGCTGGTGCTCAATCTGCACGGCGACCCCGCCAATGAATATCCCTTCTTCCTCGGCTTTGCCGACGAGAAGGGCGCCGGCAAGGGGGAGGGCTTCAACGTCAACTATCCGATGCCGGCGGGCACGACCTTCGAGGTCTGGGGCGCGGCGCTGGACGATGCTTGCGCCAAGGCGGCGGCCTACAAGCCCGACGTGCTCCTGGTCTCGCTCGGGGTCGACACTTTCGAGAAGGATCCGATCAGCGCCTTCAAGCTGAAGACCGAGCATTATCCGCTCATCGGCGCGCGCATCGCCAAGCTCGGCCTGCCGACGCTCTTCGTGATGGAAGGGGGTTATGCCGTGGCCGAGATCGCGGTGAATGCCGTCGGCGTCCTCACCGGCTTCGAGGGCGCATGATGGCCAAGACGACATTCGGGGTGGTGCAGTTCGCCTGCACCGACAATATTGAAGACAATGTTGCCACCGCGACGCGCCTCGTGCGCGAGGCGGCCGGTGCCGGTGCCCAAATCGTGCTGGTGCAGGAACTGTTCGAGGATCTCTATTTCTGCCAGGAGGAGAAGGCCGAGCATTTCGCCAAGGCCCGCACGCTGGACCAGGACCATCCGACCCTCAAGGCCATGCGTGCCCTGGCCGCTGAGCTCGGCGTGGTCCTGCCCGTCAGCCTGTTCGAGCGTGCCAACCAGGCCTATTACAACAGCCTGGTCATGGTCGACGCCGATGGCGGCGTCCTCGGCCTCTACCGCAAATCCCATATCCCGGACGGGCCCGGCTATGAGGAGAAGTTCTATTTCCGGCCCGGCGATACCGGTTTCAAGGTCTGGCCCACCCGCTTCGGCACCATCGGCGTCGGCATCTGCTGGGACCAGTGGTTCCCCGAGGCGGCGCGGTCCATGGCCCTGATGGGCGCGGATGCGCTGCTCTATCCCACCGCGATCGGCTCGGAGCCCGCCACCGGCTTCGATTCGATGGAACACTGGCGCACGGTGATGCGGGGCCATGCCGGCGCCAACATCATGCCGGTGATGGCCGCCAATCGCATCGGCGTCGAGCGTTTCGGCGAACAGGAACTGACCTTCTACGGCTCCTCCTTCATTGCCGGCCAGCATGGGGAATTGCTGGCGGAAGCGGGGCGCTCCAGCGAAGCGGTGCTGACGGCAAGCTTCGATCTCGAGGCGATTCGCGCCGAACGCGCCGCCTGGGGCCTGTTCCGCGATCGCAGGCCCGAGCTTTACGGCCGTATTGCTACTGGAGACGGCAGTCTTCCCCTGCGATGACTGGTTCGTGAGGCGATAAAACTTGAACGCGACGCGGATCGGCGCAATCATGACAGTGTGACGACAGGCCGTTTACACAGGAGGCGTCATGACGGAGGCTGATCCGCCGGGATCGCTGTTTTCGCGAAGCGAAAGCGCAGATGTCGCGCACCTTCCCGCTTCGCGCCGCCCCGATCCACCCGCCATCGCCTTCGACCGGCACGAACTGCGCCAGATTATGAATCTTTACGGCCGCATGGTCTCCCATGGCGAATGGCGCGACTACGCCATCGATTTCCTGCGCGACAAGGCCGTGTTTTCCATCTTCCGGCGTGCCTCGGAGATGCCGCTCTACCGTATCGTCAAGGATCCCTCCCTCGCCCAGCGCCAGGGCGCCTATAGCGTGCTGGCCCCGACCGGCATGATCCTCAAGCGTGGCCATGACCTGGCGCGCGTGCTGCAGGCCATCGACAAGCCGCTGCGGCTGGTGGTGTGAGCGCGCTCTTGATTCGCATGGGGTGAACGGCAATCAGCCAAGCCGCAATGCCTGGGCCTCCTCGCCCCGTTCTTACGGGGAGAGGTAAGGTGAGGGGTGGCGCTGTGGCTGGGTAAGGCTGTGTAGGCCTCACCCTTACCCTCTCCCCGCTTTGCAGGGCGAGGGGGGCTTCGATGTGGCTGCTCCGTCCTTGAGGACTTCAACTCGCCCGTCCGTTATGCCCCGCCATCACGCAGAGCAGTTCGAACATCAGCGTCGCGCCGGTCAAAGCGGTGAGGCCGGACGGATCGAGCGGAGGGGAGACTTCCACCAGGTCCGCGCCGACCAGATGGGCGCCTTCCATCAGGCGGATCATCGCCTGGGCCTCACGCGTCGACATGCCGCCGATCTCCGGCGTGCCGGTGCCGGGTGCGAAGGAAGGGTCGAGCGCATCGATGTCGAAGCTGAGATAGGCGGGCTGGTCGCCGATGATGGCGCGCGCTTCGGCCATGACATCGGCCACGCCGCGAGCCATGAACTCCTCGATGAAGACGATGCGGACCCCGGCGGCCCGGGCGAAGTCGTAATTGGCGGCATCGGAGATCGCGCCGCGAATGCCGATCTGGATCATGCGCCTGGGATCGACCAGCCCCTCCTCGATGGCGCGGCGGAACGGCGTGCCATGGTTGTAGCGGCTGCCGAAGAAGCTGTCATAGGTGTCGGAATGGGCATCGAACTGGACGAGGCCGACCGGCGCCTGTTTCGCCAGGGCACGCAGGATGGGCAGGGTGGTGAGATGGTCGCCTCCCGCCGTCAATGGGCGGGCGCCGGCGGCCTGGATCTGCGCATAAAAGGCCTCGATGCTTTCCAGGCTCGCCATCAGGTCGAGTGGGTTGATCGGTGCGTCGCCGCAATCGCCGGCCCGTATCCGGTCAAAGGGCGAGATGCCGGTGACATGGTGCACCCGCCGCACCAGGCTCGACTGGTTGCGAATCTCCCGGGGACCATGCCGCGCGCCGGTTCGGTTGGTCGCGCCGCCATCGAAGGGAATGCCGACGAGGGCGATGTCGATCTCGTCCGGTCGGGCCATGGGTAGGCGCATGAAGGTCGAGGGGCCGGCAAAGCGCGGCACAAGCCCCGAATCGAGCGGCTGGAAGGGATGGTTGCTGCTCACTTTTGGTTTCCTGTCCGGGAGCCTGAGACGATCAGTCGATGGTGTAATGCGCATCCCGGGGCATGCAGTCGGCGCCGTTCACCGGCACCAGGTCCTGGGGACAGGCCGAGAAGACGACGATCAGGTCCATCTCGGCCTTGAGGCGGACATGGGAGCCCGGCGTCGACACCGGCGGCTGGAAGGAGACGCTGCCATCGGCGCCGACCGGGATGTTCATGAACAGGTTGAGCGGGCTGGGTGTCTCCGCGCCGGTGACGCCGAGCGAAGCCAGGGCATGCGCCAGATTGTCGGTGCAGCTGTCGTGATGACCGACATGGCCGAGCTGCTCATAGCGATAGCGGTCGCAGGCGGCGATCAGCGTGTCGTGGATTCCGCCGGAATTGTCTTCGACCAGGGTGAGCATGGGACGCCGGCGATTGCTGCGCAGCGTGTCGCCGAGCTGGGGATTGACGCGCAGCATGGCGCCGCGGCTGTGCTCCATCGACATGAACTCGCCGGGATCCTGGGCATTGAAGGCCCAGCTGTCGACGACCTGGCTGCCATGGGTGTTGATGACGGTCACCGTCTGCCCGGCCTTGACCCGCTCCGCCACGCCCTTGCGTGCCGGGATGAGGCGCAATTCGCCCTTCGCTCGCCCCTCGATGCCCATTCGTGCTGCCTCCCTTGAATTTGCTTCGGCGCCTGATGCGCTCAACCTTTGGTGCGCAGCCTTAGCGCAATTTCTTTACGAACTCCGCTACCACCGGTGCCAGCCTGGTGACGATCGCGTCGACGCCGGCAGCGGTCGGATGCATGCCGTCGGCCTGGTTGAGGCCCGGTGTGCCGGCGACCCCATCCAGGAAGAAGGGATAGAATTCTGCCCCATACTGGTTGGCGAGATCGGGATAGATGCCATCGAACGCCTTCTGGTAGTCGGCGCCGAGATTGGGCGCGGCGCGCATGCCCATGAGCAGGACCGGGATCTTGCGCTCCTTGAGCCGCTCCAGCATGGCCGCGAGATTGGCCCGGGCGAGCTTGGGATCGATACCGCGCAGCATGTCGTTGGCGCCGAGTTCGAGCAGCACAGCCTTGGTGCCGTCGGGGACCGACCAGTCGAGCCGGGCAAGGCCGCCGTCGGTGGTGTCGCCGGAAACGCCGGCATTGTCGATCGTCACTTCGATGCCGAGCTTGGCGAGGGCTGCCTGCAGCTTGGCGGGATAGGCATCCCCAGCTTCCAGGCCGAGCCCAGCGGTGAGGCTGTCGCCCAGGGCCACCAGCCGCAGCGGTTCGGCAGCTGCCGACACGGTCGTGAGCGGGGTCATGACAAGCAATGTGAGAATTGCCACAATCGATGCATAGATACGATACACGATCACGAAAACCTTTCAGGCAGGATGCGAATGAGCGAAGCGATCGATCTGGCTGATGTCCATCTCAGCCTCGGCACCGGCGCGGCACGCGTTCACATTCTCAAGGGCGTTACGCTGAAAATAAGGCAGGGGGAAGCGGTCGGCCTCGTCGGCCCCTCCGGTTCGGGCAAATCCACGCTTTTGATGACGCTGGGCGGCCTGGAGCGGCCCGATAGTGGCAGCATCCGCATCGCCGGGCAGGATCTCGGCGTCCTCGACGAGGATGGCCTTGCCAAGTTTCGCGGCCGGCATATCGGCGTGGTTTTCCAGTCCTTCCATCTCATCCCCACCATGACGGCCCTCGAAAACGTCGCCGTGCCACTGGAACTGGCCGGCCGGCGCGATGCCTTCGCCCGCGCGGAAGCGGAATTGGAAGCCGTGGGGCTCGGTGCGCGCAAAGCCCATTATCCGGCCCAGCTCTCGGGCGGCGAACAGCAGCGCGTGGCGCTGGCCCGCGCCTTGGCGCCCGAGCCCGCCATCCTGATCGCCGACGAGCCGACAGGCAATCTCGACGAGGGGACGGGCGCCGGCATCGTCGAATTGATGTTCCGCCTGAAGCGCGAGCGCGGCGCCACCCTCGTGCTGGTGACGCATGACCTCGGCCTTGCCGCCCGCTGTGATCGCATGATTCGCATTCGTTCCGGCCATATCGAGGCGGACGAGGCCATGAAGGTGGAAGCGGCGGAATAGATCTCCCCGGCTCCATCAGGCCGATCGAGCGTGGCCGGCACGCCGGATGCAGCGCTTTTCGATAAGGCCGAGATCCCGAACTCGCCGTGCCATGGCCATGGAATGCGCCAGATTGCCGATTAGGCAGGTCCGTTTCGGGTCTCGCGCCCTGCGCGAGGGGCATTGGGGAAAAGTATGGTTGATTCGCAGCAGGGCAGGCGTGCCCTCTTCATCGTCAATCCCAACGCGCGCAATGGCGGCAAGGGCACCGATGCGATCCGCAAGGTGCTGGAGACGGGCGGCATTCATCTCATCGAGGCGAACCCGGAAGGGGACGAGAAGATCGCCGACGTGATTCTGCGGCGCCGGGAAGAGTGCGACCTCGTCATCGTCGGCGGTGGTGACGGCAGCCTCAACGCCGCCGCCCGGGGGCTGATGGAGACGGGCCGGCCGCTCGGCGTGCTGCCGCTCGGCACCGCCAACGACTTCGCCCGCACCGTCGAGATCCCGGCCGATCCGCTGAAGGCGGCCGAACTCATCGTAACCGGACAGCCCAGGCCGATGGATCTCGGCGAGGTCAATGGTCAGCTCTATTTCAACGTGGCAAGCATCGGCTTCAGCGCGGACCTTGCCGCCGAACTCTCCGAGAAGGCCAAGAAGACGTTCGGCAAACTCGGCTACGGCATCGTGGCCGCCCGGCTGCTGGCGCGCTCGCAGCTCTTTACCGCCTATCTCGACCATGACGGCACCACCGAGAAGCTCAAGACCCTGCAGGTCTCGGTCGGCAACGGCAAATATTACGGCGGCGGCATGAGCGTGGAGCAGACCGCCACGGCCGATGACGGCAAGCTCGATTTCTACAGCCTGGAGGTCGACCATTGGTGGCGCCTGCTCAAGCTGCTGCCGAGCCTGCGCAGGGGAACCCATGGCCAGTGGGACGACGTGCGGGCTTTCGGCACCACCGAGCTGGTGATCCGCACCAACCGGCCGCGCCCTGTGAACACCGATGGCGAGCTCACCACCTGGACGCCGGCGCATTTCAAGCTCCGGCGCCATGCCATCGAAGTCTATGCGCCGCCGGCGAAATCCGGCTGATCAATGCCCTGACAGGCGCTGCGCCAGGAGTGAGCAGAACAGCGCCCATCCGGCGCCGATCACCCATCCGGCAATCACGTCGGTGGGCCAGTGCACGCCGAGATAGACGCGGCTGACGCCGACCATGAAGGTCAGCAGCGTGCACACCACCATGATGTAGATCGACAGGGCACGCGTGGGAAAACGGCGGGCCAGCATGATGCCGAGCGTGAAATAGACGGTCGCCGACATGAAGGAATGGCCGCTGGGAAAGCTCGACGTGTAGACCCTGGAGCCGTGCGCCACTAGGTCGGGCCTCGGCCGGTCGAAGCCATATTTCAGGAGCGAGCTCATCAGGATGCCGCTGCCGATGGCGAGGATGACGAAGACGGCACTGCGCGGCGATCCTGATAAAGCGAGAAAACCTGCCACGGCCAGCGTTGTCAGGGTCAGCACGCCGACGCCGCCGAGACCAGTGAAGTCTCGCATCATCTCCTCGAGCCAGCCCGGCCCGAGCGGATCGGTGAGATCGGCGGGATCGCGCATCATCAGGAGGATGGCGCGATCGAAGGCTTCCGTGCCGCCTCGCATGACCAGGCCGGCCAGCACGGCGAAGATCAGAGCGGCGCCAGCGACGCACAGGATGGCGACCAGCGCCGAGCGCTCGGGATGTTGCTGGATCATGAGGATTGCTGGGCCTTAGAACTCGATGCCTTGCTGGGCCTTCACGCCGGCGGCGAAATGATGCTTCACCAGCGTCATCTCGGTCACCAGGTCGGCCGCCTCGATCATCTCGGGCTTGGCGTTGCGGCCGGTGACGACGACATGCAGGTCCGGTCGGCGCGCCTTCAAGGTCTCCACCACCTCGGCGAGGTCGAGATAGTCGTAGCGCAGGGCGATGTTGATCTCGTCGAGCACGAGGAGGCGGATGCCGGGATCCGCCAGCATCGCCTTGGCTGCGTCCCAGGCCCGGCCGGCGGCGGCGACGTCGCGCTCGCGGTCCTGGGTCTCCCAGGTGAAGCCCTCGCCCATGCTCTTCCAGGTCACCAGGTCGTCGAAGCGCTCCAGCGCCGTGCGCTCGCCGGTCGACCAGGCGCCCTTGATGAACTGCACCACGCCGATGCGCCAACCATGGCCGAGCGCGCGCATGATCAGCCCGAAGGCCGCGGTGGACTTGCCCTTGCCGGGACCGGTGTTGACGATCAGCAGGCCCTTTTCGGTGATGGTCTTGGAAGCGACCTCGGCGTCCTGCACGGCCTTGCGCTTTTCCATCTTCGCCTTGTGGCGTGCGGCATCGTCGGTCATTTCAGCATCCACTCACTTCACCACCAGAGGCAGGCCTGCCATCATGAAGATCACCCGGTCGGCGAGGGCGGCGATCCGTTGATTGAGCCGGCCCTGCTCGTCGCGAAAGGCCCGGCCGAGAGCGTTGTCCGGCACGATGGACAGGCCGACCTCGTTGCTAACCATCACCACCGGGCCGGAGACCGCCGCCAGGGCTTCCTGCAGCCGGAGAAAGGCGGATTTGAGGTCATGTCCGCCCAGCATGAGATTGCTGAGCCAGAGCGTCAGGCAGTCGACCAGCACCGGACCCCGTGTAGCGGCAAGCGCTTCCGGCAGGGCGAGCGGCGCATCGACCGTATGCCAGTTGGCGTCGCGCCGGGCCTGGTGCTCGCCGATGCGCTCGCGCATCTCGTCGTCGAAGGCTTGCGCGGTGGCGATATAGGTCCAGGGCGCGGGATGGGTCGAAATCAGGCTCTCCGCATGCCGGCTCTTGCCGGAACGCGCGCCGCCGAGGACGAGGGTGAGTCGAGGAGAGGACATGCCGCCTTCCTGCCGGGTCTTGGGCAGGAAGGCAAGTAACGCGATTTCACCCTTCCCTGGAGGGGAGGGTGAAGACTCACACCGGTCCCCATTTCAGGTCGGTGTTCTTGACCGGCAGGCTGCGGATGCGCTTGCCGGTGGCGGCGAAGATCGCGTTGCAGACGGCCGGGGCGATCGGTGGCGTGCCGGGCTCGCCGATGCCGCCCCATTTCTTGCCGCCGCTGAGCACGAGATGGGTCTCGATCGGGGGCGTGTCGGCGAGACGGGCGACCTGGTAATCGTCGAAATTGCCCTGCACCACCGCGCCCTTCTCGATGGTGATCTCGCCGAACAGGGCGGCCGACAGGCCATAGACCACCGCGCTCTCGATCTGCATCTCCACGGTGAGCGGATTGACGACATGGCCGCAATCGACCGCCGCCACCACGCGCTGGACCTTCACCTCGCCCTCGGGGCTGACGGCGAGCTCCACCACCTCGCCGACGATAGTGCCGAAGGATTCGTGGATGGCGATGCCGCGCCCCCGGCCCTTGGGCAGCGGTTTGCCCCAGTCGCTCTTCTCAGCCAGCGTGTCGAGCACGGCGAGAAAATCCGGCTTGCCCTCGAGCAGCTTGCGCCTGAAACGGTAGGGGTCCTGGCCACTGGCCTGGGCCATTTCGTCGATGAAGCTCTCTAGGGCAAAGGCATTCTGCGACGAGCCGACTGAACGCCAGAACATCACCGGCACATGGGTGTTCTTGAGGATGCAGTCGATCTGGGCCGCGCCGGTGCGGTAGGGCATGTTGGCGAGGCCCTCCACGGCGGAGGGTTCGACGCCGTTCTCTACCTTGCCCCAGCCGAGCGAGCGCTGGATGGAGCCGACGGCGGTGCGGACATGGATCGCCGCCGGCAGGCCGTCCTCGCCGAGGGAGGCCTGGAAGCGGATGGCTGCTTGCGGGCGATAGCGGTCGTGGCGCATGTCCTCCTCGCGCGTCCACACCAGCTTGACCGGCTTGCCCACCGCCTTCGACACCGTCACGGCCTGGACGAGCTCGTCATTGACGGCGCGTCGGCCGAAGCCGCCACCGAGGAAGCAGTTGTGGATCTCCACCTCGGAGGGGGCAACGCCCGCCGCCTTGGCGGCAAGCTGGAGCGCCATGTCGGGGTTCTGCGTGCCCATCCAGACTTCGACCTTGCCGTCATGGACATGGGCGGTGCAGTTGAGCGGTTCCATCGGCGCATGGGCCAGATGCGGCGCCTGGTAGAGGGCGTCGACACGCTTGCCGCGGGCGAGGGCGGCCTCGACATCGCCCTCCTTGCGCGCCGTGACGGCGGGGCCGTCGAGGGCGGCGACATAGTCGGCATCGAAACGCTTGCTGTCCGTTTCGGCGGCGGGGCCCTCCTCCCATGTCACCGGCAGGGCAAGCGCCGCTTCCTTGGCGCGCCAGAACCGGTCGGCCACCACGGCGAGGCCGCCCTCGATCGGCACCACGGCCAGGATGCCGCGGCGGCCCTTGATGGCGGTTTCGTCATGGGATTTCACGCGGCCGCCGAAGACGGGACAGGTCACCACGGCGGCATAGACCATGTCAGGCAGGCGGATATCGATGCCGAATTTCGCCGCGCCCGTCAGCTTGGGCGGCGTATCCAGGCGCGCCAGCGGCTTGCCGATCAGCGTGAACTGCTCGGGCGTCTTGATCGCGGGCTCCTTGGCCAGCGTGACCTTGGCGGCCTCGCCGGCCAGCTCGCCGAAGCGCAGGCTGCGATTGCTGGCCTGGTGCAGCACCTTGCCGGCATCGACGCTGCAGCTTTCGGCCGGAACCTGCCAGCGCGCAGCGGCGGCTTGCACCAGCCTTTCGCGGGCATTGGCGCCGGCGGCCTGCAGGAATTCGCGCGAGCGGCGCACGGCCCCGGAACCGCCGGTGCCCATACGCTTGTAGACGGTGTTCTCGCGCAGATTCCGGCTGGCCGAGGCGTATTCGGGCTTCACCTTGGCCCAGTCGCAGCCGAGCTCCTCGGCAACGATCATCGGCAGGGCCGTGAAGATGCCCTCGCCCATTTCCGATTGCGCCACGCGGATGATCACGGCGTCGTCGGGCTCGATCAGGATCCAGGCATTGATCTCGCCATCGGTGGCCGTGCCGGCCCAAGGCTGGTCGGCAATATCAAGAGCGTGGGCGGCATCGGGGATGAAGCCGCCGATCATCAGGCCGCCGGCGGCCGAGAGGCCGATGGCCAGGAAGCTGCGCCGGCTCAGTGCGGTGGAGGTGCGGTCGATCGCGTTCATGGCCTCACCCCTTCATCAGTTCAGCGGCGCGATGGATGGCGGCGCGGATGCGCGGATAGGTGCCGCAGCGGCAGATATTGGTGATGCCGTTGTCGATATCCGTATCGGTGGGCGCCGGCGTATCCTTCAGGAAGGCGACGGCGGCCATGATCTGGCCCGACTGGCAATAGCCGCATTGCGGTACGTCCTCGGCAAGCCAGGCCTGCTGGACCGGATGCTTGCCGTCCGCCGACAGGCCTTCGATCGTGGTGATGGTGGCGCCGTCGACGTCGCCGACCTGGGTCTGGCAGGAACGGATGGCGGCGCCGTTCACATGGACGGTGCAGGCGCCGCATTGGGCGATGCCGCAGCCGAACTTGGTACCGGTGAGGCCGAGTTCATCGCGCAGGACCCAGAGCAGAGGGGTTTCGGGCTCGATGTCGAGCCGGTGGGTGGTCGAATTGACGGTGATGGCAACCATAGGCAGGCCTTCCAGCGGCTGATGCCGGGCAGAAGGTCCGGGCCCATCGGCGTCGGCCTTCTGGTGGGCGATTGCGGGAAGGCGAAATTGTGGCGGCAATCATGGCGCTGGGGTGACGGGTAACGCAGACGTGAGAGTTTGTGCAGTCTGGAAGCGATCGAGAAACACTGCTGCCGAGGGTGACCAAAATGGGCGGATCATGAAGATGCGGACGAGGACTACAGTCGTCGTCACTACAATTGCGCTGACGTTTCCTCCGTCATTGCGAGCGCAGCGAAGCAATCCAGTTTTGGTAAAGCGCGTCGCTCATGGCTTCTGGATTGCTTCGCTGCGCTCGCAATGACGCAAGCCGGATGTCTCCACCAAATCACGACTATGATGTCAGCCGCCCTGGCTATTGCTTGAACCAGATCCGGCTGTAGCCGAGCGCATCCCCGGCGATGGCGACGAGAACGCCGATGGAGACGAGGATGAGGCCGGTCAGGAAGATGCGCACGATGCGGCGATAGACCAGCCCCTGCAGCGAAGTGGGCGAGAGCATGCCGGCCAGCGCCCAGACCTGGAAGATGATGCCGCCCCCGATGAGGAAGACGGCTGCCAGGTCCTCCGGGATCCAGGTTCCCGGCTGCGAGGCCCAGTTGTTGAGGAAGCCGAGCGAGAAGGCGAGCACGACGCCGATGGCCGTCACCGAACCGCCGCGGAAGATGACGTCGATCTTCTCCGGCTCGGTCGGCGGTGCCGGCGGCTTGTCTTCGGGCATGTCAGCCTCGCTGATGTGGCAATGTCGCCGGCCTTTATGCCGGATTTTGCGCGTGGTTTGGAAGCGGGAACATTGACAAGCACGCCCGCGCACCCCTTATGTCAGCCGCGATCGGTCTCTCGTTAAGAGAGAAGAGGGAATGCGGTGCGGATGAAGAGGGGCCCGGTTGAGGGCTGTCTTGGATGCCAAAGCCGCGGCTGCCCCCGCAACTGTAAGCGGCAAGCGTCCCGCCTTGAGGCCACTGGGCAACCGGGAAGGCGGCGGGGGGCGATGAGCCGCGAGCCAGGAGACCTGCCGGTCGCACTGCTGTCACCGGTCCGGGCGGGGCGCCTCGGAGGCCGGTTCCGTCTTCCCGGACGATCGCCGGCCATGCCGTCGGTCCCGCGCCCTCCATCCGCTCCGGCGGCGATGAACAGGGCCGATGCCAGAAACAACTCTCCCAGTCCGGCTGCTCGTCTGCGTGACCTGCAGGCGCGAGGGCGATGACCCCGAGGCGCCGCGCCAGGGCGCCCGGCTGCGCGATGCGCTCGCGGGCATGCTGCCCGAAAGCGTCGAACTGCAGCCGGTCGAGTGCCTGGGCAATTGCAAGCGTTCCTGCACGGTGGCTTTGTCGGCGCCCGGTACCTGGACCTATGTTTTCGGCGATCTCACTGCCGAGAGCGGCCCCGACATCCTCACCGGGATCGATCTCCTTGCCCATTCCAGCGACGGCCTGATGCCCTGGCGCGGCCGTCCCGACGTCTTCAAGCGCAGCATGATCGCGCGCATCCCACCCATGCCAACCCTCAAGGACGCCGCCGAATGAACGCACACAGCAAGGTTCCCTGCACCATCGTCACCGGCTTTCTCGGAGCCGGCAAGACCACGCTGATCCGCAACCTTCTGGCCACCGCCAACGGCCGCAGGCTGGCGTTAATCGTCAACGAATTCGGCGATGTCGGCGTCGATGGTGACATCCTGAAATCCTGCGGCATCGAGAGCTGCCCGGAAGACGCCATCGTCGAGCTCGCCAATGGCTGCATCTGCTGCACCGTGGCCGACGATTTCGTGCCGGCGCTGGAGACGCTGCTGGCACGCCCGAACGCGCCCGAGCACATCGTGATCGAGACATCAGGTCTCGCTCTGCCCAAGCCGCTGGTCAAGGCCTTCAACTGGCCGGCGATCCGTTCGCGCGTCACCGTCGACGGCGTCATCGCCGTGGTCGACGGCGCCGCGGTCGCGGCCGGCCGTTTTGCCGACGATCCGGAAGAGTTGAAGCGCCAGGCCGAGGGCGACGCTTCCCTCGATCACGACAATCCGCTCGAGGAGGTCTATGAAGACCAGCTCCTCTGTGCCGATCTCGTCGTGCTCAACAAAGCCGATCTCCTCTCCGCCGGCGAGGCCGACAGCGTGGAGAAGGACATCGAGAAGACCGTGCCGCGCGCCGTCAAGGTGGTGCGCACCTCCGAGGGCCGCATCGACGCGGCCGTGCTGCTCGGGCTCGGTGCCGCGGCCGAGAACGACCTGGAGGCCCGACCCTCCCATCACGACCACGAGGCGGAGCATGACCACGACGACTTCGATACCTTCATCGTCGACCTGCCGGCCATCCTCGATGCCGATGCCCTGGTGGCCAAGCTGAAGGCGGCGGCCGAGGAGCATGATATCCTGCGCATCAAGGGCTTCGTCGCTGTCGACGGCAAGCCGATGCGCCTGCTGGTCCAGGGCGTCGGCGCCCGCTTCTCGCAGCATTTCGACCGCGCCTGGGCGCCGGAGGAAACCCGTTCGAGCCGCCTCGTCATCATCGGCGAGAAGGGCATCGACCAGGCCGGCATCCGCAAGACGCTGGAGGGATAAAGCGAAGATGAGGTATAGCTCGACGCCTGCCTGTTCGTCATGCCCGGGCTTGACCCGGGCATCCGGCTCCGATGCGAGCTGGATTGCCGGGTCAAGCCCGGCAATGACAAGGTGGCGGGCGTTGTTCTTTGGTCCGGAACCGTCCTGATGCATCTGCTGCCGGCCGATACGCGTTCGCTCGATGCCAGCGAGGCCGCCGTCGATCTCGACCAGGCTCCCGGCGCGATCGTGTTCGCCTCGCTGACCGACAGCGACCTCGCCCTGGCAGCTGCATCCGGCCTCGACGATCTGCGCCTGGCGCCGCTGCAGAAGCTGCGCCATCCGATGTCCGTCGACCTCTACATCGACAAGACGGCCCGCCACGCCAGGACGATCGTGGTGCGCCTGCTCGGCGGCCTCGATTATTGGCGCTATGGCGTGGAGGAACTGGCGGCGACGGCGCGCACCCGCGGCATCGCGCTCGCCTTGATCCCCGGTGACGCCAGGCCGGATGGGCGACTGTCCCAGCTCTCCACCGTGCCGCAGGAGGCGCTGGACCGGCTTGCGCAGTACTGGCGCGAGGGCGGGCCCCGGAACGCCCGGGCCTCCTTGCTCTATGCCGCCAGGCTGGGCGGCCTCGATTTCGGCGAGCCGGAAGCGCCGCTCGCCGTGCCGAAATATGGGATGTTCCTTGGAGCGCGGACATCCTGTCCGCATCTTTCTCACCAATGTGCCGCGTCAAGAGCGGACAAGATGTCCGCGCCCCAAGCCGCCATCTTTTTCTACCGCTCGATCCTGCTCTCGGCCGACACCGCCCCCATCGAGGCCCTGGCGCGGGCGCTCGATGCCGAGGGCCTGGCCGTATCGGCCTTCTATGTCGGTTCGCTCAAGGATGGCGAAACCGCCGAATGGGTGCGCCGGCAGCTTGAGGACCTTCAGCCTCGAGTGATCCTCAATGCCACCGCCTTCTCGGCTCTGGATGATGACGGCGCTTCGCCGCTGGATGTGGCCGGCTGTCCCGTCCTCCAGGTGATCACCTCCTCCTCGGCGCAGGAGGCCTGGGAAGCCTCGACCCGTGGGCTGTCGGCCAGCGACCTCGCCATGCATGTGGCGCTGCCCGAGCTCGACGGCCGGCTCTCGGCGGGCGTGATCTCCTTCAAGGCCGAACGCGAGGAGGGCGCCTTCACCCGTCTCGCCCATGCCCCGCATGACGAGCGCATCGCCGCCGTGGCTGCCAAGGCCGTCGCCTGGACGAAGCTTGCCACGAAGGCGCGGGCGGAGCGCAGGCTCGGCCTGATCCTCTCGAACTATCCGGGCGCGGATGGCCGTCTCGCGCACGCCGTTGGCCTCGATGCGCCCGCCTCGGCCCTGGCGATCCTGGAGCGGCTTCGGGACGAGGGCTATGCGGTGGGCGAGTTGCCGGAGAGCGGCGCTGATCTGCTGGAGCTGGTTGTCCAGTCATACCCTCCCCTCGATGGGGAGGGTCGACGCGTAGCGTCGGGGTGGGGTGACTGCCTCGACCGTGGTGATTCCCACCCCACCCCGGACCTGCGGTCCGACCCTCCCCATCGAGGGGAGGGTAAAGAGCTTTCCTTCCCGCTCGCGGTTTACCAGAGCTGGCTCGGCGCCCTTCCCGCTGCCCTCCGCGACAGGCTCGCGGCCCAATGGGGCGATCCCTCGGCCGATCCCCTCTGCAGCGAGGGCGCCTTCCGCTTTGCCGGCCATCTCTGCGGCCATGTCGCCGTGGCGGTGCAGCCCGATCGCGGCTCGGCCCTCGACCGCAAGGGCGATCATCACTCGCCCGATTTGCCGCCGCGCCATGCCTATCTCGCCTTCTATCTGTGGCTGCGCCAGGCCTTCGGCATCGATGCGATGATCCATCTGGGCACGCATGGCACGCTCGAATGGCTGCCGGGCAAGGCCGCCGCCCTGTCTGCCCAGTGCTTCCCGGAGCTGGCCGCTGGGGCCGTGCCGGTGCTCTATCCCTTCATCGTCAACAATCCCGGCGAGGCGGCGCAGGCCAAGCGCCGGCTCGGCGCCGTCACCATTGGCCATCTCACCCCGCCCTTGCGGGAGGCCGGCCTGTCCGGTGGTGCCATCGAGGTCGAGCGCCTGATCGACGAATATGCCAGCGCCGACGGCCTCGACCAGCGCCGCATGGCCTATCTCAGGCGCGAGATCATCGAGCGGGCCGTGGAGACTGGCCTTACCGCCGAATGCGGCATCGCGCCCGGCCTCGACGAGGACGAGACGCTGGCGCGTCTCGATGCCTTCCTGTGCGACGTCAAGGAACTCCAGATCCGCGACGGGCTGCATGTCTTCGGGCGCCGGCCGGAGGAGAGCGCCCATCTCCTCGATGTCCTGGCCGCCTCCTGCGGCGAGGAGGAGCGGCCGGTTCTGGCCGCACGCCTCGAAAGCTGTGGTGACAGCGAGATGGCCAGCCTTCTCGCCGGCCTCGACGGACGCTTCGTGCGGCCCGGCCCTGCCGGGGCGCCGACGCGCGGGCGGGCCGACGTGCTGCCGACCGGGCGCAACCTCACCACGCTCGATCCGCGCGCGGTTCCGACCCGCGCCGCCTACGCGATTGGATCGCGTGCGGCAGATGCCGTTATCCAGCGCTATCTCCAGGATCACGGCGATTATCCCAAAAATATCGTGCTCGATCTTTGGGGCTCGGCCACCATGCGCACCGGAGGCGACGATCTCGCTCAAGCCATGGCACTGCTGGGTACCAGGCCGGTGTGGGACAACGGTTCCAACCGAGTTTCCGGCTTCGAGGTCTTGCCCCAGGCCCGGCTCGACCGGCCGCGCGTCGACGTGACCCTGCGCATCTCGGGCCTTTTCCGCGACGTGTTCGCCCAGCAGATCACGCTGTTCGACGAGGCGGTCAGGGCCGTTGCCGCCCTTGACGAAAGCGCCGAATGGAACCCGCTCGCCGCCGCGGCGAAGGCAAGCGGCCAGCGTCCGCTGCGCATCTTCGGCGCTGCGCCCTCCGCCTATGGTGCCGGGGTCACCGATCGCATCGCGCGCGGAGCCTGGGATGTCAGGGCCGATCTCGGCCGCGACTATCTCGCAGCCAGCAGCCATGCCTATGGTGCCGGCATCGAGGGCGACGCCGTGCCGGCGGTCTTCGCGGAGCGGGTCGCCTCCGCCGATGCCCATGTCCATGGCCAGGACCATCGCGAGATCGACATCCTCGACGATGTCACCTTCGCCGCCCATCAGGGCGGCTTTGCGGCGGCGCTGGAGGCGCTCGGCGCCAAGGCTGCCCTCTATCACGCCGATCTTTCCGATCCGGACAAGCCGCGCCTGCGCAGCCTCGGCGAGGAGGTCGGCCGCCTCGTGCACGGCCGGGCCGCCAGCCGGCGCTGGATCGACGGCATGATGGCGCATGGCTATGCCGGCGCCGCCGAGATGGCCAATGCCATGGATTGCCTGTTTGCCTTCTCGGCAACGGCCGGCATCGTCACCAATGCCGCCTTCGACCGCATGCACGAAGCCTATGTCGAGGACGAGGAGGTCGCGGCCTTCCTCGCTTCGGCCAATCCCGCCGCGGGCCGGGCGATCCGGGCGCGGCTGGCCGAGGCGATCCGCCGCGGCCTGTGGCAGCCGCGTCGCAATTCTGCGAGTTTTCTGCTCGATGAGGCTGGGAGGGCGGCGTGAGCGGATCGTCAGGCCAGGTCAAGGGCTGGTGCCCAGGGGCGCTCAGGCCGATGCGCTCCGGCGACGGCCTGATCGTGCGGGTGCGCCTGACCGGCGGGGACCTTACCCCCGAACGCGCGGCCGCGCTGGCCGAGGCGGCCCGGCGCTTCGGCAACGGCCTTGTCGACCTGACTTCCCGTGCCAATCTGCAGATGCGCGGTGTCAGCGACGACACGCTGCAACCGCTGCTCGACCGGCTCGCCGAGCTCGGCCTGCTCGATGCCAGCGCTGCCGCCGAACAGGTCCGCAACGTGATCGCGAACCCGCTGGCCGGGCTCGATCCGAGCGCGCCGATCGACATACAGCCTCTGATCCGGGCGCTGGAGCTCAGGCTGATTGGAAATGAACGTTTCCATATCCTGCCGGCCAAGTTCGGTTTCCTGCTCGACGGCGGCGGCGTGCTGTCGCTTGACGGTATCGAGGCCGATATCGCCCTTCGGGCCGAGGACGATGGGCATTTCCGCCTGGAAGCCGGTGGGGAGACCCTCGGATGGGTGAGGGTGGAGGAAGCCCTGGAGGCCGCCCTCGGCGTTGCCGAACGCTTCCTGGCCCTGCGCCAGCCCGACGAGCGCCGCATGCGCGATATGGTGGAGCGGTTGCCTTTACCCTCCCCTGGAGGGGTCGACCATTCCTCTTGGAATGGTCTGGGGTCGACGCGTAGCGTCGGGGTGGGGTGGGAAGCGGAGGGCGTGGAGGTTCCCACCCCACCCCGGCCTTCGGCCGACCCTCCCCCTCCAGGGGAGAGTAGGATGCGTCACCTTGCCGGTCCCCACGCCGCCGGCTTCTTCACTGCCGCGGCTCCTTTCGGACGGCTCGATGCCGGCCAGCTCGAGGGCCTCGCCGCCATCGCGGCCCGGCATGGCGCGACATTGCGCCTGACGCCCTGGCGCTCCATCCTGCTGGCGCCGCTTGCCGTCGACGTCACCGCAGAGGTGTCGTCCCTTGGCCTCGTCGTCGATCCCGGCGACCCGCGTCTTGCCATTGCCGCTTGCCCCGGCAGCCCTTCTTGTCTATCCGGCGAAGCGCCGGCGCAGGCCGATGCCGCCAGGCTCGCGCCGGTGCTGGCCGGTTTCGTCGAAAAGGGAGCGAGCGTGCATGTCTCAGGCTGTGCCAAGGGCTGCGCGCGGCGCGCACCGGCTTCCATCACGCTGGTGGGGCAGGCAGGACGCTACGGTATCGCCTTCGACGCCGACAGCAAGGCGCCGAGCGAGGCGGAACCGATGTCTTTGGGCGAATTGACGGCGTTTTTGGCCAAGCGGCTACAGCATTTTCCGGAAAAGTTGGGCGACTTTTCGATTAAGAAAATGCGCTAGAACAAGGGGTTGGAGACAGTGCGATTCGATGGAAGCGCAATTTCTCCGGTCGAGAAGAGTTTCAAGAGCAGTGACCATGTCTGAACGCGACTATATCCGTGACGGTGCCGAGATCTATCGCCGCTCCTTCGCGATGATCCGTGCCGAAAGCGACCTGTCGCGCTTTTCGGCCCTCGAGGCCCCCCTCGTCGTGCGCATCATCCATGCCTGCGGCATGGTCGAGGTCGCTGCCGATGTCGAGATGTCCGATGATCTTGTGGCGAGCGCACGCGCCGCGCTCAGGGCCGGTGCGCCCGTGCTGTGCGATTCGAAGATGGTGGCCAATGGCGTGACCCGCGCCCGTCTGCCGGCCGACAATGACGTGGTCTGCACGCTGGACGATCCGCGCACGCCGGGACTCGCCCGCGAGATCGGCAATACCCGCACCGCCGCCGCCATGGAGCTCTGGCGCGACCGTCTCGGTGGCGCCGTGGTCGCCATCGGCAATGCGCCGACCGCGCTCTACCATCTCATGGACATGATCGATCGCGGTGCGCCCAGGCCCGCCGCCATTCTCGGCATTCCCGTCGGTTTCGTCGGCGCCGCCGAATCCAAGGACGATCTCAAGGCCTGGGGCAAGGTGCCCTGGCTGATCGTGCGCGGCCGCAAGGGTGGCAGCGCCATGACTGCGGCGGCGATCAACGCGCTGGCGAGCGAAATCGAATGAGTGCCGGTCGTCTCTACGGCGTCGGCGTCGGTCCCGGCGATCCCGAACTGATGACCTTGAAGGCGGCACGGCTCCTCCGTTCCGCGCCGGTCGTTGCCTATTTCTGCAAGCAGGGGCAGCGCGGCCATGGCCGCACCATCATCGAGGGCTTCCTCGCCGAGGACGTCGTCGAGGAAAAGCTCGCCTATCCGATGACGACCGAAGTGCCGGCCGCCGATCCCGCCTACCATTCGGCGCTCGGCGGTTTCTATGACGAATCGGCCCGGCGGCTCGCCGGTCACCTCGACGCCGGCCGCGACGTCGTGGTGGTGTCGGAAGGCGATCCCTTCTTCTACGGGTCCTTCATGCCGATCTTCCATCGCCTGGCCTCTTCCTACGAGACCGAGGTGGTCGCCGGCGTCTCGGGCATGGCGGGCTGCTGGACACGGGCCCGCACCCCCATCACCTATGGCGACGACATCCTTACCGTGCTGCCGGCGACGCTGGACGCGGCGGCGCTCAAGCGCCATCTCGAACTCGCCGACGCGGCGGTGATCATGAAGCTCGGCCGGCATTTTCCGAAAGTGCGTGCCGTGCTGGAGGAACTGGGTCTCGCCGCCCGCACGGTCTATGTCGAGCGCGGCACCATGGCCGGCGAGAAGATCATGAAGCTGCCGCCGGCCGATTTCACCGGCGTGCCCTATTTCGCCATGCTGTTGGTGCCCGGCCAGGGACGGCTGCTGTGACCGGCCGCGTCATGATCATCGGCCTCGGGCCGGGGCCTGCGAAATGGGTCACGCCGGAAGCCAGCGCGCTGCTCGCCGAAGCGACCGACATCATCGGCTACGGCCCCTATGTCGACCGCGTGCCGCCGAGCCCGGCGCGGCGCCATGCCAGCGACAACCGGGTCGAGGTCGACCGCGCCCGCCATGCCCTCGAACTCGCGACTGCTGGCGCTGATGTCGCTGTGGTTTCGGGCGGGGATCCCGGCGTCTTCGCCATGGCGGCGGCGGTCTTCGAGGCGGTCGAGGCGGGGGATCCGGCCTGGCGCGACCTCGATATCGTGGTCGTTCCCGGCGTTACCGCCGTGCTCGCCGCCGCCGCGCGGCTCGGCGCACCCCTCGGGCACGATTTCTGCGTGATCTCGCTCTCGGACAATCTCAAGCCCTGGTCCATCATCGAGAAGCGGCTGGTCGCGGCGGTGGAGGGCGATTTCGTGCTCGCCTTCTACAACCCGGCCTCCAAGGCCCGGCCGGACCAGATCGGCAGGGCCTTCGACGTGCTGCGCCGCCAGGCGGGCGAGCGTATCGTCGTGCTCGCCAAGGCCGTCGGCCGGCCGGACGAGGACATCATCGTGACCAGCCTGTCGGCGGTGAAGCCCGAAGAGGTCGACATGCGCACGCTCGTGCTGATCGGCTCCTCGCAGACGAGGTTGATCGAGCGCGGGGAGGCCGAGCCCTGGATCTATTCGCCCCGGAGATGGGACGCGTGACCTCCTGGGACCGCAGGCTTCCAGCCTGCTCTGCATCTCCGGCGTGTTCGACGTTTCCAAGAATGCAGGCTGGAAGCCTGCTATCCCAGGGGCAAGCAGTTCCGGGGGGCGGGTCTTCAGACCCGGCTTTGTCTTTCCGGCGGGCGCGACGTCTCCGGGCTGGTCTGAAGACCAGCCCCCCGGTGCTCGATCCAGGCCAAAGCCTCCTGCGCCGTTGCCACCGTCTCCACTTCGGCCGTCCCAGGTCGTCGCAGCAGGATGACCGGCAGGCCGAGGCGGCGCGCGGCGCTGATCTTGCCGTAGGTGGCGCTGCCGCCGGAATTCTTGGTGACCAGGATGTCGACGGCCTCTTCCTGCATCAGGCTGTAATCATCGGCCTCCGCGAAGGGACCGCGGGCAAGGATCAGCCTGGCGCGCGGCGGCAGCTCTTCCGGCGGATCGACCGAACGGACCAGATAGAAATGCTGGGGTGCGGCGAGGAAGGCCGGCAGTTCGAGCCGGCCGGTGGTCAGGAAGACGCGACGTGGCGCGGTGCCGAGCGCCTCAACCGCGGCCTCGGCGTCCGGAACCTCGCTCCAGCGATCGCCGCTCTCAGCCTGCCAGGCCGGACGCCGCAGGGCCAGCAGCGGCACGCCCATGCGCCGGGCGGCCTCGACCGCATTGGCCGACATCCGCTCGGCGAAGGGATGCGTGGCATCGATGAGCGCGGTGACCGCATTTTCCTCGAGGAAGGCGCAAAGTCCTTCGACGCCGCCGAAGCCGCCGATCCGATGGGCGATCGGGGGCGGGGCGGGATTGATCGTCCGCCCGGCAAGGGACACCATGGCCGGAATGTCGGAGCGCGCGGCCAGGAGCCTCGCCAGGGCCGAAGCCTCGCTGGTGCCGCCGAGCAGCAGGACATGGGGACGGGAACGGGTCACTCAAGCGTCATTCAAGTTGGTTCGATCTTTGTCATTGCCGGGCTTGACCGGCAATCCAGCCTATTGCCCGATTGCGTGTGGCTTCTGGATAGCCGGGTCAAGCCCGGCTATGACAAACCGGATCGTTTCTTCTTAAGTGAATTGCGTTGGAACTGAAATGCGCTGTCGTCTCTTGAGGGTCGGATGAGCCCTGTCAACCATTCGGATCGCTGGCTGTCCATCGTCGGCATCGGCGAGGACGGCATGGCCGGCCTGTCGCCGCTGGCCGCCGCCGTGGTCGCCGGGGCCGAACTGCTGGTCGGTGGCGCCAGGCACCTGGCCATGGTGCCGGACAGAGCCGCCGAAAGGCCGGCGGAAAGGCTGGCCTGGCCGAGCCCGCTGACCGACGCCATCGGCCCGATCAGGGCGGCGCGTGGGCGGCGCGTCGTCGTGCTGGCCTCCGGAGATCCGTTCCTGTGGGGTGTGGGTGCCACGCTGGCGCGCTTCATCCCGCCCGAGGAGATCGCCTGCCATCCCGCGCCTTCGTCCTTTTCCCTGGCGGCGGCGCGGCTCGGCTGGGCGCAGCAGGATTGCGCCCTGATCTCGCTGCATGGCCGGCCCTTCGAGACACTGGTGCCGCATGTCCAGCCCCAGGCCCGCATCCTGGCCCTGACCTGGGACGGCCGCACGGCGGCCAAGGCGGCGGCCCGCCTCACCGAGCTCGGCTTCGGCGCGTCCCGCCTGACCGTGCTGGAGCGCATCGGCGCAAGCGCGGAGAGGATCCGCTCCGCCCGGGCCGAAGCCTTCGATCTCGACGGCATCGATCCGCTCAACGTCCTGGCCATCGAGGTGGTCGCCGGCCCCGACGCCCGGCCGCTACCGCTCGCCAGCGGCCTGCCCGACGATTTCTTCGAGCATGACGGCCAGCTCACCAAGCGGGAGATCCGCGCCGTCACGCTGTCGGCGCTGGCCCCGCTCAAGGGCCAACTGCTCTGGGACATCGGCCTGGGGGCGGGGTCGGTCGCCATCGAATGGCTGCTGCGCCATCCGTCCAACCGCGCCATCGGCATCGAGGAGAATGCCGACAGGGCGACGCGCGCGCTGGTCAACGCCGTCAATCTCGGCGTGCCGCATCTGCGCCTCGTCACCGGAGCGGCACCAGCCGCCCTTGCGGGACTGGAGCGCCCTGATGCCGTCTTCATCGGTGGCGGCACGGGTGATGAGGGTGTGTTCGAGGCTGCCTGGGCCGCCCTGTGCCCGGGCGGGCGCCTCGTCGCCAATGCCGTCACGCTGGAGAGCGAGCAGGCCCTGGCCCGGCGTTTCACCCAATATGGCGGCGATCTGATCCGTCTGGGCGTGGAGCGGCTGGTGCCCGTCGGCAGCATGCATGGCTGGCGCCCGGCGATGCCGGTGACGCAATGGAGCGTGGTCAAGCCAGGAAATCCTGGGCAATGAAACCGTTCGTCGCCGCCGGTCTCGGCTGCCGCAAAGGCTGCCCGGCCGAGGAAATCGCCGATCTCGTCCGGCTGGCCCTGCAGGAGGCCGGCTTGGAGCTTGCCGCACTTTCGGGCCTGTTCGCGCCCGCCTTCAAGCAGGGCGAGGCGGGGCTGGCGGAGGCTGCCACCAGCCTGGGCGTCCCACTCGTGCTGATCCCCCAGGCTGCGCTGGAGGCCGCCGAGCCGCGCGTGCTGACCCGTTCGGAGCGCGTGGTCGCCCTGACGGGGCTGGGCAGCGTGGCCGAAACCGCGGCGCTCGCTGGCGCCGGCCCGCAATCCACCCTCAAGCGGGCGCGCATCGCCAGTGCGAACGCCACCTGCGCCATCGCCGTCAACGAGGCCTGACATGACCGTTCACTTCATCGGCGCCGGCCCCGGCGCGCCCGACCTCATCACCGTCAGGGGCCGCGATCTCGTGGCGCGTTGTCCGGTCTGCCTCTATGCCGGCTCGCTGGTGCCGCCTGAGATCATTGCGCTGGCGCCTGCGGATGCACGCGTGGTCGATACCGCGCCGCTGACGCTGGACCTGATCATGGCTGAGATCCAACAAGCGCATGAAGCGGGCCTGGATGTTGCGCGGCTGCATTCGGGGGATCTGTCGATCTGGAGCGCGCTGGGCGAGCAGACGCGCCGCCTGCGCGCTCTCGGCATTCCCTGCACCATCACGCCAGGCGTGCCGTCCTTCGCCGCCGCCGCGGCGGTGCTCGGCAAGGAGCTCACGCTGCCGGAGGTGGCGCAATCGGTGGTGCTGACGCGTACCTCCGGCCGGGCCTCGGCCATGCCGGAGAGCGAGACGCTGGAGGCTTTCTCCCAGACCGGTGCGACGCTGGCGGTGCATCTTTCCATCCACGCGCTGCCCCGCGTGGTGGCCGAGACGACGCCGCATTACGGCAGCACCTGCCCGGTCGCGGTGGTCTTCCGGGCAAGCTGGCCGGATGAGCGTGTCGTCACCGGTACGCTCGGCGATATCGAAGACAAGATCGCGGCCGAGCCGATGGAGCGCACCGCCTTGATCTTGATCGGACGCACGCTGGCCACCGATGATTTCCGCGAAAGCGCGCTCTACGACACCGACTACAAGCGGCGCTATCGCGGCTTCGAGGGGTGACGAGCCGGTCCTCACGCCCCCTCCCAGGGTGTTGGCGTTTGAAAGCCCCGAGAGGGTGGCGCAGCCCCTCGTCCGCCTGCCGGCACCTCCAGTCAACGCAAGAGAGTTGACGACACCGCCAAGGGGAGAAAGCTGCCCATCGTTCTCAGCGACGCGTTGGTGCAATCGTCCGTCAATTCCGGCTCGGATCAGCCAGAAATGTCGCGCCTGGACTATTCGATGTTCGCTTTCCCGGCATTGTGGAAGTTCTTCCTCCTGGTCGCGTCCCCGTCATGTCTTCCCGTGGCTCCCACCTTTTTGGTGCGTTCCTCGCCCTCGCGGCGGGAACGGTGTTTTCGTTCGGCAGCATCACCATTCGTGAGTCGCCGCATCTCGACGCCGTGCAATATCTGATCTGGCGCAGCTTCGGCCTGCTGCCGCTGGTTCTCGGTGTGGCGCTGCTACAGGGCAAGTCGCCGCTGCAGCAGTTGATTTCGGGCGGCTGGCTGGGACTTGGTGGCGCACTGTGCATGACGGTGATGGCTGATTTGTTCATCTTCGCCATGAAGACGACCTCCATCGCCAATGCCCTGCTGTTTTCGAGCGCGGCGCCGCTGATCGGCGCCATATTGGCCCGCCTGATCCTGAAGGAGCGCATCTTCGTCTCCACCTGGGGCGGCATCGCTATCGGCATCGCCGGATTGCTGATCATGACCTGGGGGGAACTGGGCAGCGGCAATGCCATCGGCAATCTCGCTGCCTTCGGCGTGGGCTTTGCCTATGGCCTCTATTCCATCATTGCCCGGCTCGGCCGCGACAGGGACATGTCGGGTGTGGTGACGGGTTGGGCGGTGCTGACCATCCTCACCTGCGGTGCTTTCATGGCGCTGAGAGGGATCACCATCGCCACGCCGATGCTGGAAAACACCTATGCCATGATCCATGGCGCCGTTTTCATCGGTGGCGGCATGTATCTGCTCAATTCGGCTGCCCGGCATGTCGGCGCCGGGCAACTCACCTTGCTGGCCCAGACCGAGATGATCCTCGGGCCGGTCTGGGTCTATCTCTTCTTCGACGAGACACCGCGCCTGACCACCGTCCTGGGTGGCGGGGTGCTGCTTGCGGGCGTGCTCGTCGCCGCCCTCGGGCGCAGCTTCGTCCGCGATGAGGAAGCGCAAGTGGCGGCGCGCGCCTCGGTGTGATCCCGGGACTATACGGGCTCAGGACGACTTCAGGCGCCAGCCACCGAGAATGTGCCAGATCACAGCCAGGAGCACGATGGCGCCGCCGATGATCGCGGCCATACCCGGATCCTCGGCGAAGATCAGATAGACCCACAGCGGGGCCAGCACCACGTCGAGCGTGGAGATCAGGCCGGATTCGGCGGCGGGGATCCGGCGTGCACCGGCCAGGAACATGAAGAAGGCCAGGGGGATCGAGGTGAAGGCGAACAGCGCCAGCACCACCCAGTCCTGCGCCGTCGCCGCGGCGGGCGAGGCGAAGGGCAGGCCCACCAGCGCGGTGAACAGGCAGCAGAACAGGTTGACCGGCAGCATTTCCAGCCCCGGACGGGCCCGCGCGACCACCGCCACGATGGCGAAGGAGGCGGCCATGCCGAGCGCCATGGCGTCGCCGAAGAGATGGCCGGATCCGAAGGAGCCTCCCACCATCACGACCACGCCGACGAGCGCGCCGCCGGAAGCGATCAGCGTGCGCCGGGAGACCCTCTCGCGCATGATCAGCCAGGCAAGGCCGGCGGCCAGGAAGGGCGTGGTGGCATAGATCACCGATACGTTGGCGATGGTGGTGTGATAGAGCGCCCCGACGAAGAACAGCATCGACAGCGAGGCGCAGGCCGCGATGATGAGGCCGAACCAGCCGATCGAGCGGATCGCGGCCAGGCTGTCGGCGCGATGCACATAGACGAGACCGACCCCCATATAGATCGCGCCGATCGCCGCGCGCAGCGACACGGTCGTCCAGGCGTCCACCGTGAGCATGCGGGCGAAGATGCCGCTGATGCTCCAGGCGATGGCGGAGGCGACGACGAGAAAGACACCGAGCCGATGAACGGAACGGGCGTCGGGCGAGGCGGTGATGGCGGACATCGGAAAACCGGGGGTGGGAGGACGCAACTCACATGATTTTCAGCGGCACTCCCAACGGGCCGATGAAGGTGTGATCAGCCGCAATCTCCTTGTTTCCGATGCTTCGTTCAAGGGAGGAAAGCTATCTTGAACGACAAGAAAAGCTTGATGACGGAGACGGCGCTTGCGCTGTTCCTCCACTGTCCCTGCGTTCCTCGATCGCTTTCCGCTCAGTCGTGACATTGACAACTTACGCTATCCGATAGAGCGGCCGGGTCCGCCATCGTCGCCGGGCAGTGCCGCGTCTGTCGCCAGGGCAGGTCGCCGTCCGGCAGGGGCGCCGGACGGCGATCGTCGTCAGCCTGCGCTCATCTTGCTCTCGTAGTCGGCTTCGAGCCGCGTATGCAGGCCCCAGAAGCTCGGCGGTGCGTGTCCTCCGAGGCGGGCCGCGAGGATGTCGAGATGGGTGTGCCAGCCGGCAGCGACGCTGATCAGTTCGTCACGGGTGAGCAGGCGGCTATGGGTGATGGTGATATGGGTCCGCCCGAGCTCCGGCTTGAGGTCGATGCGCACCTGGGAGCCGTCCCCCCAGGCATATTCGATCAAGGTGGGCGGCTCGCAGGCGATCACCCGCCCATGCATTTCCACCGTGCCGTTCAGATGCACATATTTGGGCGGCGGCGGGTCGTCGGGCGACGACAGGTCGCCATTGCGGAAGACATGGTTGACCCGTCCGCCCGGCTGCAAGTCCATCTCGCCGCCGGCCAGCCATTGCTGGCGCTTCTCGGCTTCGGTCAGGAAGGCCCAGACGCGTTCGATCTGTCCGGAAAGAACGCGTTCGATGCGTACGGTCTCGGTGTCGATGATCACGCCGTAGTCGGACATGGTTCAACTCCCTAGAGTAAAGCGCTTTCATGAGCGCTTGTTTTCTCTGATGCTTTATTTCCCAGCCAATCCGACGGATTGGCCAGGGCACCTTTGCGATTCCTGCAGATACCGGCAAATCGCGAGACGCTTCAGGCTCAACTCCCTTGAGGGTTGGCAATCGCATCCGCGATCAGCAAGGCGTCAAGCGTGTCGAGCCGCTGATTCCAGAGTTTTTCATAAAAACGCATCCATTCCAGGCCGGCATGCAGAGGCCGCGGATTCAGCCGGCAGGTATGGGTGCGTCCTTCGACACGGCGTTCCACCAGGCCGGCCTTCTCCAGCACCTTGATATGCTTGGAGGCGGCGGCCAGAGAGATGGCGAAGGGGTGGGCGAGTTCGCCCACCTTGCGGGGCTCGGCGGCGAGGCTGCGCAGCATGGCCCGCCTGGTCGGATCGGCCAGGGCATGAAAGACGGCGTCGAGAGGATCTTGATATTCAACCATACGGTTGAATATCTTCCTTTGCCCCTCAACTGTCAACCAAATGGTTGACGACAGCATCGGACCGATCTCGAAATCGGGGCCGATACTGTCGATTTGGTCGTCGCATGGTTTTTTCCGAAAACCGGTGTCCACTTTGCCGACGATGCTGACTGTTTCCGTCGCGTTCGGCACCTGGGATGTCGCGCCATGCAAAGGCGTTTCCGGCAAGGCCCTGTCTAGTCGCCACGAGCAAGAGGGAGAATTCCATGGCCGCAGCAGCCAAGACATTTGCAGCTAAGACATTTGCAATCGTTGGAACCGGGGTCATCGGTGCCGGCTGGGCGGCACGGGCGCTCGCGCACGGCCTGGACGTCGTCGCCTACGATCCGGCTCCGGGCGCCGAGGAAAAGCTGCGTGCGGCCATCGACAATGCCTGGCCGGCCCTGGAAAAGCAGGGGCTCGCCGCCGGTGCCGACCGCAAGCGCCTCAGCTATGCCGGTTCGATCGCCGAAGCGGTCGCCGAGGCGGACTTCATCCAGGAGAACGCGCCGGAGCGCGAGGAGCTCAAGCAGGACCTGCTGGCGCAGATCGACGCTGCCGCCAAGCCCGGCGCCATCATCGGCTCCTCCACCTCGGGCCTGTTGCCTAGCCGGCTGCAGGCCAGGATGGCCGATCCGACCCGGCTGGTGGTGGGCCACCCCTTCAACCCCGTCTACCTGCTGCCCCTGGTGGAAGTGCTCGGCGGCGAGAAGACCTCCCCCGAGACGGTCGAGGCCGCCAAGGCGTTCTACACCTCGATCGGCATGCGCCCGCTGCATGTCAAGGTGGAGATCGAAGGCTTCATCGCGGACCGGCTGATGGAAGCGCTCTGGCGCGAGGCTCTCTGGCTGGTCAATGACGGGGTTGCCACCACCGAGGAAGTCGACGCGGCCGTGGTCTATGGCTGCGGCCTGCGCTGGTCGCTGATGGGCACCTTCCTGACTTTCCATCTCGCCGGCGGCGAGGGCGGTATGCGGCACATGCTGCACCAGTTCGGCCCCGCCCTGAAGCTGCCCTGGACCAAGCTGGTGGCTCCGGAACTGACGGATGAACTGATCGACCGCGTCGCCGATGGTTGCGAGCACCAGGCCGCCGGGCGCTCGATCAAGGCGCTGGAACGCCGCCGCGACGACTTCCTCATCGAGGTGATGGCGCTGGCCAAGAAATATTGGCCGGAGGCCGAGGGGTTGGAGGGGCGGATCTAGCTCCCCTGGGACCGCAGGCTTTCAGCCGGCTCTTGGAACCGTCACACTTGCACGATGGGCGATGCAGGCGGGACGCCTGCAATCCTAGAGCAAAGCGCGTTCACACGTGAACGTTTGTTTGCTCTATCTCTTTGTTTCGACGCGTCTTTGCGATTCTTGATGATTCCGAGAAATCACAAAACGCTTTGGGGGACTCCCATGCACCTTCTCGACGAAACCGTCCGCCCGGAATGGATCGACTATAACGGCCATCTCTATGACGGCTATTACGCGGTGATCTTCGCCAAGGCCGTGGACGAGTTCCTCGGCCGGGTCTGCCTGACCGAAGCGGTGCGGGAGACGACGCGCCATACCATCTACACGATGGAGACCCATGTCCGCTTCCTGTGGGAGGTCAAGCTCGGCACGCCCGTTTCGGTGACCTGCCAGGTGCTGGACCTCGATGCCAAGCGCGTCCGCATCTTCCTGAGCATGTATGACAAGGTGCGCAACCTCGTGGTGGCGACCTCCGAGCAACTCCTGATGTCGATCGACCAGACCGAGCAGCCGCACGCCGCGCCTTGGCTGCCGCAGAGCGCGGCAGTGCTGGAGGGGCTGCTGAAGGAGCACGCCACCCTGCCGATGCCGAAGGATGCCGGCCGCAGCATCGGCATCAAGCGGTAGTGCTATTCCGGGTGCACGGGCATCCTGCCCGTTCTTGGAAGCAATGTCGCTGGTTGGAACGAAAGAACGGGCAGGATGCCCGTGCACCCGGAAACGCCCCAGCTCGCCAGCCGCCATGTTTGCCGGCTTATATTGAGTCCTGCTGGCATTTCAGCGGGATCGAATACATATAGCCTTATCGACTTGCTGGTGTTCGAGGTTTCATGCGCCGCTTCTTCATGGCAGTGCTGCTGTTGGTGCTATCGATTGGCGGTGCCCGCGGGTCCTGCCAAGACTATTTGGTGCAGGCTTTCGATAGGCTGAAAACTGTGCCTTTCAGAGCCGACATAGTGGAGGAGGGCGAACATGGCTCGAAACTCATGACCACCTACATCCGTCAGTCCGCGGAAGCTATTCGGATCGAGACAAAATACAAAGCCACTCCCACGCAGGAAGATAAGTTTTTAGGTTTTGTTGGTGTTGATAGGGAGCGATGGATAAATGAAGGGGATGGATGGAAAATTTGGGATGGCAACAGTACTAGGTTTTCTAATTTCATAATAAACTATACGAATCCATATATTCCATTTTCTGTAAAAAGATTGAAGGATGTAAGTTGTTTGGGGTCTCTTGTCAGACATGGTTCGTGGCATTCGATATTTGAATTGCCAGAAGGTGGCGATAATCAACACTATGTGTTGTACGTCGACAATGTCACAGGCCTACCGGAGAGTTGGTCCATCGGTGGACAATTTTTCAGCCAGAAAGTGACCTATCGCTACGAAGCTGTTCCGGCGATTAATCCTCCGCTTGCGAAATAGTGCAAGGTAGGGGCGGTTCTCCGCCCTCCCGCTACCTTTCAAGCGCAACGCTTCCAAGAGCGGACATCGCGACATGCCTTCATGTCGCGGAGATGCCCGCGCTCCATGATCAATCCGGCCAGCCGCCGGGGCTGGTCTCGGCGCCGTCGTCATATTTCGACAGCCACTCCACCGCGGTGTCGCGGAAGCGGGTGAGGCCCTTGTAGTCGACCAGTTCGGGCGGCAGGGTCTGCAGCACGCGATGCAGGCGCCGGCCCCATTTGGGCACCGTCACCAGTTCCTCCAGCTTGATCAGGTAGCAGCGGATCGGGAAGACGATGGCGTTGGAGCGCGGCAGGCGGAAGAAGCTCTGCAGCTCGACGCGCAGATGCAGCTTGTTGCCGATATTGTCCAGCGTCAGCGTGGTGCGATCCTTGCCCCATTTGTGATAGTTCTCGGGCGAGGTATCCAGGCGCGGATTGACCGTCATCGTCCAGTTGAGCCGCCGCGTCGGCGAGCCCTGGCGCAGGTTCAGCATGAATTTGAGCGCCCGTTCGAACACGCCGAGCTGGTGGGCCAGCGGCACCGGACCGTGCCATTCCATGAAGTTCATGCCGATATCGAAATCGAGCGACCAGTCGGCCTGGGTGGTCACGATGCCCGCATCCATCCACAGATTGCCGTCGCGCTGGTCGAGCAGGCAGAAATCACCCTGGGACTGGCGGGTGATGTATTCCATCGGCCCATAGGGCAGGGTGGCGACGTCACCGAAGGTGAAGCGATCGTCGATGCCCAGGGGACGGTTGATCCAGTGCCATTGGTCGCCGTTCCGCTCGAGCGTGAAATGCTCGGGATAGGAGGTCGACATGCTCTCCATCAGGAGTTCGAGCAGATCCCAGCCCGCCAGCGTCATGTGGGGCAGGGACTGGCAGCGCAGCGGATCTTCCTTGAGGACCTGTGCCCGATCGGCCATCTCCGAGACATAATGCTCGTCGACGTCGATGGGATGCTCGAAGACCGAGCCGTTCGGGCCTACGGTATGCGGTTCGATATTGACCGCATACATGTAGTTGTCCTTGTCGAAGGGGAACGGGAAGCGGCGGATCCCCGTTTCCGAATTGCGGAAAGTGAAGTCGTCGCGGAAGGTTTCCTGGCGGAATTGGATGCCCATGGTGCGTATCCTCTGTGAGAGCTTCCTGGGACGGCAGGCGTCTCGCCTGCTCTTGGACACACGGCGATTCAAGAGCAGGCGAGACGCCTGCGGTCCCAGGAATTAAGTTACAAATCCAGCACCAGTTCCCGGCCCTCGAAGCGCGAGACGCAGGGCATGACCTTGGTGCCGGAGGCCTTGTCGGCTTCCGAGAGGTAGTGGTCGTTGTGCATGAGCGTGCCGTCGCAGGAGAGCACTCGCGTCTCGCACTGGCCGCAGGCGCCGCCGCGGCACAGATAGGGCGCGTCGACCCCGGCCGCCTCGATCGCCTCCAGCATGCTCTGATGCGGCCCGACCTGGGCCTTCTTGCCTGATTGGGCCAGGGTGATCTCGTAAGGCTTGCCGGAAGCCGGCGCGAGGAACTGCTCATTGTGCAGGTTCTGCTCGGGCCAGCCTTCGTTGCGGGCGGTGTTGAGCACCCATTTGATCATGCCGCCGGGCCCGCAGACATAGAGATGCGTGCCGAGGGGCTGGCGGGCGAGCAGGTCGACCAGGGGGATCGCTTCGCTCTTGGCGTCGCGATAGATGTGGATCCGGCGGCCATAGCGCTCGGCCAGATGGGCGAGATAGGCGCCGTGCTCGTCCGAGCGCACGGCGTAATGCAGCTCGAAGGGACGGTCCTCGTCGGCAAGCTGTGCCATCATCGCCATGAAGGGGGTGATACCGATGCCGCCGGCAAAGAGCAGATGCTTCTTGGCGCGCTGGTCCGGCGGGAACAGGTTGACCGGGTGGCTGATGCGGATGATGTCGCCGGGGCGGACCCTGCCATGCAGGAACAGCGAGCCGCCACGGCCATTGTCGTCGCGCCTGACGCTGATGGTGTAGCAGGCCGTGTCGCCCGGGCGGCTCATCAGCGAATAGGGGTTGCGCCGGAGGGTGGCGCCGTCTTCCATCTCCACCACCACATGGGCGCCGCCCGAGAAATTGGGCAGGGGCGAGCCGTCTACGGGCTTGAAATGGAAGCGCTTGATCTCGGGCGTGACCTGGTGGATCTCGCTGACGCGCACCTCGATCTTGGGTGTCTTGTCACTCATGGAAAGGCCTCCTCGGTCGGCGGAACGACACCGGGCTCTTCGGCGTCGATGCACACGCCCTGGAATGCGGCGATGCGGCGCGAATAATGGTCTCGCACCAGCAGAGTCAGGCCGCAATGGGCACATTTGACCGGCTGCGTGCGCACATGCTCGGTGATGCCCTTGCAATGCACGCATTGCACCCGGCGCTCTTCCGAGCCGCGATGCTCGGTCTGGATGGAAAGATGGTCGACGCCGGCCTCGATCGCAAGCTTCATGGCCTGGCCGATCAGGCCTTCCGTGCCGGCCAGATAGATCTGGGTGCCCATATGGGCCGTCGCCAATGTCTGGGCCAGGCGCGGCAGGGCGGCGGCGATGCTCGGGCCCTCATAGAACATGTCGGGGCCCAGTGCCCTGAGCGCCTCTCCCAGATTCTTGGCAGCGGCTCCGCCGGGCACATAGATGATGTGAGCCCTGTCGAGAAAGGCGGCGTCGGCCGTCTTGGCCGCGTCGAGGATCGCCTGACCGCCCTCAGCATCCGCCACGAACAGGTGCCGCTTGGCGCCGGGGCGGATGGCAAGCGTGCCATAGACAGGACGGCTCTTGATGCCGGATACGAGCATGGTTCTATCGAAACTCCAGCGCGAACGGAAACAGACGCAGCCAGGATCTGGCTATCATGTACAACGGCCCCTCTCCCGCGGGAGAGGGGCCAGGCGCCTCACAGCGCCGTACGCTTCTTCTTCTCCGGATCGTCGAAGGTGATGGTATGGGCGATCGCCGAGCACTGCACGTTCTTGCCCTTGACCTCAAGCTTGGTGCCCTGCTTGGCGACGTCGACGGCCATGCGGGCGATCGCCATCGAGCGGTTGGTCAGGCGCGAATACATGCCGCAGGTGACCACGCCCACCTTCTTGCCGCCGGCCCAGAGCTCGTCTCCGGCATCGAGGATCTTGTCGGTGTCGGCGAGGACGCCGAAGATCTTGAAGCGCTCCTTGCCCTTGAGGCGGTAGTGCTCCTCGGCGCCGCGGAAGCCGGTCTTGCCGGGCGAGACGGTGAAGGTGAGGCCGAGTTCCCAGAGCGTGTCGCCCGGACCCTCGTTCTCGAAGGGATACATCTGCGAATTGTCATAGGGATAGAACAGCAGATAGCTCTCCACCCTGAGCCAGTCGAGCGCGGTGAAGGAGGCGGGCACGATGCCCATGCGCTTGCCTTCCTTGAGGATGGTGTCCCAGATCTCCACCGCGTCCTCGGACTTGCAGAAGATCTCGTAGCCGCGCTCGCCGGTATAGCCGGTGCGCGAGATCATCACAGGCTTGCCGAACAGGGTGGTCTGCATGTGGTGGAAATATTTGAGGTCCTTGATGCCGGGCACATGCTTGGCGAGGTATTTCACCGCCAGCGGGCCCTGCAGCGACAGGTCCTGCAGATCGTCGTCGAAGATGACGGCAACATTCTTGCCGGCAGCATCGCGAGCCATGTCCTCGAAGCCGGTGCCCGAGCCATAGACCGTCATCCAGCTGTTGGGGCCGGTGCGATAGAGGATGCAGTCGTCGGTGAACTTGCCGGCATCGTTGAGCACGCAGGCATAGGCCGACTTGCCGGGCACGATCTTGCGCACGTCGCGCGTGGTCAGGCGCTGCAGCACCTGATGCGAATGCGGGCCGACCAGATGGGACTTGCGCAGGCCGGACACGTCCATCAGCGCCGCCTTGGTGCGGATCGCCTCATGCTCGTCGGCGAGGTCGGACTTGGTATAGGTCCAGGCCGTCTCCATCCCGTTCCAGTCTTCCAGGGTGGAGCCGAGGGCTCGGTGGCGGGCTGCGAGCGGCGAACGCCGCCAGGACATGACACTCATGGATGTTCCCTTCTGTGATTGGTGGCCGGTCTTCGGACCGGTGTGGGTGGGCGGGCAAGGCCGGAGAGCGAGGCCGCGTTACATCCTCACCCTCGTCTTGTCCGGGTCGTAATGGGCAAAGCGCACGACCTTGGCCTTGAGGCGCTTCTGGTGGCCGTCGAGCTTGCCGATCTCGAGTTCGGTGCCGATCTCGGCCGAGCCGATATCGACGCGGGCGAGGGCGATGTTCTTGTCGAGAATGGGCGAACGCATGCCGGAGGTAACCACGCCGATGCGGGCGCGCCCGGCATAGACATGATCGCCGTGATGGGCGGTCTCGCGTCCCTCGATTTCCAGGCCGACGAGCTTGCGCTGCGGCTCGGCCTTGCGCTTGACCAGGGCCTCCTTGCCGACGAAGTCGCCCTTCTTGGAGACCAGCGGCACGGTGAAGGCGATGCCGGCCTCGAACGGGTCGGTCTCGTCGGAGAATTCGTAATGGGCGAAGATCAGCCCGGCCTCGATGCGCAGCATGTCGAGCGCCTCCAGCCCCATCGGCACCACGCCGAGCGGCTTGCCGGCCTTGAAGACGGCATCCCACACGGCCTCGCCATCGCGCGGATGGCAGAAGATCTCGTAGCCGAGCTCGCCGGTATAGCCGGTGCGCGAGACCACAACGGCGGGACCCTGGGCATGGCCGAGGCGGCCGACGGTGGAGCGGAACACGCCGATTTCGTTGGCGGCCGGCTGGGCCGGCGGCGTCCAGATGATCTTGGCGATGAGGTCACGGCTTTTCGGGCCCTGCACGGCGAGATTGTGGAGCTGGTCGGTCGAGGAGCGGATCCAGACCTTGAAGCCCTTTTCCTCGGCGAGCTGGCGCAGATGCACGCCGACATAGGGATCGCCGCAGACGAGGCGGAACTGCTGCGGCCCGAGGCGGAACACGGTGCCGTCGTCCAGCATGCCGCCATGTGGGTAGCAGATGGCGGTGTAGACCACCTGGCCGACCGAAAGCTTGGTGATGTCGCGTGTCACGGCATAGTCGAGCAGCGCTTCGGCGTCGGGGCCCAGCACTTCGAACTTGCGCAGGGCGGAAAGGTCGATCACCGCCACCTTTTCGCGGCAGGCCCAATATTCGGCCACCGCGCCATCGGCGAGGAAGGAATTGGCGAGCCAATAGCCGCGATACTCGACCATGCGGCGCGAAAGGGGAGCGACCTTCGAATGGAACGCCGTCTCCTTGGTGAAGACCGGAGGGGAATCGGGTGTCATGCGCGTAGCGATCGCCTTGGGGAATTCGTGATCGGCGTCATAGACGCGGACCTGGATATCGGTGGGGTTCCAGCCATTGGCTGGATCGATGTCGTCGGCACAGGAGGAGGCGGCGCAGGTGAGGTCGATCAGCGCACGCATCAGCACATAGTCGCCGGGGCGCGACCAGGGCTCGTCGGCACTGATGGTGCCGTCATGGTTGACCTGTGTGTTGAAGAAGAAATTGATTGCCGGCCAGCCGGGGCGGGGAGCGATGCCGTCCTGCGCCAGCACCCTGTTGAAGTTCTCCGAGCAGGAATCATGGCCCGGATAGCCCATGTCGTCGTAATATTTCATGGTGCAGGCGAGGCCGAAGGTGTCGTGCCGCCCGCAGGTGTCCTGCACCACTTCCACCGTGGCCCGCATGCGCTGGTCGAAGAATTTCGAGAACAGGCCGGGGCCGGGATAGGCGCGTCCCATCAGGGTGCGGGTCGCGGTGGCGTCGAGGCCGCATTCGATGCCCTGCTTGAGCAGCTCAGTGTCGAAGGCGAGGAAATCCGAGCATTGGCGCCCATCGATGTCCATGATCTGGATATATTGGCCGGCCTTGACCTCGAAACGCTCCGCGGTCGCGGCCTTCACCCGGAAGTCCTGGACCGGCGTGGCGAGAGGGGCGGCGGGCTGGCTCTGCGGCGCGCGCTTGGCGGTTTCATCGCTGCGCGCGATCTCCAGATGGAAGTCGGTGGCCGGAACCACGGCATCCGCCGTCGAATCGCCGGCCGGCACGATCAGCACGCAGGTCATGTCCCGCTCGGCCGCCAGTGAGAGGGCCTCTCCCGCCGGGGCGTCGGGTCCGGAGATCAGGATGCCGCTGGCACTGGCAAGATCGCGGCCGGCGAGTTGGTGATGGGTGGCGGCGGCATTCTCATTGGCGGCGATCAGGCCCGCCAGTGCATCGCGCGGGGCGGCGGGATGGCCCGAAGGCAGGCTCTCCTGCGCCGCAAAGGCATAGAGCAGGGCGTTCTGGCCGCCCTCCAGATCGGTCAGACGCAAGCGATCGCCCTTGCCGAGGGCGAAGACCTGGCTCGATCCGCCGGCGACACGAAGCATTTCGGCTTCAGGCATGGCAAACCACTCCTACAGGCAAGCGAACGGGCAGGACGCGCCCGGATGATTGACGATATGCAGCGCTACTCGGCTTCCTCTCCCAGCACCCGGTAGCGGCCGCCGAAGAAGAGCAGCGGCTCGCCCTCGACATTGTGCTCCATGTCGACCACCCGGCCGACGATGATGCGGTGGTCGCCGCCCTCGTACTGGGCATGGTGCAGGCAGTCGAAGGCCGCCATCGTGTCCGGCAGGATCGGCGCCCCGAAGCGCCCGGCCGTGTAGGCCACATCCGCCCATTTGTCCTGGCTCTGCCGCGCAAAGCGGGCCGAAAGGGCGCGTTGTTCCTTGCGCAAGACGTTCACGCAGAAGCCCGGCGCTTCCAGGAAGGCCGACAGGCTGCGGGCCTTGTTGGCGATGGAGAACAATACCAGCGGCGGATCGAGCGAGACCGAGGAAAAGGAATTGGCGGTGATGCCGATCAGCCCCGCGGTCGGATGGGCGGCGGTCACCACGGTGACGCCGGTGGCAAACAGGCCGAGCGCCCCGCGAAAGCGCAGGGGATCGATGGTTTCTGGAACGGTATCGGCCTTCGCTGGCTTTGTTGCAGAACCCTGGACCATCTTGCCTCATACCCTTACCGACGTCGGCGCTTACGCTCCGACACCGGTATACCCCGGATTCGCTCGAATCCGGGAGGCGGCCGCAAACCATTGCCGCCTCGTCGGGGCGGAAACCGAAACGGACCGCATTTCCTGCCGGGGATTGCGTTTCCAGCCGCATCTTACGCCGTCTTCCGAATGGCAGGGGGATTGATTTCCGCCAGAAGCCGCTCGGCCAGAGCGCGCTTGGCGTCCACATCCATCTTCTTGATCTCGTTGTTGAGAACGCGCTCGTTGATCGAGGTGTTCCAATAGTCGACTGCCTCGAAGCCCAGCAGCGAGGTCTTGCCCACGAACTGGCGCAGCACTTCGTTGGTGGGCCCCATCACCCAGCCGGCCTTGGCGTCGCGCAGATAGCGCTCGATCTGCAGCTCGGGCTTGTAGCCGGTGCCGCCGCAGGCATGCAGCATCTTGTCGGAGACGGCGGCGACGTTCTTGGCGGCAGCGAATTTCAGCTGCCAGAGCCAGTGCAGCAGGCCGGCGCGCGGCAGGAAGGAGACATCGCTCTTGTGGATCGACCAGTCATTGTTGCCGGTGGCGTCGTCCAGCGCCTTGGCGATGAGGAAATCCATCGAGCGCACCACATTGGTGTCGATGATCGCTTCGCCGACGTAATCCTGGATGGTGGCGTAGTCGGCCACCCGCATGCCGACATCCTTGTGGGTCTTCTTGGTGGTGTGCGCCTTGGCGATGTCGATCATGCCCATGGCGATGCCGCTCCAGCAGGCGGAGGAGCACAGCAGGAAGAAGGGGTCGACGATCTCGTCATTGGAGCGGGCGCCGTCCCCGACCGGGCCGACCAGGCGGTTGCGCGGCACCACCTTGTTGACTTCCAGCGGGCCGGACTGGTTGCCGCGCAGGCCAAGGCCGTTCCAGCTGCCGGGATCGCTGGTGATCTCATCGCCGAGGATGAGGAAGCAGGAGAGGTCGGCATAATTGCCGTTGAAGTTGGGAGAGGTCGTCTGGACGATATACCAGTCGGCAAAGCCGCCGGAGGTGGTCCAGGACGCCTTCTTGCGGACGTGCCAGCCTTCCTTGGTCTCCTCGACGCCCGAGGAGATCGGATACCAGAAATGCGATCCGGTCTCCGGATCGGAATAGGACAGGGTGCCGATCAGGCAGTCCTTGTCGAGACGGCGCAGGATGTCCTTCAGGGCTGCATTGTCGTGATGGCGCAGCAGGGCGGCGGCGACGGCACCGGTATGCATGGTGTAGCACATGGCCGTGGAGGCACAGCCATAGCGGGCGATGGTCTCCACCACCATGGCGACGCAGATGTGATTCTCGCCCTGGCCGCCGAGCTCCTTGGGCACGATCAGGCCCAGGAAGCCATGCTCGGCCAGGATCTGGAAATTCTTGCGCGGATAGGCGCGGTTGCGGTCGCTCTCGACAGCGTTGGCGCGCATCTCCGTCTGGCACAGCTCGATGAGCTTGGCCTGCAAGGCCTTCTGGCGGTCGGTCAGCATCCATTGCGGATCCCACTCGAAACCGAGGCCCCAGAACGGCTCATTCCCCCACATCTTGCGTGACGACATACGGGCATCCTTCGAATGGTTCGTCCCGCGCATTTTGCCTGCCCGGTGACGCCTGAAGTTTCCAGAGAAGAAACAAGTTTGTCCAGCAGGAAATTTTATCAGCCCGAATTCTTTTTGCTCCGTGACGGTTGGAGCCCTCCAATCGGATTGCTGTTGTGCTCAAAAAATAGGCAGAAATTCGGTTATTTCCCAGGGAATCGCAGAAAACTAAGGGTTGACGCTTCCTCAGAGTGTGTCAATCTTCACTCGCAGTAAAAAAGAGAGACGGTGGGTGAAGACGAGAGCCGTCGTGGAACTCTCGCAGCCAGCACCGCCCCAGCATCCAGTGCAGTCGATCAGATCCGGGGAACACAATGACGGCGACAACTGACGCAAATACGAGCGCAGGGGGCGAGAGCCAACTGCTGCGCCATATCGATTGGCGAGGAGCCTTCTGGGTAGCAAGCGGCGTACCGCCGCTCGTGCTGTTCTCGATCGGCGGCATTGCCGGCACCACCGGTACGCCGGCCTTCCTGATCTGGACGGCCTCCATGATCATGGGCTTCATCCAGTCCTTCACCTATGCGGAGATCGCCGGCCTGTTTCCCAACAAATCGGGTGGCTCCTCCGTCTATGGCGCCACGGCCTGGCTGCGTTACTCCAAGTTCATCGCGCCGCTCTCGGTCTGGTGCAACTGGTTCGCCTGGTCACCCGTGCTGTCGCTCGGCTGCTCCATTGCCGCCGGCTACATTCTCAATGCCCTCTTTCCGATCCCCGTCTTCACCGACAGTTCACCCGAAGTCCTGGCCTATATCGCTGCCCATGCCGGCACGGCGCCGGCTGACGCCATCACGGCGGTGACGGCGGCGGCGACCCCGGCGATCCGGACCTGGACGCTGTTCAGCCATACCTTCCCGCTCTTCGGCTTCTCGCTCAATTCGGTCTTCTTCATCGGCGCCGCGCTGATGCTCCTGACCTTCGCGATCCAGCATCGCGGCATTCTCGGCACCGCCAACACCCAGAAGATCATCGGCCTGATCGTCATCATCCCGATGCTGATCGTCGGCATCGTGCCGATCATCACCGGCCAGATCAACTGGGCCAACTATTCGCCGCTGGTCCCCCTCGCTACGGCCTATGCGCCGGCGCCCGGCAGCTGGAACGTCGCGGGCTGGACGCTGGTGCTCGGCGGCATGTTCATCGCGGCCTGGTCGACCTACGGCTTCGAGACCGCGGTCTGCTACACCAGCGAGTTCAAGGATCCGGGCCGCGATACCTTCAAGGCCATCTTCTATTCCGGCCTTCTGTGCATGCTGCTCTTCATCCTGGTGCCCTTCACCTTCCAGGGCGTGCTCGGATTGAACGGCATGCTGGCGACCCCCATCGTGGACGGTTCGGGCGTGGCAGCGGCGATGGCCGACATGGTGCATGGCGGCGCCATCATCAGCCAATTGCTGGTCATGCTGATGATCCTGGCGCTGATCCTGGCCATCATGACCGCGATGGCCGGCTCCTCCCGTACCCTCTATCAGGGCTCGGTGGATGGCTGGCTCCCTAAATATCTGAGCCATGTGAACTCGCATGGCGCCCCGACCCGGGCGATGTGGACCGACCTCATCTTCAATCTGATGCTGCTCGCCATCGCTGCGGCCGATGCCACCAGCTTCTTCTTCATCCTGGCCGTGTCGAATTGCGGCTATATCATCTTCAACTTCCTCAACCTCAATGCCGGCTGGATCCACCGGATGGACAATGGCCACATCAACAGGCCCTGGAAGGCGCCGACCTTCGTCATCGCCATCGGCGCCATCTTCGCCTATGTGAATGCCATGTTCATGGGGGCGGGCGCCAAGGTCTGGAACCCCCTGGCGCTGTGGGCGGGCCTGTGCACCGCCGCCCTCATCATCCCGGTGTTCTGCTACCGGCATTACATTCAGGATGGCGGCAAGTTCCCCGAGCACATGCTCGACGATCTCGGCCTCAGATCCGTCGACCTCCAGCAGAAGAAGGCGGGCATCCTGCCCTACCTTACCCTCGTGGCCGGCTTGGCCGTGGTGCTGCTGGCGAACTGGTACTTCGTCCTCTGACAAGGCCATACGGCCTTGACGACGAACGGGGCGCTTCGGCGCCCCGTTTTGCGTGAATAGGTCGAGACAATCCAGGGACCGGGCTTCGTCCCGCCGGGCCGATCAGGTCCGATAGCGTTCGAGCTGCGCGATGCCGAGCCGCGCGATGCCTGCGAGCTCCTCGCTGCTGGCGCCGTCCTGCGCCTGCACGGACATGCCCTGCACCAGGGCGCCGAGGAAGCGGGCGAGAGCAGCCGTATCGGTATCCGGCTTGAGGTTGCCCTCCCTGACGGCGCGCTCCAGGCGTTCGCGAAACATGGCAAGGGCGCCCAGGCGCAATGAAGAGACATGTTCGGCCACCGGCCGGTTCTCGCTGGCGCAGCGCAGCACGGCGGTGGAGATCATGCAGCCTCGAGGGTGTTCCTTGCGGGCATATTGGTCGGCCCAGGCGAGCAGGATGCGCTCGAAGGCTCGGACCACATCCGCTTCCTGCGCCAGTATCTGCGGCCCGAAAGCACCCACATGGCCGCGATACCAGATCAGGGCCTCCCTATGCAGTTCGGCCTTGGAGCCGAAGGCGGCATAGAGGCTCTGCGGCGTGATGCCCATCGCCTCGGTGAGATCGGTGATCGACGCGCCCTCATAGCCGAGGGCCCAGAAGGTATGAGCGGCGGCAGCGAGCGCCTCTTCACGATCAAAGCTGCGGGGACGCCCGCGGGGGCGTCTTTCGGCTTCGTTATTTTTCACAGTGTTCACTCTAGAAATATCCGAAGACCTGCTGTATTCAGGAATGACCATTGTGATAATAGTGGATGCCCGCTCATGAGTCTTCAGCCAAATGTCGCAGCCCTTTCCGCCGATCCGTTCCTCGACCGCCTGGATGGCGTGATCGACCGGGCGCTGGCCGAAAAGCGCATTGTCGGTACGGTCGTTCTCGTCGCCAGAGACGGCGATCGTGTCTATGAGCGCGCGGCCGGCCTGGCGGATCGCGAGGCCAGGCGAGCGATGGCGCCCGATACCATTTTCCTGCTCGCCTCGATCACCAAGCCCTTCGTCACGGTGGCGGCCATGCGCCTGGTCGAGCAGGGCGTGATCGGCCTCGACGATCCCGTGTCACGCTGGCTGCCCGACTTCCGCCCGCGCATGGCCGACGGGACCGAGCCGGTGATTCGGCTGCGGCATCTCATGAGCCACAGTGCCGGCCTCAGCTATGGCTTCCTCGAGCCGCAGGGCACGCCCTATCACCAGCTCGGCGTCTCCGATGGGCTCGACCACCATCCCGGCCTGACGCTGCCCGAGAATTTGCGGCGTCTGGCTTTGGCGCCGCTCGCCTTCGAGCCCGGTGCCGCCTGGCGTTATTCGCTGGGCATGGACGTGATCGGTGCCGTGCTGGAGCAGGCGAGCGGGGAGAGCCTGCCATCCCTGGTGCGCCGCCTGGTCACGCAGCCACTCGGCCTTGCCGATACCGGCTTCGCGGTGACGGACAGGTCCCGCCTGGCGATAGCCTATGCCGACGGCGACCCCGAGCCGCGATTGATCGAGGACGGCATGGACGTGCCGCTCTGGGATCAGGCGGTGCGCTTCGCGCCGAGCCGGATCTTCGATCCTGAGGCCTATCCGTCGGGGGGAGCCGGCATGGCGGGGACGGCCGGCGAGGTTCTCGCCCTCCTGGAGGCGATCCGGCGGGACGGTGCTCCGCTGCTTCGGGCCGAGACGGTGCGCATGATGATGACGGACCAGATCGGCAGCGAAGCGCAGGGGCCGGGCTGGCGCTTCGGGCTCGGCTGGGCGGTGCTCGACGATCCCGGCTTGGCGCTGTCGCCCCAGACCAAGGGCACGATCCGCTGGGGTGGCGCCTATGGCCACAACTGGTTCATCGACAAGGAGAGTGGGCTCAGCGTCGTCGTCCTGACCAATACGGCCTTTGAAGGCATGTCCGGCGCGTTCTCGCTGGATGTCCGCGACGCGATCTATGGCGCTGCGCCCTGAACCAGGAGGGCGGCTGCGGTCGCCTTGGCTTCCGCCAGCAGCCAATTGCGGAAGCGGCCCACATCGGGCCGTCCGGCGACGGTGCGGGGATAGACCAGCCAATAGCTGTAGTCGTTCGGCAGGATAAGATCGACCGGACACACCAGGCGGCCTTCCCGCAAGGCGTGTTCGGCCAGGAACAGCTTGCCGAGCGCCATGCCCTGTCCCTCGGCGGCCGCCTGCAGCAGATGGCCGTGGTCGTCGAAGGCATGGCCCGCCGCAAGGGCGGCTTCGGGCTGGCCGGCATGACGGAACCAGCGCGACCAGGCATCCCTGGGCGTGTCGTGCAGCAGATGGCTGGCAAGCAGGTCCGACGGCGAGCAGGGAGAAGGCAGCCCTGCTGCGATCGCCGGACTGCAGACAGGGCCGAGCATCTCCTGCGCGATCAGGTCGGCCTTGAGCCCAGGCCAGCGGCCGAGGCCCGAGCGGATGGCGAGATCGAAGCGGTCCTCGGTGAAGGCCCAGCTATCGGGTGAACTCGTCAGTTTTAGCTCGATATCGGGATGGCTTTCGCGAAAACGCCCGAGCCGGGGCACCAGCCAGCAACTGGCGAAGGAGGGCAGCACCGTGATGCGCAGGGGACCGTCGCGCCGGCCGCGCACGGTCTCGGTCACCGCCGCCAGGCGATCGAGCACCTCGCCGACTTCGGCAAGATAGGCACCTCCCGCCTCGGTCAACCGCAGGGCATGGCCCGCGCGTTCGAACAGCCGGACACCCAGCCAGGTTTCGAGCTGCCGCACCTGATGGCTGATCGCCGTCTGGGTCACGCATAATTCGTCGGCGGCCCGGGTGAAGCTGAGGTGCCGGGCGCCGGCCTCGAAGGCTCGGACGGCCACCAGCGGCGGTAGGCGACGCATGCTCGATGAATCCAGTTCATGGAGGGCGTGAAAATAGATCGTTTTGTCCGGCCCGAATAGTGGTGTTTCCATCCTTCCAGCGTACCGGCCCGTGCCCGGTGCGGCGTGTTGAAATGAGATCGCCATGCTCGTCTGGAATGTCTGGATTCTCTTCGCCGGCTATGCGGTGCCTCTGGTCATCAGTCCGGGACCGGGCAATACCGTGCTCACCGCCATGGGCGCCCAATATGGGGTGCGCGGTTCCGTGCGCTTCTGGGTGGGCTTCGAGATCGGCAATCTGGCGCTTTGCCTGATCTATGGCTTCGGCCTGGGGGAGGTCGTTCGCGCCCACCCCGGTTTCGCCTTCGGGCTGAAACTGGCGGGCATAGCCTACCTGCTCTATCTGGCCTGGAGCTTCTTCCGGTCGGCGGGCCACGACGCCGCTTCTGCGCAAAAGCGCCAGCCGCATCTCGGCCTGGTCGACGGCATCCTCTCCGTCGCCGTCAATCCCAAGATCCATTCGATGGTGCTGGCGATGTTCACGCAGTTCCTCGATCCCGCCGCCGGTGTCACCAGCACCGTCATCCAGCTCACGGCCGGTTTCGTGCTGATCTCGGTGCTCTGCCATTTTCTCTGGATCTATGCCGGAGCCAGTCTGCTTGGGCGTTTCCGCTCCGAGCGTGCCCAGCGGGCCCAGGGCTGGACCTTCGGCACCTGCATGCTGCTGGTCGCCGCCTTTACGGCGATCAATTGAGGATCGGTGCGGCGGCGTGACTTTCCGCCCGCGAGAGGACACCTCGCAACTGGTCCTGGCTTGGCCGGCTCAACCGGTCTATGAGCGCAGCTGGAAGCGTGCCCATGTTCGGCGGGCAGCGGAAAGCGGAGAAAATTATGCCCCACCTCATTGTGAAAATGCTGCCCGGCAGGTCCGAGGAGCAGAAGCGCAAGCTCGCCGACGCCCTGACCCAGGCCGTGATCGACAGCCTGAACAGCCAGGACAAGTCGATCTCGGTCTCGATCGAGGACGTGCCGGAAGAAGAGTGGACCCGGAAGGTCTACATTCCCGACATCCAGGACAAGCCGGATCTCGTCTACAAGAAGCCCGGTTACGACCCGTTCGCCTGACGGCGGATACGCCGGCGCTCAGCGTGCCTCGGCGGCTTCCTCGATCACGCCGGCGATGGCATCGAGCATGGCGGTGTCGTCGCCGGCCATGCCGTCCATGTCGGCCATGCGGCCGATCACGGTGGCCGCGATTTTTTCCTCCACCGTATTCTCGGCATAGGCGTAGTAGATCACGGCGCGCTGGCCGTCACGATGGCAGCGCCCCTCGATCTGCTGGAGCTGGATGGCGCTGTGGCGCATGTCGTGCACCACCAGCGAACGCTCGCGTTCTCCGCCCGGCATTTCGCCACGGTGGAGGGAGATCGCTTCGGTGACGGTGAACACCACGGCATCGAGCTCGCCGCGCTGGAAGGCCTGCCTGACGGCTTCGTTGCGCTCGCCGCTCTGGGTGCCGTTGATGGCGTCGACGCGCCAGCCATGGCCCCGCAATTTCTCGACCAGCAGGGCGCTCGTTTCCAGGAAGGCGACGGAAATCGCCACTTGCTGGCCATTGTCCATCAGGTCGTCGGCAAAATCGGCGGTGCCGGCGATGCGCAGGAGGCTGCCTTTCTGGCGAAAGCGCAGATCGGCGGCCCAACCCGCCGCCCGCCGCGTCGAGCCGCCGGCCAGGCCGACTTCCCGGCGGAATTCGCGCCAGGTCGCCTCATAGAGGCGCCGGTTCTCGGCATCGAGCGCGGTCGGCGTTACCTCGCGCTGCACTTCGGGCCAGCCGGCGATCTCCTCGGGCCGACGACGCAGGCCGATGGCATCGCGCCCCTTGTAGAGTAGAGAGGACATGGTGCGGCGGTCGTCCTCGTTCGGCTCCCAGGACCAGTTCTTCCAGCGCCCCTTGGCGCGCCCGATCCCGAGCCGCTTCATCAGGGCCCGGAAGCCGTCGAGATCGGCGGCCAGGCCCTCGCCCTTCCGCTTGTCGCCTTCCCGCGCGAACAGGCGGGCGAGATAGGAAAGTTCGTGCGGCGCCTGCCCGGCGGTGGCGCTCATATAGAGGGTGAAGTCGGCGGCCGCCGCCATCTGGCGGCAGACCAGTCCCTGCTGCGAATTGGGATTGCGGATGCGGTGGGCTTCGTCGATCACCACCAGCGGCCAGGTGCGCTTGGGCGTGCCGAGCTTGGCGAGTTCGTTGTTCTTGGCCCGGGTCGAGCGCTTGGTGCTGGTGGCGGGCGGCGCCATCAGCATCTTCGTGCGCTCGAAATTCATCACGGTGACCGCCTTGGCCGGCAGGCCGGCCTGCGCCATGGTCAGGCGCCATTGCGGAATGGCCCCCTTGGGGCAGATCACCAGGATTTCCTGTTCCGGCATGGCGCTCAGCGCCAGCCAGGCCGACAGCGTCTTGCCGAGGCCGGTCAGGTCGCCCAGCAGGAAGCCCGGCCGCCCGGCGCGGCGGGCGGCGAGGATGGCCTCGCTCGCCTCGACCTGATGCGGGCGGGGGATGAGCTGGGGTGCGGTGCTCACGCCTCGTCGCGGAAATAAGGCTCGACCTTGCCCTTGAGCTTGATGGTCAGGGGATTGCCGCGCCGGTCCTTGGCATTGCCGGCGGCGACCCGGATCCAGCCTTCGCTGACGCAATATTCCTCGACATTGGTCTTCTCGGCGCCGTTGAAGCGGATGCCGACGCCGCGCTCCATCAGCGCCTGGTCGAAAAAGGGGCTGTCGGGATTGGCGGCGAGGCGGTCGGGCGGGCTATCGGTCATCACGTCTCTCTCATGAAGATGTCAGACGCCGGATTAGCGCCCCAAGGCCGGAATGCCAACGCCTGATGTGAATTTTGTGCCATCGGGCGTGCCTTTCGCCGCAAGGCCGTCTAAGGAAAGCTCTGATGTAACGAACAAGGAGTGGCGCGATGGATGATCGGCCCATGAAGAAGGCCCGTATGCTCGCCGAGATCGCCAGCATCCAGAAGCAGGCCAAGGTCCTGGCGGTGCAGAAGAACCGCGGCGCCCATTACGAGCGGCTGGCCCGCGAGGCGGAAGAGCGCGTTGCCAAGCTGCGGGAATCGATCGCGGCCATCGAGGCGGAGCTCGCTGCCGCCAAGCAGTGAGGCGCAGCGCTATTGGAGTGGCAGGTTGCTGCAAGGTGCGGCACCGCCTGCCTGCGAAGGTGTCAATTGCATTGCGGATTTATGTCAGGAATGCAATATTGCATACGTGTTGAGCGAATTGGTTAAGAACTCGCCATATTCGACCCTTTAGCCATGCGAGCTATGCAATTCGGCATTGCGGCGATGTATGTTGCAGCGCAACATGAGAAGGTGGATACTCCTTGGCAACAAAGGAGTAGTCATCATGATCTTCGCAAGCATCATTGCTTATTTTAAGGACCGCATGGCCAAGCAGGCCGAGTTCCTGCGCCTGCTCGATGAGATCAACAGCCTGTCCGACCGCGATCTGCGTGATCTGCGTGCCGACCGCATGGAAATGATCCGTCATGCTCGCCAGCAGGTCTACGGTGCCCAGGCTGTCTGAGCACCGCCTTCCGTCGACGGACGAGTTTCGAACGCGCCGCCTTCTTCCCTGAAGGTGGCGCGTTCTGCTTTTGGGGGCAATGAACCCTCGGCAGCATCAGGCATAGGCAGGCATCTGGCCGTGCAGGGAGTGATCGAGAGCCTTGCGCAAATAGCGCCTGGCCTGTTCGAAGGCTGCGCTGTCGCGATCGCGCGGGCGAGGCAAGTCGACGCTGACCGTCTCTTCGATACGTCCGGGCTTCGGCGCGAGGACGACGACGCGATCGGCGAGCAGCAGCGCCTCCTCGATGTCATGCGTGACGAGAAGAAGGGTCTGCCGGTCCTCCAGCCAGAGCCGGGCGACATGATCCTGCAGGCTCGCGCGGGTCAGCGCATCGAGGGCGGAAAACGGCTCGTCGAGAAGAAGGATGCCCGGCCGCGCCGCCAGGGTGCGGGCGATGGCGACGCGCTGGGCCATGCCGCCGGACAATTCCTTGGGCCATCTTCTACCCTGTCCCTCCAGACCGACGCGTGCGAGGACTTCGGCGACCCGCCTGTCTCGCTCCTGCCGGGGCAGGCTGGCGAGGCCGAAGGCGACATTCCCCGCGACGGTCAGCCAGGGCAGCAGGCGCGGCTCCTGGAAGACGAAGCCGACGGTCTCCGCCGGGCCGCTGACGGGCACGCCATCGATCTCCACCCGCCCACGGGTCGCGGTTTCCAGGCCACCGATCAGGCGCAGCAGCGTGCTCTTGCCGCTTCCCGAGCCGCCGATGATGGCAACGGCCTCGCCGGGCGCGACGGACAGGTCGATGCCGCGCAGCGCCTGCGTGCCATTGGCATAGGTCTTGTCGAGATTGCGCAGCGACAGCATCAGCGGTCCCCGCCGGCGAAACTGTCTTCGTGATGCAGGAAGGGGTGGCTGAGCGCGACCAGGATCATGTCGCTCGCCTTGCCGATCAGCGCGAACAGGATGATGGTGGCGACGATCTCGTCGGGTTTGCCCAGTTGCTGGCCATCGACGAGCAGATAGCCGAGCCCTTCGGAGGCTCCCATGATTTCGGCAGCCACCACGAACATCCAGCCGAGGCCGAGGCCGACCCTGAGCGCCGTGACGACCTGTGGCAGGATCGCCGGCAGGAGGATGCGCCGTACCAGCTGCAGCCCTTTCAGCCGGAAGACCTGGCCGACCTCGACGATCTTGCGATCGACCGAGCGGATCGCGCTGGAAACGCCGAGATAGACCGGAAAGAACACGCCGACGGCGATGAGGATGATCTTGGATTGCTCGAAAATGCCGAACCACAGGATGAAGAGCGGTACCCAGGCGAGGGAGGGAATGGCACGCAGCCCCTGCAGCGTCGGGTCGACCAGGGTCCGGAACAGGGACGAATAGCCGGAGGCAGCGCCGAGTGCGATGCCGGCGAGAGCGCCGAAGAAGAAGCCGGCCCCGACCCGGGCCAGCGTTGCGAGGATGTGGGTGGTGAGGTCGCCATTGCGCGCCAACTCCAGCAGCGTCGCGGCGATGCGGCTCGGTGGCGGCAAGAGCCGTCCGTCGCTCCAGCCGGCATGGACGGCATATTCCCATGCCAAGGCGAGGGTGAGGGGCAGAAGCAGCCCGGCATAAGGCCGGACATGGCGAAGAGAAGGCCTGGTCGCCGGACGCCGCTCTTTCAACGCCTCCGGCGCGGCAGGGCTTTCGAGTGCCGTCATCGCCCGGCCTATTGCGTCTGTGCGCCGAAACGCGGGTCGATCAGCCCGTTCACTGCCGCGGGCACGTCGATCTCGGCCTTGATCACGCCGGCGCCCTGCAGGGCTTGCCCGGCGGCCACCAGGGTCTGTCGCTGGGCGTCCCCGATCGTGCCGGTCGACAGGTCGGTGCGGGTGAGCTGGCGTTCGATCACCGCATCGGGCAGCTTGGCGGCCGCGATCAGGCTCTGCTTGAGATCGGCGGGATTGGCGAGGGCGTGCTGGCGGCCCTTTTCATAGACGGCCAGCACGCGGCGCACGAGCTCGGGATGGGCAGCGGCAAAGGCCTCGCGCACATTCAAGACTCCCCAGCTGTTGAGCGCGGCATCGCGGAAGAAGAGTTTGGCGCCATTTTCAACCTCCGCGCCGGCCATGATCGGGTCGAGCCCCGCCCAGGCGTCGACATCGCCGCGGATCAGGGCAGCCTTGCCGTCGCCATGCTGAAGCGGCACGAGCGCAATGTCTTTTTCCTTCAGCCCGGCCGAAGCCAGCGCGCGGATGAGGAAGATGTGAGGATCGGTGCCGCGCGTTGCCGCCACGCGCCGGCCCTTGAGATCGGCGACGGCGGCGATGCCGGTGTCGGGGCGCGTCACCAGCGCAGTCCATTCCGGGCGCGAATAGACATAGACGGCTTTGATCGGATTGCCGTTGACGCGGCCGACCAGGGCGGCCGCTCCCGCCGTCGAGCCGAAATCGATGCTGCCGGCATTGAGGAATTCGAGTGCCTTGTTGGAGCCGAGGGACTGGACCCAGCGCACCGCGATGCCGTCGGCCTTGAGCTCCTCCTCCAGCCAGCCCTTGTCGCGGATCAGCAGGCCGACGGGATTGTAGGTGGCATAGTCGATCCGCAGTTCGGACGGATTGTCGGCGGCCTTGGCGAGCCGAGGCGCTGCAAGGCCACCGGCGACGAGGGAGGCTAGGCCGGCAATGAAGCGGCGTCGGGTCGGCAGAGCGGGGCGGGACACGGCATATCTCCGAAACAGATCCTCGTTCTATTAATACATAAAGATTGTAGACAAAATAGATAAAAACATCTCGCGCGGCCGCCCGAAGGGGGATTGTTCTCGCTGGGCATGGCTGCTAGCATCCGGCCATGCGCATTTCGTCTTTCTCAGCAAGCTGGTGGTGGCCCGTCTAAGCACGGACGGCCACGCATGATCATTGCACATCTGGCCGTCCCGGGAGGGGCGGCTTTTGATTTTTTGAAGATCAGCGCAGGAGCACCCAACCCGAGACGGCCGTAACTCGGAGTTGGCTCCATGACGGACCATATCTACCATTCGGCCGGCGGCATCCGGATCCATCGCACCTGCCGCGACCTCGACTATCCTCATGACCTGTCCGCCCTCGTCGATCGCCTGGACCGGCAGCGCGGCGCGCTGTTCTCCTCGGGCTGCGAAGTGCCGGGGCGCTATCGGCGCGGCGAGATCGGCTTCGTCGATCCGCCGCTGGTCATCACCGGCAAGGGCCGAAGCTTTCGGATCGGGGCCCTCAACCCGCGCGGCACCTGCCTCATCCCGGCTATCGAGGCCCGCCTGCGCCCGCTCGATCTCTTCGAGACCTTCACCAGGGGTGAGGACTATCTCGCAGGTGAGGTGCGCGCGGCGGAAGGCGGCTTTGCCGAAGAGGAGCGCAGCCGCCAGCCCAGCCTGTTCTCGCTGCTGCGGGCGGTGATCGAGCTCTTCGCAGCGCCCGACGACCCCCATCTCGGCCTCTACGGTGCCTTCGGCTACGACCTCGTCTTCCAGTTCGAGCCGATGGACCTCAGGCTGCAGCGAGCCGAGGACCAGCGCGATCTCGTGCTCTATCTGCCCGACGAACTGGTGGTGGTCGATCATGCCCGCCAGCGGGCGCAACGGCTGAGCTACGATTTCGGCGTCGAGGGACGCTCGACCCGAAACCTGTCCCGCGCCACTGAATCCCATCCCTATCGCATGCTGGCCGGCCCGGACCTGCCGCCCGAGAGCGACCACGCGCCTGGCGAATATGCTGCCATGGTCGAACGGGCCAGGGCCGCCTTCGCCCGCGGCGATCTGTTCGAGGTGGTGCTGGGGCAATTGCTGTCCAAACCCTGCGCGCAAGCGCCGAGCACCGTCTTTCGCCGGCTCAACAGCGCCAATCCCTCGCCCTTCGGTGCCCTGATCAATCTCGGCGAGGGCGAGTTCCTGGTGGCGGCCTCGCCGGAAATGTTCGTGCGGGTCGACGGAAGACGTGTCGAAACCTGCCCGATCTCTGGCACCATCCGCCGCGGCGCCGATGCCCTGGAGGATGCCGAGCGCATCCGCGAGCTCCTGAATTCCGCCAAGGACGAGGCGGAACTGACCATGTGCACCGATGTCGACCGCAACGACAAGTCGCGCATCTGCGAGCCCGGCAGCGTCAGGGTGATCGGCCGGCGCCAGATCGAGCTCTATTCACGCCTGATCCATACCGTCGACCATGTCGAGGGCCTGTTGCGGCCGGGCTACGACGCCCTCGATGCCTTTCTCAGCCATGCCTGGGCGGTGACGGTGACCGGGGCACCTAAGCGTGGTGCGATCCGCCATATCGAAGCCGAAGAGAAGAGCGCCCGGCGCTGGTATGGCGGGGCCTTCGGCTCGATCGGCTTCGATGGCGCCTTGAATACCGGCCTGACGCTACGCACCATCCGCCTGCAGGATGGGGTGGCGGAAGTCCGTGTCGGCGCCACCCTGCTGCATGACAGCGATCCCCTGGAGGAAGAGGCGGAAACCCGGTTGAAAGCCTCCGCCATGCTGGCCGTGCTCGAGAAGGAAACCCCCACGGTTGGCCGGCTGGTGGTACCGGTCCGCAGGGCTGGCCCCGGGCCGCGCCTGCTGCTCGTCGATCACGAGGATAGTTTCGTGCACACGCTGGCCGGCTATTTCCGGGCCGCCGGTGCCGAAGTCGTGACATTGCGCCCGGCTTTGGCGCGGCAAAAGCTCGCGGACGGGGAGCCGGCAGATCTCCTGGTGCTCTCGCCGGGGCCGGGGCGGCCGGCGGATTTCGCCATGCAGCGGACCCTGGCGCTTGCCTTGCAGCGCGGGCTGCCGGTCTTCGGCGTCTGCCTCGGCCTGCAGGGCATGATCGAATATTTCGGTGGCCGGCTCGACCTGCTCGCGAGGCCTATGCATGGCAAGGCCTCGCGGGTGGAGGTCGAGGACGGCAGGCTCTTCGCCGGCCTGCCCGGCAGCTTCCCGGTGGGGCGCTACCACTCCATCCACGCCGATGCGCAGGTTCTGCCGGCGGAGCTGCGGGTCACCGCGCGCGACGGCAACGGCGTCATCATGGCGGTGGAGCATGCCAGCCTGCCTCTGGCCGCCGTGCAGTTCCACCCGGAATCGGTAATGACCAGGCCCGAGATCGGCCGACGGATGATCGAGAACGTGCTGGCGATGATCGAGCATGGCGGCATGGCAACGGTGGCGGCGGAGTGATCAGGGTCATCCCGCGCGCGGTGCAGCATGCAATGCTGCGCCGCAGATGCGGGACCGTAGGCCGGGTGAGTCTCATTCTCTACGCGGTCCCGCACCTGCATCGCATCACTTCGTGCTGCAATGCGCGCGGGATGACTATGCATCACCACCCATGCGCAGGTTCCAGGTCTCGTAGGGGCGGCGGAAGGTCGGCAGGCGATCCTTCATGGCGGGCAGCGGCGCGAAGGGCTTGTGCGGCTCGGCCTGGTACCAGAACGCGACGGAGGAGAGGTCGTCCGAGCGCCGGTTGGCGTGGCCGTGCTCGATGCTGACGCGGATCGATCTGTGGAAGATCACCGGGTCCTCGATGTGCCAGCGATAGAGCGTCACCGGTTCGGTCCAGTTCGGGCCGCCGGCGGCGATGATGCCGTGATAGGGCGCGCTGTAGTCCTGTGTCGGGCACCAGGCCGTGTTGAAGTAATCCTCCGTGCCGGTGCCGTGCAGGGTCGGCGGCCAGGCATCGTTGGCGCCGGGGCTGCTCTCGCTGCGCGGCGCGATCGGCGCGGCCTTGGGCCCGATGCGCGGATCGGGCTTGCGCACCGTGTCGGGCACCGACAGGCCCGGCTCGCCATCGACGAAGATCATGTCGTCGCCCTCGCCATACCAGTCCCATAGGTCCGAGCGCCGCCGCGAATAGACGCTGTAGAGCACGCCGACATAATGGCCGTGCCCCTCCGCCTCCAGGATGGTGTAGTTGTCCTTGCCGTCGACGGTCTCGCCGCCGAACAGGAATTGCTCGTTGGCCAGGCCCGTTTCGTCCACGCCTTTGGGCCGGTCCTGGCGATATTGGGCGTGGAAGCGGCCGAGTCCCGGCTCGAGCTCTTCGTGCAGTTCAAGGTCGACATAATAGTAGAACAGCAGGTCGTCCTCGGCCTCGTTGGTAATAGTCAGCCTCATGTGGCTGGCGAACGGCATCGGGAAATAGCAGTTGAAGGCCTTGCCATCCTCGGGGCTGGCCTGCACCGGCAGGCTGGCGAAGTTGCGCGTGGCGGCATGGCCCATGCCGAAGAAATCGCCGATCGGCGTCTCGACGCTCGGATGCTCCTCGCCGTCCCAATAGGCCCGGAGCACGATCTTGCGCAGGAACAATTCGCTCTTGCAGGCGAGGGTGGCCCAGATATGGGTGACGATGCCGGCGCCGGCATATTCGGCGATAACAACCGTCTGCCCCGGCTCGATATGCAGCCTGTCGTCATTGCCGCCGGTGCGGTCATAGCTGGAGAAGCGGCGGGAGCGGCCTTCGCGCAGTTTAGCGAGGCCGCGCAGGGGCGAAAGTCCGGACTGGGTCATGCTCACTTCCTCGAAAGGCTTTTTTGGAAACGGGGGCAGCTCATTTCAGGCCGCTGGTCTTGATGGATTCGGTGATCTGGCGCTGGAACACGGCAAACAGGATCAGCATCGGCAGGGCGACGATGGTCGAGGCGGCCATCACATAGTTCCAGGCGCCGGCATATTGGCTGCGGAAGTTGGCGATCGCGACCTGGACCACCCACAGGCTGGAATCGGAGGCGACCGTGAGCGGCCAGAGGAAGGCGTTCCAGTTGGCCAGGAAGAACAAGATGGCCAGTGCCGCCAGGATCGGCCGGCTCAGGGGCAGCACGATGCTCCAATAGATGCGCCAGCGCCCGGCGCCGTCGATCAAGGCGGCTTCCTCCAATTCGCGCGGCAGCGACAGATAGTATTGCCGCAGGAGGAAGATGCCGAAGGCGTTGAAGATCGAGGGCACGATCAGCCCGGCATAGGAATTGAGCATGCCCATCGCCCGAACCAGGATGAAGAGCGGCACGATGATCACCGGCAGCGACACCAGGAAGGTGGAGAACATGGCGAGGAAGATTGTGTCTCGACCCGGGAAGTGCAGCCGCGCCAGCGCGTAGCCCGCCATGGAATGGAAGAACAGCGCGACGATGGTGACGATCGCCGAGACCAGGAAGGAGTTGAGGAGGTAGCGCAGGAAGGGGATCTCGGTCAGCACATGGAGGAAATTGCCGATGGTGGGTCGCTGCGGCACGAGATCGGGCAGGAACACCTCGGCCGGCGGCTTGAAGGCGACCACCAGCATCCACACCAGCGGGAACACCGTCATCAGCGCCAGGACGAGGCTGACCAGCATCCACAGGAAGCGCACGAGCTGGCCCGATGGGGGCAGGGCAGGGGCGTTGCGCTCAGGCATGATGGAAGCGCCCGCCCCGCGTCAGCCTGAACAGGATGAGGGTCACGGCCATCAAGAGCGCCACCAGCAGCGAGGCCATGGCCGAGGCATAGCCGAAGGCGCCGAACTGAAAGGCCTGGCGATAGATGTAGACGATCAGGGCGGAGGTGGCGTTGGCCGGGCCGCCCTTGGTCATGACATAGATGAGATCGAAGACCTGGCCACCGGCCGCCGCCATCACCACCGAGACCAGCACCACGAAGAAGCTGGTGGGACGCAGCAAAGGCAAGGTGATGTAGCGAAAGCGGGCGAGCGCACTGGCACCGTCGAGCTCGGCCGCCTCGTAATATTCGGCCGGGATGTCCTGCAGGCCGCCGAGAAAGATCAGCATGTAGAAGCCCATCATGAACCAGACGCTGATGGCCACGAGGGTGAACAATGCCAGGTTCGGATCGCCCAGCAGGGAAAGCCCGGGCAGGCCGAACCAACCGAGGAGGCGGGAGAGGATGCCGACCTTCTCCACCAGCAGGATCTGCCAGACCATGGCGACCACCACCAGGCTCACCATTTGCGGGGCGAAGAACATCGAGCGGATCACGGTTTCGAACCGCCCGCCGCGCTGCACCAATAAGGCGAGGCCAAGCCCGCTGACATAGAGGGCGGGCACCAGCAGGGCGGCATAGACGAGCGTCACCCTCAGCGAGGTCCAGAACAGCGGGTCGCGCCACATGCGCCCGTAATTGGCGAGGCCGACGAAACGATAGCCGCCGAAGCCGTCGACCTCGTAAAAGCCGATGGCCAGCGCCAGCAGCATCGGCAGGCCGACGAAGATGGCAAGGCCCAGGGCGTCAGGCAGTACGAAGAGATAGCCGGCGAGAGCATCGCGGCGGGCGGCGCGGGCGGATGTCATGGCGCGGCTCCCGCAAATCCATCAAGCGAGCAGTACAAGCCGCGACCACCCTTCTCCCCTTGTGGGAGAAGGTGCCCCGTAGGGGCGGATGAGGGGAGAAACGCAACCTTGCAAGGCGTCCGCCGCCACCCCTCATCCGGCGCTTCGCGCCACCTTCTCCCGCAAGGGGAGAAGGGTGGTCGCGGCTTTTTCTGAGGCCTCGCGCCTGCATCCCATATCGACGACAACACCACCCTACCCCTCACAGGATCGGTGCGCCGCTATAGCCGGCGAGGAAGGCGTCGAGCTGCTGGCTGGCCGCCGTTGCCGCTTCACGCGGATCGGTGCCGCCGAGCTGGGTGGCCTGGATCGCGTCGGAGATGATCTTGTAGACCTCGGGCGGTACGCGCGGTTCGGCCCGCGTGCCCGGATAGATCTCCTTGGAGAAGACGCCCATCCGGCCGGCCTGGAAGGCGGCGGAACCGGCGGCGAGGGCGCTGGAGCGCGGCGGCATGTCGCTCTTGGCGGTCGTGCACCAGTCGACCACCCGCTGGATCGAACCCTTGTCCATCGAGGCCAGGGCCCAAGCGCAGAATTTGGCCGCCGCGTCGGGGTTCTGGCCCTTGGCATTGGCGACGAAGGCCCAGCCGCCGCCGACGGTGACATACTTCCCGCCGGCCGGAACCGGCAGCTTGAACACGCCATAGGGCATGTCCTTGGCGTTGTTCTCCATGGCGGCGATGCCCCAGATGCCGACATTCTGCATGGCGGTGAGGCCGGCGCCGAGATTGGAAACGATGTCGAAGCCGCCGCTGACCACCTGCCGGGGCGCCGCGCCGGACTGGATGGCGTCCTGCCAGAGCTTGAGGGCCTGCACGGTGGCGGGGGAGTCGAAGGCGCTCTTGCCGTCCTTGCCCTGGATCTCGCCGCCGCCCTGCCAGAGGAAGGGATACCAGGTGAAGTTCTGATAATAGCCCGGCGTGGTCTCGAACAGCACGCCATAGCGGTTCGAGGTGGTCAGCTTCTTGGCAAGCTCGAGGAGCTCGTCCCAGGTCTTGGGCACGTCGTTCTCGTTCAGCTTGGCTTCCTCGAAGGCCTTGACCGAATAATAGAAGGCCATCGGCTCGACCTCCATGGGCACGCCATAGATCTTGCCGTCGACCTTGCGGTTGGCGATCACGCTATCGGGAAAGTCGGTGCGGGCTGCTTCCTCGATATGGGGCGTGAGATCGGCCAGCACGCCGCCATTGTAGTAGCGCAGGAAATCGCCCGGGCTGATCAGGAAAATGTCCGGACCCTGGCCCGAGGCGAATGCGGTGGCGAGCTTGGAGCCGGAAATGTATTCGCTGTTGACGATATATTCGAGCTCGACCTTGGGGGAGTGGTCGGCATTCCAGGCCGCCACCAGATCCTGGAACCATTTGACCTGGGGCTTCACGTCCCCGCCCGGCGCATAGAACTGCCAGAATTTCAGGGTGGCGTCCTGGGCCTGGGCCCCGGAACGATTGAGATAGGGGGTGTTCAGGAAGCCGCCCGCCAGGCCAGCGCCGGCGACGAGCAGGCCGCGCCGGCTGATGCCGGCACCACGGTTCTCGGGACCTATGGCCTTCACAGTCATGATTTCCTCCCTGTTGCCGGTTGTCGTGCCACCGGCTTGTCGTTCTCGACGGATGCGGCGTCTGCCGCCTTCCCGTCAGGCTGAATCGAAGGGGTGCAGGATGGATGGCACGGTTGCCGTACGCGGCGCGCCCGTGAAGCTGCCGTTCAGGCGTTCGAGCAGCATGGTTGTGGCCTGCCGGGCGAGGGTGGCCGGGCTGTTGCCCACCCGCGTCAGGCGCGGGCGGACATATTCGAGCTGGGGCAGGTCGTCGAAGACGGATACGGCGATCTGCCCGGGCACCGAAATACCGCTGTCGTAGAATTCCGTGAGGGCGCCGGAGGCCATCAGGTAGTTGGCGAAGAACACGGCCGTCGGCAGAGCATGGCCATGCTCGCGCTTGAGCCAGGCGGCCGCCTCGCGGCCCGATGGCGCGAGATAGCTGCCGGTGAAACGCAGAGCGGGATCGATGGCGACGCCATTGTCATCAAGGGCCTTCTCGAAGCCGTCGGCGCGTGCCATCGCCTCGGAGAAGAAGGCCGGGCCGGTGACATGGGCGACGCGCCTGTGTCCCTGGCGCGCGAGGTATTCCCCCATCAGATAGCCGCCGCCGAAATCGTCCAGCCGGATGCTGTCGACCGCCTGGTTGGGCAGATGGCCGATGAAGACGGTGGGAATGTCGATATCTTCAAGCACGTCATGCATGCCGTGCAGGGCGAAATCGCCGACGATGAGCCCGTCGACCCGACGGTTGCGGATCTGCCTGAGATATTCGCGGCCATGGTCCTGGGAATGGCCGCCGGGCACGTCCGTGTTGAAGATCAGCATGTCCAGGCCGACATGCTCCAGCTCGGACTGAGCCGTCTTCACCAGCTCGGGATAGAAGGGGTTGCGGATGTCGGGGATCAGCATGGCGACCGTATCGGTGCGCCCCGTGCGCAGGCTGCGTGCCTGGGGGTTGGGCTGGTAGCCCAATTCGCGGATCGCCTGTTCGACACGCTCGCGCAATTCCCTGGACACGCGATCGGCATGATTGATCGCATGCGATACGGTCGTGCGTGAAACGCCAGCTTTCTCGGCGACTTTCGATATCGTGCTCACTGGGGCATGATATCCAAGATGAATGCATTTGCAAATCGATTTGCATGCATATTGGGAGCGAGCTTTTCTGGGTGCGTGGACGTCGCGGCATGCGAGCAAGTCGCCGTGACGTCCGCGCACCCGCAGGGTCAGGGCGTGGCCTGCACCAGGGTACCGGAATAGAGGATGGGGCCGGTGGGCTGGCCTGAGGGGGAGCCGCCCTCCGGCTCCAAGGTCACCGCCAGGACGGCCTGCTGCACCACCTGCTCGGGTACGCTGGACAGGCGTGCCTTCTCCACCGTGAAGGGCCGGTCGCCGATCACGCCGAGCGATCGCGGGCCGGGCAGCTTGTCGTTCACCAGCCACAATTCATAGGACTTGTTCGGCTGGGGCCGGGCGGCCACCGGCCGGATGGTGAGGGAGCGCGCCTCGACATTCACCGAGACGATGAAGGCGGGGGAGGCGGCGTCCTTCTGCAGCACGGCGACGAAATTGCCGGGTTGCGCCGGATTGCGGAGTGAGGGCGTAAGGGCGAAGAGGGCCAGCCCCGCGGCCAGCGCGCCCGCACCCAGGGCGGCCATGCGCCAGCGCCGCAGGCGCCTTTCGAGCAGGGGAACCAGACTGTCTGTCCCGCCGTCGAGGCGGCCGAGGATGCTCGGGAACAAGGAAGCAGGCGCCTCCATGGGCGCGACGGTCTCGACCAGGGGAGCTAGACGACGCTCCCAGGCCGTGATGGCGGCATCGAGATCGGGCTCGCGCTGGCGCCGGGCCGCAACGGCGGCCCGTTCGGCCGTGTCGAGCGTGCCGAGCACATACTCGCCTGCCAGGAGATCGAGATCATCGCGCTCAGTCATGGCCGAGGCACTCCCTCAGCTGGGCGAGGCCGCGATGCAGCAGGGTCTTGACCGTGGGCACCGGCCGCTCGAAGCGCCGGGACAGGGCCTCGCGCGTGGCGCCGCGATAGTAAGCGAGCAGGATCATCTGGCGCCGCTCCTCGTCGAGGCCGGCGAGGCAGGAGAGCAGTCGCCGCAATTCCTCGCTGCGTTGGCGAGCCTCGAGCGGTTCGCTTGCTTCGGCCGGCAAATCCTCGATCTCCTGGACGTCGGCACCGGCTGAGGGGCGCGCGCTGCGCAGCAGGTCGATGGCGCGGTTGCGGGCGATCGTCGCCATCCAGGTCATGGCGGAGGCCTTGCCGGGGTCGAAATCCGCCGCCTTGTCCCAGATTCTCACGTAGATCTCCTGCACTGCATCGTCGGCCGCAGCCCTGTCACGCAGGATACGGAGCACCACCCCGTAAAGTTTCGCCTGTGTCGCATCATAGAGGCGCCGAAACGCGGCCCTGTCGCCGGAGGCGACGGCGTGCAGCAGGCCCTCCAGCGACGACCCTTCCTTCTCGTTGACGCCTCTGCTGCTGCTCAAGCCGATTGCCCCGGTTTCCGCCTGGCCTGGACTGGTCGCCCGCTTCAATCAAACAATAATTCGCTGCCCGGCGAAACAGAATTCCATCCTGAAATCCGGCGGGTTGGTGCGTACGTTGCAGCTGCGCAAAGGTTTCATCGAAATGTGGAAATAATTTTATTCACAGAAATGAAACTTCATGGGCCGTGTATCGTATCTATATATTTCATTGTTATTTCAGTTTTGAAAATAAAATTGAAGAATATTTTTTAATTCTGAAACTCGTGCGAAATCGAGGCGTAGATCTTCACGAGACGCGGACATCCCCGTGCTCCACCGCTCGGAACGAGCGGTGCAACCTTCCGGAGATCTATCATGACCCGTCGCACCTCCTCTTACGCAGCCGTCATCGGTGTGGTTCTCGCCGCCTCGGTGTTCTACACGGGTGCGGCCTTTGCCGAGACCACCGTCAATGTCGGCGGCGCGCCGATGTATCCCTCCAAGAACATCATCCAGAACGCCGTCAATTCGAAGGACCACACCACGCTGGTCGCCGCGGTCAAGGCGGCCGGCCTGGTCGATACCTTGATGGCCCCCGGCCCCTTCACCGTGTTCGCCCCGGTCAACAAAGCTTTCGGCAAGCTGCCCAAGGGCACGGTGAACACGCTGCTCAAGCCCGAGAACAAGGCGACCCTGACCGCCGTGCTGACCTATCACGTCGTGGCCGGCAAGCACTCGGCCGCCGAACTGATGTCCGAAGTGAAGGCCGGGGGCGGCAAGGCCACGCTCAAGACCGTGCAGGGCGGCACGCTCACCGTCGTGCAGGACGGCCGCAAGCTCGACATCATCGACGCCAAGGGTGACCGCTCCACCGTCACCATCCCCGACGTCAACCAGAGCAACGGCGTCATCCACGTCGTCGACACCGTGCTGCTGCCGCAATGATGGCTTGCGCCGGACCGCGGACGCATCCGCGGTCCGGTGCCTCCTTGATCCCTTTCGGGAGTCCGTCGCCATGACGCAATCTCACCCCCTGCCAGTTCCGGCCGTCGCGCCGATCCACCCGATGATCGTGCGGATCAGCCATTGGACAAATGCGGTCGCGATGCTGATGATGATTTCCTCAGGCTGGGCCATCCACAATGCCTATCCTACGCTGCCGTTCCCGTTTCCTTCGGCCCTCACGCTCGGCAGCTCCTTGATCGGCGGTCTGCAATGGCATTTCGCCGCCATGTGGCTGGTGATGGCCAATGGCCTGGTCTATCTCGCCTATGGCCTGGTTTCCGGCCGGTTCCGGCACAAATTGCTGCCGGTCACGCCGGCCGCCGTGCTCACCGATCTCAGGGCGGCGTTGGCCGGCCGGCTCGGCCATGAGGATCTCAGCCACTACAACGCCGTGCAGCGCCTGCTCTATCTCGGCGTGATTGGCGCCGGCGTGCTGGTGGTGCTGTCGGGCCTGGCGATCTGGAAGCCGGTGCAATTGCGCCCGCTCGTCATGCTGCTCGGCGATTTCGACACGGCCCGCCTGATCCATTTCGGCGCCATGTCGGTGATCGTCGGCTTCCTGGTCGTGCATGTTGCGATGGCCCTGCTGGTGCCGCGCAGCCTCGTCGCCATGATCCGCGGGCATTGAGGGAGGGTGTCATGCTGCGTGAACCCCATTCCGATACTGGCGCGATCCTCAAAGAGGCCGCCGGTCGGCTCGATCGCGCCACGCGGCGCCAGTTCCTGCGCCGGGCGCTCGGTCTGGGAAGCCTGACCCTGCTCGCCGGCTGCGATGTCACCGACGGCTATAGCGCCGAGGCGATGCTGGGGCGGATCTCCGATTTCAACGACCGCGTGCAGGCCTGGCTGTTCTCCCCGGAGCGCTTGGCGAAGGAATATCCCGAAAGCATGATCACTCGGCCCTTCCCGTTCAACTCCTTCTACGAGCCCAACATTCCGGACAAGGCACCGGTGATCGATGCCGGCCTCTATCGCCTGAACGTCACGGGCCTGGTCGAGCAGCGGGCGGACTGGACACTGCCGCAGTTGCACGCCTTGCCGCGCGTCACCCAGATCACCCGCCATATCTGCATCGAGGGCTGGAGCGCCATCGGCAGCTGGTCCGGCGTACCCTTCTCGCATTTCCTGCGCCGGATCGGCGCCGATCTCACGGCGAACTATGTCAATTTCCGCTGCGACGACAATTACGTCACCAGCATCGACATGCAGACCGCCCTGCATCCGCAGACGCAGCTCACCTTCTGGTTCGACGGGCAGGTGCTGCCGCGTGCCTATGGCTTCCCGATGAAACTGCGCGTGCCGACCAAGCTCGGTTTCAAGAACCCCAAATTCATCGGCGAGATCGAGGTGAGCAACGACTATCTCGGCGGCACCTGGGAGAGCCAGGGCTATAATTGGTTCAGTGGACTGTAGCTGCCTGTTTGCTCGTGGAAAAGAAAATGCGGGCGACGATGCCCGCACTTCCATGGATACTTCGCTTCCAGTGCTTCCGCGACGGGGACAGGCTGGCCTATTCGGCGGCGGCCTTCGTCGTCACGCTCGCTTCGGCGGCTTCCTGGGCCTTGAGGGCTTCGGGATGCGGCATCGAGATGATGTTGTAGCCAGAATCGACGAAATGTACCTCGCCGGTGACGCCGGTGGACAGATCGGAAAGCAGATAAAGCGCCGAACCGCCGACCTCTTCGATGCTCACCGTGCGGCGCAGCGGCGCATGGGCGCGCTGGTAGTTGAACATCAGGCGGGCATCGGAAATGCCGGCACCGGCGAGGGTGCGGATCGGACCGGCCGAGATGGCATTGACCCTGACGGCCTGCGGGCCGAAATCGGAGGCAAGGTAGCGCACCGAAGCTTCCAGCGCAGCCTTGGCGACACCCATGACGTTGTAGTTCGGCATCACTCGCGTGGAGCCGCCATAGGTGAGGGTGAGGATCGAGCCGCCATCATGCATCAGGTCGGCGGCGCGCTTGGCGATCTCCGTGAAGGAGAAGCAGGAGATCACCATGGTCTTGGCGAAATTGTCGCGCGTGGTGTCGGCGTAGCGGCCCTTGAGCTCGCTCTTGTCCGAATAGGCGATGGCGTGGACGAGGAAGTCGATCTTGCCCCATTCCCGCGCCAGCGTGGCGAAGACGCCGTCGACGGAAGCGACATCCTCGACGTCGCACGGCACCAGCAGGCTGGAGCCGACGCTGTTGGCCAGCGGCTCCACGCGCTTGCGCAGGGCATCGCCCTGATAGGTGAATGCCAATTGGGCGCCTTGGGCGGCAAGGCTCTTGGCGATACCCCAGGCGATCGAATGATCATTGGCCACGCCCATGATCAGACCGCGCTTACCTTGCATGAGCCCTGTCATGGCCTGCAACTCCAAATCCTGGTCATCAGTCACCAAAGCAAAGCGCGTTTTCGTGTGAACGTTACTTTGCTTTGACTCCTTGGTTGGACGCGCTTTGCGATTCGACGCGATCCCGTCAAATCGCAAAGCGCTTTGGGGCGCAATCAGACCAGAATCGGCCGATCAGCCCGCATTTCCGCCTCTTTACCACGTTTTGACAAAGCAGCCGGGGATTTGCTGGCTTCCCGGATCACTTTATCTGTCTCTTTGTTACCGGGCATGCTCATCCACGGTCTTCAAACTATGGATGAGCGCCTACCCTGGATAGTCCGGGCGGAACAGGCGGTGACCGATCTCAGGCGTCGAGGCGCTTGAAGACCAGGGCCGCGTTGGTGCCGCCGAATCCGAAAGAGTTGGACAGGACATGGCTGAGCTTGGCATTGTCGATACGCTTGCGGACGATCGGCATGTCAGCAAAGGCCGGATCCAACTCCTCGATATGCGCGCTCTCGCAGATGAAGCCATTATTCATCATAAGGAGTGAATAAATTGCTTCCTGCACGCCCGTCGCGCCCTGCGAATGGCCTGTCAGCGCCTTGGTCGCGGCGATCGGGGGGCATTTGTCACCCGAGCCGAACACTTTGCGGATGGCCTCGATTTCTGGCGGATCGCCGGCCGGCGTCGAGGTGGCGTGCGGATTGATGTAGTCGATCGGTGCCTTGATATTGGCCAGCGCCATGCGCATGCAACGCTCGGCGCCTTCGCCCGAGGGGGCAACCATGTCATGGCCGTCGGAGGTTGCGCCATAGCCGGCGATCTCGCCATAGATGCGGGCGCCGCGGGCCTTGGCGTGCTCCAGTTCTTCCAGTACCAGCACACCGGCACCGGCGGAGATCACGAAGCCGTCGCGATTCTTGTCATAGGGGCGGGAGGCCGTAGACGGGGTGTCGTTATATTTGGACGACATCGCACCCATGCCGTCGAACAACACGGCGAGCGTCCAGTCGAGTTCCTCGCAGCCGCCGGCGAACATCACGTCCTGCTTGCCATATTGGATCTGCTCATAGGCATTGCCGATGCAATGGTTCGAGGTCGCGCAGGCCGAGGAGATCGAGTAGTTCGTGCCCTTGATCTTGAACCAGGTCGAGAGCGTGGCCGAAGCGGTGGACGACATCGCCTTGGGCACAGCGAAGGGGCCGACCTTCTTGGAACTGCCCGACTCGCGCGCCTTGTCGGCAGCCTCGACGATGGTGCGGGTAGAGGGGCCGCCGGACCCCATGATGATGCCGGTGCGCTCGTTGGAAACTTCGTTGGCTTCGAGGCCTGAATCGAGGATGGCCTGCTCCATCGCCACATGGTTCCAGGCGGTACCGCCACCGTGGAAGCGCATGGCGCGGCGATCGACCACCGAGGCAGGGTCGAGCGTCGGCGCGCCATAGACCTGCGAGCGGAAGCCGTATTGGGCGAACTGCTCGGCGCGCGTGATACCGGATCTGGCCTCGTGCAAGCTGGAGAGAACCTCCTGCGTCGAGTTGCCGATCGAAGACACGATACCCATGCCGGTAACGACGACACGTCTCATGGCGATCCCTTCCAGTTTCGTGACCGCCCCACGATCCTCTCCGAGGAGATCGCCAGGCCGGCACTGCGTTCCCTAGAGAAAAGCGCGTTCAATGTGAACGCTCGCTTGCCCTAGCTCCTTGTTTCCAAGCCAATCCGACGGATTGGCGGGAGCGTCCTTGCGATTTGAGGCAATTGCGTCTCATCGCAAAACGCTTGAGCAGAATTTCGCAAGCGGCCCGGTTTTGGGCAAGCTCGGAAATTATGCTCGCTGCCCGCGGACGGGCAGGACCCGGACACGGACAGCCTAACAAAGCGTCGACCCCGTCGGCGCGTCGAGCGTCGTCGGGGCCGCACCCTGCATGTTTCAAAGCGCATTGCAACAGGCAGGCCAATGCCAGGCCCGACCGGAAACGCGCTCGATCCGCGCCGCGCTCAGGCCAGAAATCAGGCTTGGAACAAGCCGACGCGCAGATCCTTGGCTTCATAGATGGTGCGGCCATCGGCCTTTAGCCAGCCATCCGCAATGCCGAGAATCAATTTACCCTTGAAAACCCGCTTGAGGTCGACGCCATACTCGACCTGTTTGACGCTGGGCAGCACCTGGTCGGTGAACTTGACTTCGCCGACGCCGAGAGCACGGCCGCGTCCGGACTGGCCGAGCCAGCCCAGGAAGAAGCCGGTCATCTGCCAGAGGGCGTCGAGGCCAAGGCAGCCCGGCATCACCGGATCGCCCTGGAAGTGGCAGGAAAAGAACCACAGGTCCGGTTTGACATCGAGCGTGGCGCGTACGCAGCCCTTGCCATTTGGCCCGCCGGTCTCGGAGATCTCCGGGATGCGATCGAACATCAGCATGGGGGGGAGGGGCAATTGCGCATTGCCGGGGCCGAACATCTCGCCGCGCCCGCAGGCCAGGAGATCTTCATATTCAAAGCTCGAACGGCGTTCCGCCATTGCGTCTCAGTCCTCATCGACCAGTCAAAACCGCGTGGCCGGACAGGCGAGCCTGCCCGCTCCACGGCCTCCCCTTAACATAGCAATCCCGCAGCCGAAAGCGGGGGAAGGGTCGCGGGGGCGATGTTGCCCCCTTAAAAAGGACTCAAGCGGCTTTGTCGGACCACGGACCGGCTGGTCGGCAGGGGCATGCGTGCTATCGCGCCGCCGAATCGTAGCGGAATACCAGCGTGTCGTCGCGCCAGCCGGTTTGCGCACAATCCTTGGCACGTCGGGGAGCCTTGCCACGCAGGGTGATGATCGGCGGCTCTCCGGCCGCCGAGCCCTCGACGCGATAGGAGATCGGCCCGCATTCGCGCGAGAAGACATAGGCCTGGCCGCGATAGATGCCGCCGCTGGCGCTCCCCTTGAACAGCAGTGCCCCCTTGCGGACCCCGACCTCGGCCAGGCCCGGGCGCGGCGCCTCATAATAGAACAGGCGGTTGCCCTCGCTCGCCGAAAGCGCCACGCGCGAGCCGTTATGGTTCCAATAGCTCGAGATCGTGTAGGGTGGCGGATCGGGTCGAGCGGGCGCGGACGCAGGTGAGGCGGAGATCGGCGCCGGCCCGGCCGCAGGCTTGGCCAAGGCTTCCAGCCGCCGGCGCACCGAGGCGGCGCAATAGCCCTTCGGAAAATTGTCGAGATAGGCTTCGAGCTTGATCGGGGTGGGTTCGGTACCGAGATCGGTACAGGCCGCCATGTCCGCCTTGTCGGGGACCGGGCTTCCCGGCGCCGGCGATGGCTGCTGCGTGGCGATGGGGACCGAACCGGATATGGCGTTTCCAGACAGATAGAGATCACCGAGCAGGGCTTCATCCACCCACGGCGTCTGGCGCTGGTTCGTGGCGGCATGGACGTCCTGGCGTACCAGCGCCAGCATGCGACGGATCTCGATGCCGGCCTCCGGCAGTCGCTTCAGCAAGGCGGCCGCGAAGGGAGAATGGCCGTTGTCCCCATCGTCGGCGACGGCATTGGGGCCGGTGGCGAAGGCGACCAGCGTGCCGGTGCTGGCGGCGTCGAGCCGGGCGAGGCCGCGTGAGGCGCCGCGGCTTGCGCTTGCCGGCAGGGGATTGTTGCGGCAGGCATCCACCAGCAGGATCTTGGCCTTGGCGCCGGAAGCGCTCAGGATGTCGCTGATGTCGTCGAGTTTGATGGTCTGCGTGGCGAGATCGACGCGACTCTTGATGTCGGCGCCGACGGGAATGAGGAAATTGCGCTGGTCGACCTGCATGCCGTGGCCGGCATAGTACACCAGGGCGATATCGGCATCGGTGGCCTCGTTGCCGAATTCGGACATCGCCCTGAGCATGGCGGCATGATCGGCGTCGGTGGCGCGGATCACCTTGAAGCCGAGTGGGCCACCTGCGAGCAGCGTGGCCATGGCGTCGGCATCGGCGACGGGATTGGCGAGGCGGCCGAGCGTGCGATAGTCACCATTGCCGATGACGAGCGCGACACGCTTGTCGGCGAGCGCGACGGTGGCCCCGGCCAGCCAGAACAGACACAACAGCATTACGCAACGCCGGATCATCGCCCCACCCCGGATTCACGGCAGCACCACATCGATTGTGGCACGCGCGCCAGGCGCTGGCCAGTTCGGGGGGAACAGGCCGTAGGGCAGCTTTGCCAGGGCACCAGGACGTCGTCTCTTCGTGATAGATTTGTAAACGCTCGCACACTTTCCTCCGCATGGCTTTCCTTCGAGGATCGTGGAGGCTATCGTCGCGGCCCGAAATCGAAAGGCCACGCAGGGCCAAGGCGTCTTGCGATCTGGCCGTCGGCCGGGAATCGCAAAGACGCGTTCCGCTTGACTGCGTTCTGCTCCAGGGAGCCCCATTCGTGACCCTTCTTCCCCAGGAAATCATCCGCAAGAAGCGCGATGGCGCCGCTCTATCCGCGGCTGACATCGAGAGTTTCGTGCAAGGGCTGGTCGCCGGCAGCGTCACCCATGCCCAGGTCGCGGCCTTTGCCATGGCGGTGTTCTTCCGCGGCATGGCGATGGAGGAGCGCATTGCCCTGACGCGGGCGATGACCCAATCGGGCACCGTGCTCGACTGGCGCGGGCTCGACCTGCCGGGGCCGGTGGTGGACAAGCACTCGACCGGCGGCGTCGGCGACAATGTCAGCCTGATGCTCGGGCCGCTGGTGGCGGCCTGTGGCGGCTTCGTGCCGATGATCTCGGGCCGGGGCCTGGGGCATACCGGCGGCACGCTCGACAAGCTCGATTCGGTGCCCGGCTACGCCACCCAGCCCGATCTCGACCTGTTCCGCCGCGCCGTGCGCGAGGCAGGCACCGCCATCATCGGCCAGACCGCGGATCTCGCTCCGGCCGACAAGACCGTCTATTCGATCCGCGACGTCACGGCCACGGTCGAATCGATCCCGCTGATCACGGCCTCGATCCTGTCGAAAAAGCTCGCAGCCGGACTTCAGGCCCTGGTGATGGACGTGAAGACGGGCTCTGGCGCCTTCATGCCCACCCTGGAAGGCTCGCGCGAACTGGCCGAATCGATTGCGACCGTCGCCACGGGAGCCGGGCTGCCGACCACTGCACTGATCACGGCGATGGACCAGCCCCTTGCCAGCGCCGCCGGCAACGCCCTGGAGGTCCGCAATGCCGTGGACTTCCTCACGGGAGGGCAGCGGGATCTGCGCCTCCTGGAGGTCACCGTCGATCTTTGCGCCGAAATGCTGGTGCTCGGCGGGCTTGCCCGCGATACCGCCGAAGGCCAGGCGCGCATCGAGCAGGCTCTGGCGAGCGGGCGGGCGGCCGAACATTTCGCCCGCATGATCGCGGTGCTCGGCGGGCCGGCGGACTTCGTCGAGCGGCCCGAGCATTATCTGCCCGTTGCACCAGTGATTAAACCCGTCTTCGCCGAGCAGACAGGGCGGGTCGGCGGTATCAATACGCGGGCCGTCGGTCTCGCGGTGGTGGCGCTGGGCGGCGGGCGCACCCGCCCGCAGGATGCGATCGACCATGCCGTGGGCCTGACCGGCCTCGCCGAACTCGGCGCCGAGGTCGGGCCTGACAGTCCCCTCGGCTTCGTGCATGCGCGCAGCGACGCGGCAGCCGAAGCGGCGGCCGCCAGCCTGCGCACCGCCTACCGCATCGGAGAAGGCGAAGCAGCCCTGCCGCCGGTACTCGAACGCATTGGAGGAAAGTGACATGGGCCGCGCTCTCCTTCTGGTGATGGATTCCTTCGGCATCGGCTCGGCTGACGATGCCGAGCGCTATGGCGATGCGGGAGCGGATACGCTCGGCCATATCGCCGCGGCCTGCGCGGCGGGCCGGGCGGGGGAGAACGAGCATCGCACGGGGCCCCTGCGCCTGCCCGTGCTCACCAGCCTGGGCCTCGGCGCGGCTGCGCAGGCTGCGACAGGCACACTCCCGCCTGGCCTGGAAGGCGGCGTGGCCGAGGGGCTGTGGGGCTATGCGGCGGAGGTTTCCAAAGGCAAGGACACGCCATCCGGCCATTGGGAGATTGCCGGCTATCCCGTGCCGTTCGACTGGGGCTATTTCCCCAGGGAGGTGCCCTGTTTTCCTCCCAAGCTGATCGCCGCCATCGTCAAGGAGGCCGGGCTTGCCGGGGTGCTCGGCCAGCGTCATGCCTCGGGAACGCAGATCATCGCCGAACTCGGTGCCGAGAGCATAGAGACGGGCAAGCCGATCTTCTACACCTCCACCGACAGCGTGCTGCAGATCGCCGCCCATGAGGAGGCGTTCGGGCTGGAAAGGCTGTTGTCCCTGTGCGAGATCGCCCGGCGCCACGCCGACCACCTCAATATCGGCCGGGTGATCGCGCGGCCTTTCGTCGGCGATGCCGTCGGCGGTTTCACACGCACCGCCAACCGGCGCGACTATGCGGTGCCGCCGCCGTCCGACACGTTGCTCGACGTGGCAGAGCGCGCGGGACGGGGCATCGTCACCATCGGCAAGATCGGCGATATCTTCGCCCATCGCGGCACTGGCGAGATCGTCAAGGGCCCGAGCAACGACGCCCTGATCGATCGCACGCTCGAAGCTATGGGGCGCCTGCCCGATGGCGGCCTGCTCTTTGCCAACTATGTCGATTTCGACACGCTCTATGGCCATCGCCGCGATATTCCCGGCTATGCCGGCGCCCTGGAGCAGTTCGACATGCGCCTGCCGCAGATCCTGACGCGGCTGGGCGAGGAAGACCTTCTGATCATCACGGCCGACCATGGCTGCGACCCGTCCTGGACGGGAACGGACCATACGCGCGAATTCGTGCCGGTGCTGGCGCGTCTGGGCAAGCGCACGGGGCCGATCGGCCGGCGCGACAGCTTCACCGACATGGCCGCCAGCGTGGCGGAGCACCTCAGGCTGGACTGGCAGGGGGCGGGCAAGTCGTTCCTGTAGTCCGGAGGGCGTCGCCGAGGGAGAAGCGGGCAAGTGCCCGCGCACCCGCAGGTCCGCTCACATCTTCTCAACCATGATTCCAGACGGTGCGGCGAATTCGCGCCGCGTTAACGCCCGAGCATCCGCGACGCTTCCATCATGACCCCCGTTTCGAGGTGGGTCGGTTATGATCGAGCGTATGCATATGGTGTTGAAGGGCGGCATTTCCGCCGAGGACAGGGCGCAGTTCTGGGTGGGACTGACGCTGGCCGTCGCCACCGTCGTGCTGCTGTGCGCCAGCTTCCTCGACCTGGTCTCGATCTGAGGTTCTATCCGAGATTTTCCGGGCCGAAGCTCTCGGGCAGCAGCTCGTCGAGCGTGAAGCTGCGGCGGATGCCCTCGGGCCCTGCGACATGGATAGGTGTCGACGGCCTCGCGAATTCACGGATGCGCTGGCGGCAGCCGCCGCAGGGCGTGGTCAGGCCGGGCGCATCGGGGTGGGCGTCGGTCCAGCCCAGTACCAGGATTTCGGCGATTCCCGTTTCGCCATCCGCCACCATGGCCGAGATGGCGCCGCCTTCGGCGCAGGCCCCGACCGGATAGGCGGCATTCTCGACATTGCAGCCGGCATAGATCCGGCCCGAACGGCCGCGGATGGCCGCTCCCACCTTGAAGCGCGAATAGGGGGCGTGCGCCTTCTCGCGCACGGCCCTGGCGGCTTCGAACAGATCGGCGAGCGCGTCCATCAGCGTTCCTTGAGATAGGGAATGCCCGCGGCCTTGGGCGGCGTTGCCGCGCCGACGAAGCCGGCCAGCATCAGTACGGTGAGGATGAAAGGCAGCGCCGAGATCAGCTCGGAGGGCACCAGCATGCCAGCGACGACGAAGCCCGATCCCATGCGGATCGAGATGGCGTCGAGCAGGCCGAAGAGCAGGCAGGCGCCGAGCGCGGGCCAGGGCCGCCATTTGGCGAAGATCAGGGCCGCCAGGCCCATATAGCCGCGCCCGCCGGTCATGTTGGAGACGAAGGCGGCCGAGTCGGCGGTGGAGAGATAGGCACCGGCGATGCCGGTCAGCAGGCCGCAGATCAGCACGGCGCGGTAGCGCAGCCAGGCGACCGAGATGCCGGCGGTGTCGACCGCCTGCGGGTTCTCGCCGACGGCGCGCAGGCGCAGGCCGAAACGGGTCTTGTAGAGGACCCAGGCCGTTACCGGCACGCAGATGAAGGCGAAATAGACCAGGATCGAATGGCCGGAGAGCACGTCGGCATAGAGCTCACCGATCACCGGCACGCCCTTGATCGCCTCCGCACCCGGCAGCTCGATCGGTTGGAAACGGGCGGCGCCGCTGAGGCTCGGCGTGCGGCCGCCCTCGCCATACCAGGCATTGCCGATGAAGGCGGTACTGCCGAGCGCCAGGATGTTGATGGCGACGCCGGAAACGATCTGGTTGCCGCGATAGCGGATGGAGGCGATGCCGTGCAGCAGCGCAAAGCCGATGGAAACGATGATGGCGGCGATGAGGCCGAGCCAGGCCGAGCCATAGGTCGCGGCGGTGACCGCGGCGGCGAAGGCCCCCACCAGCATCTTGCCTTCGAGGCCGATGTCGACGATGCCCGAACGTTCCGAATAGAGGCCGGCGAGGGCGCAGAGCAGATAGGGCGTGGAGATGCGGATGGCGGCGGCCGCCACGCTGGCCAGCATGATCACGGTATCCATGGCGTCATGCTCCCTTGCCGGCGGGGGTGAACAGTTGGAACAGGGCAGCGAGCTGGGGTCGGAACATGGTCTCCAGGGCGCCGACGAAGAGAATGATGATGCCCTGGATCATCACGATCATGTTCTTGTCGAACACGGGGTTTTCGAAGGACAATTCCTGACCGCCCTGTATGAGCGCTCCGAACAGAATGGAAGCAAGCACGATGCCGGCCGGATGGGAGCGGCCCATCAGGGAAACGGCGATGCCGATAAAGCCGGCGCCGGCCGTGTAGTCGATGATCATGCGGTGCTGCTCGCCCATCAGCACATTGGCGCCCATCAGGCCGGCCAGGCCCCCCGAGATCAGCATGGCGATGATAATGATTTTCGCAGGCGAGATGCCGGCATAGACGGCGGCCGTCTGGTTGTGGCCGACCGTGCGCATCGCATAGCCGAGCCGCGTGCGCCAGATCAGGGCCCAGACCAGTAGGGCTGCGATCAGGGCGATCGGAAAGGCGAGATTGACGAGGGTGAGGTCGAGCTGGATGCCGATGCCGGCCAGGATGTCGCTGAGCAAGGGCATGCCCGTCGAATCCGGAAAAAGCTCGGACTTCGGCTCGCCCGAGCCCGGCTTCATCATCACGTTCACCAGAAGATACTGCACCAGAGCGGTGGCGATGTAGTTGAACATGATGGTGGTGATGACGACATGGCTGCCGCGCTTGGCCTGGAGGTAGCCCGGAATGAAGGCCCAGGCGGCGCCGAAGAGCATGCCGGCGGCCATGCCGAGCGGGATGGCGAGGAGCCAGGGCAGGCCGCCCAGATGCAGGCAGGCCCAGGCGATGCCGATGCCGGCGATCTGGCCCTGGCCGTCCACACCGATATTGAACAGTCCGGCATGAAAGGCGACGGCGACGGCAAGGCCGGCAAAAATGAAGGTGGTGGCATAATAAAGCGTGGTGCCCACGGCGTTGGCATCGCCGAACGCCCCGCCGATCATGGTGACGCCGACGGTCAAGGGGTCGGCGCCGACGATGATCCACACCGCGATGCCGGAGACGATGAAGGCCACCAAGACGTTGAGCAGCGGCAGGATGATGGTGTCGGCCCACCAGGGCAGGGTGATCAGGCTGGCGCCGCTGCGCCCCGAAAAGATCGCCCCCAGAAAGGCCCCGGGCGTGGTGGTCTGCCCGCTCATGCCGCTTCTCCCGAAACGCCGGCCATCAGGAGGCCAAGGCCGTTCTCGGTGGCGTCCTTGGCCAGGCACTCGCCGGTGATGCGCCCGCCGCACATCACCAGGATGCGATCAGAGAGGCCCATGATCTCGTCGAGCTCGACCGAAACCACCAGGATGCCCTTGCCGGCGTCGCGCATGCCGATCAGGCGGCGGTGAATGAACTCGATGGCGCCGATGTCGACGCCGCGCGTCGGCTGCCCCACGATCAGCAAAGCCGGGTCGCGCTCCATCTCGCGGGCTAGCACGATCTTCTGGGCATTGCCGCCCGAGAAATTGGCCGTCTTCAATTTCGGATCGCGCGGGCGCACATCGAAACGTTCCATCTTGTCGGTGAGGTCGGCGATGATGCGGCGGTAGTTGAGGAAGGGGCCGCTGCCGAGCTTGCGATCCTTCTGATAGCCCAGGATCGCGCTTTCATAGGCGGCGAACGGCTTGACCAGGCCCATCTTCATGCGGTCTTCGGGCACGTGGGCCAGGCCGAGCTTGCGCAGCTCCGCCGGGTCCGCGGCCGCGGCATTGCTGCCCCGCAGCCGGATCTCGCCGGAAAAGACCGGCCGGATGCCGGCAATGGCTTCCAGCAGCTCCGATTGGCCGTTGCCGGCGACGCCGGCGACGCCGACGATCTCCCCGGCCCGCACGGTGAAGGAGACGTCATCGACGCGGGTGATGCCCTTCTCGTCCTTGACGGTGAGGTTTTTCACTTCGAGGATGACGTCGCCCGGCTTGGCCTCGGCCTTGTCGACACGCAGCAGCACCCGGCGCCCGACCATCAGCTCGGCGAGCTCGGTGGGATTGGTCTTGGCGGTATCGACGGTGGCCACCATCTCGCCGCGCCGCATCACCGAGACGCGGTCGGTGATCGCCATGATCTCGCGCAGCTTGTGGGTGATCAAGAGGATGGTCTTGCCCTGCTCGCGCAGGACCTTGAGGATTTCAAAGAGCTGGTCGGCTTCGGCCGGGGTCAGCACGCCGGTGGGCTCGTCCAGGATGAGAATGTCGGCACCGCGATAGAGGGCCTTGAGGATCTCGACGCGCTGCTGGGCGCCGACGGGCAGTTCGCCCACCACGGCATCCGGATCGACTTCCAGGTGATAGCTCGTTTCCAGCCGCGCCAGTTCGGTGCGGGCATGCTCGCGCCCCTTCGCCAGCAGGCCGCCGCCCTCGGCGCCGAGCATGACGTTTTCCAGCACCGTAAAGGGATCGACCAGCATGAAGTGCTGATGGACCATGCCGATGCCGGCATCGATGGCATCCTGGGAGGAGCGGATCGCCTTCGCGGTGCCGTTGACGTGGATCTCGCCGCTGTCGGCCTCGTAGAAGCCGTAGATGATCGACATCAGCGTGGATTTGCCGGCGCCGTTCTCGCCGATGATGCCGTGGATGGTGCCTCTCTCGACCACGAGGTCGATCGCCTTGTTGGCGTGGACGGGGCCGAAACGTTTGTCGATTTGCTTCAGTTCGAGGGCAGTTGCCAAAGGGAGCCTCGCGGGAGCAATTAGGGGCCGATCCCGGATCGGCGAAGACGGCGGTTCATAGCTGAAAGGCGAGCCCAGGCCCAATGCGGTTCACTTAGGGAGGAAACGCTCCGATTTGTCATAGCCGGGCTTGACCCGGCTATCCAGGAACCCCACGCGCAACCGGTCGGGAGGTGGATTGCCGGGTCAAGCCCGGCAATGACAAAGGTCGTGCAGTCTCGAAGACACTTGAGTGAACGGCACTAAATCCGGGGACCCGCCTTTCAGCTTACGAAAAATGGTCTGTCCGCCCTCTCAGTTCACCGGGCAGACATTGTCCTTCTCGTAATTATGCACCACCACCTTGCCGTCGGCGATGTCCTTGGTCACCGCCTCGATGGCGGCCTTGTTGGCGTCGGTGACCAGGGGCTTGTTGTTGTCGTCCATGGCCAAGGCGACGCCGCTGTCCTTGATACCGAGCACGTGGGTACCGGCCTTGAACTTGCCTTCCTCGCCGTCCTTGAAGCCCTGATAGATCGCTTCGTCCACTCGCTTGAGCACCGAGGTCAGCACCTTGCCGGGATGCAGGCCGTTCTGGTTGGAATCGACGCCGATGCCGAGCTTGTCGCCGTCGGCGGCCGCCTGCAGCACGCCCAGGCCCGTCTGGCCGGCGGCGGCATAGACGATGTCGGCGCCTTGCGAGATCTGCGCCTTGGTGAGTTCGGCGCCGCGGCCGGGGTCGTTCCAGGCCGCCGGCGTGGTGCCGGTCATGTTCTGGATGACCTTGATCTGCGGATTGGCGGCCTTGGCGCCCTGGACATAGCCGCAGCCGAAATTACGAATGAGCGGCACGTCCATGCCGCCGATGAAGCCGATCGTGCCGGTCTTGCTGGTCTTGGCGGCGAGATAGCCGGCGAGATAGGAGCCTTCGTCGGCGCGATAGACATAGGAGGCGACGTTGGGCAGGTCGACGACGCTGTCGACGATGCCGAAATGCACCTTCGGATAGGCCTTGGCCACCTTCGCCAGCACGTCCTCATAGGCAAAGCCCATCACGATGATGGGATCGTTGCCGTCCTTGGCGAAGCGGCGCAGCGCCTGCTCGCGCTGGGAAGCATTGGTGATTTCGAAGTCGCGATAGGTCTTGCCGCTTTCCTTCTTCCAGCGCTCGGCGCCGTTATAGGCTCCCTCGTTGAAGGACTTGTCGAATTTGCCGCCGAGGTCATAGATGACCGCCGGGCCCGGCTTGTCGGCTGCCTGTGCCGCGCCAAATCCCGCAGTGCCGGCCGCCAGAATGGCGGCCAGGCCAAGAAGGGTCGATTTCATCACGCTCTCCCGCGCTCGTTCTCGCTCTTGGATGGGGGCCGCGCGGGAAAGGCTTCCCGTGCAGACCTTATGGTCAACATGGCATGCCGATTGCGCTATTGAGAAGAGGCGTTGTGCGGTTGCCCCTGATTTTCACATGGAATCAGGTGGGAAACGCCGGTTGGAAACGAGGATATGAGATGGCAAAGCTGGTCCGGCGCACTCTGGCGCTCGTCGCGCATGATCTGAAGAAGGACGAAATGGTCGAGTTCGCGCGCACCCACCGGGCCATTCTGGCGCGCTTCAATCTCGTCGCCACCGGTACCACCGGCAGCCGCATATTGGCCGCCTGCCCGGAACTGTCGCTGACACCGCTGAAGAGCGGTCCGCTCGGCGGCGACCAGCAGATCGGCGCCCTGATCGCCGAGGGGCAGGTGCATGGCCTGTTCTTCTTCGTCGATCCGCTTTCGCCCCTGCCGCATGATGTCGACGTCAAGGCGTTGACCCGGCTCGCGCTCGTCTACGATATTCCCATGGCCCTCAATGCCTCGACGGCGCACATGATCGTGGGCCAGCTGGTGGATTGAGGAGGGAGAGGCAAAGGCCCGGTGGGCGAAGAACGCGACACCAGCCGCCCCTTCGCCCCGTTCTTACGGGGAGAAGGTGAGGATGAGGGGCAGCGGGGCGCACACAAATAATAAGGCATTGCGTAGCCCCTCACCCGTACCCTCTCCCCGCAGGCGGGGCGAGGGGGACGCGAACGTCGCACTTTCATATCGAAGCCTTCATCTCGCCCGACCATGAAGGTCAGTATGGATCCTCACAAAATACCCTCCAGCCGGACATAGCTGGCTTCCATGCCGTGCTCCATGCCGGTCGCCAGCATCTGCTCGCGCACCTCGGCGCTCGGGAGGGTCATGCGCAGGGTCATCAGCGTGCCCGCACCGTCTGCCTCGAAGCGGGTCTCGACATGGTTGTCCGGCGTGGGGTCGGGCAGATGCATGCGCTCGACATGCACGATGCGGCTATGGGGCTCGAGCTCGACATATTCGCCCGTCAGGGAGAAGCCGCCGCTTCCCGAGGCGTCCCGCCATTCGAAGCGGATCTTGCCGCCGGGCCTGGCCTCGCTGATGCAGACGGGCATGGTGTAGCCGTCCGGCCCAAGCATCCATTGCTGGATGAGCCTGGGCTCGGTGTGGGCGCGGTAGACCGCCTCGGGCGGGGCGGCGAAGCGCCTGGTCACCACGACATGGGTTTCGCCTTCGGTTCGGATCGTGAGCTTGGTCATGGGGTTTCCTCTGTTTTCTCGGGAAGGCCAGGTTTCTCGGGCAGTCCTTGGGCCAGGAGCGCGTCCAGCCGGTCGTAATTGCGGGTGAGGGCTTCGCGCAGCAGGCCCAGCCATTGGTCGATGGCGGCGATGCCCTCCGGGGCGAGCCGGCAGGGTCGTCTCGTTCCCTCGGCGCGCCGGACGATCAGCCCGGCGCCTTCGAGGACCTTGAGATGGCGCGAGATGGCGGGCTGCGTCATCGCGAAGGGTTCCGCCAGCTGCATCACCGTCGCTTCGCCGCGTGCCAGGCGGCTGAGGATGGCCCGGCGGGTCGGATCGGACAGGGCGGCAAAGGTGTGGTCGAGATCGGGCATGGCGGTTGTGCTTCATAAATAACAATTTTGTTATATAACAAGATTGTTATAGTCAAGGCAAATTTCGTCGGCTCTCGCCGCGAGAGCGGGCCGGCGAAATCGAGTGACCGGCGATGCCAGCTGATGTATCGCTATACGGCCTGTTGGCTTGCCTCGGCCGGAGACGGCCGGCCCTTCGTCCAAGAATTGTGACGAAGACGCAAATTCCTTAGCGGACAGGCAGCTTTCGCGCCTTGCGGCCTGTGAAAGCCCCCCTTATATACCCGCCGAACCCGTGATTAATCCAACGTCAGTCACGGGGTTTCCGATAGGGACCGGCCGGGTTCCTGAGGGCTTTCCCGGCCTAGGCGCTGCTGCTTCGGGGCGCGCCGGTCTGCTGAATAGGAAGGATGAGAACTATGGCTAAAGTTATTGGTATCGACCTCGGCACCACCAATTCGTGCGTGGCCGTCATGGAAGGCACGAGCGCCCGGGTCATCGAAAATTCCGAGGGCATGCGCACCACGCCCTCCATCGTCGCCTTCACCGACGATGGCGAGCGCCTCGTGGGCCAGCCGGCCAAGCGCCAGGCTGTGACCAATCCCGAGCGCACCTTCTTCGCGATCAAGCGCCTGATCGGCCGCACCTACGACGATCCCATGACCAAGAAGGACATGGGCCTGGTGCCCTACAAGATCGTCAAGGGCGGCAATGGCGACGCCTGGGTCGAGGCGGACGGCAAGTCCTACTCCCCGTCGCAGATTTCGGCCTTCACCCTGCAAAAGATGAAGGAAACGGCCGAGGCTCATCTGGGCCAGCCGGTGACGCAGGCCGTCATCACCGTTCCCGCCTACTTCAACGATGCCCAGCGCCAGGCCACCAAGGACGCCGGCAAGATCGCCGGCCTGGAAGTGCTGCGCATCATCAACGAGCCGACGGCGGCTGCGCTCGCCTACGGCCTCGACAAGAAGAAGGCCGGCACCATTGCGGTCTATGACCTCGGCGGCGGCACTTTCGACGTCTCGATCTTGGAGATCGGCGACGGCGTGTTCGAGGTGAAGTCCACCAACGGCGACACCTTCCTCGGCGGCGAGGACTTCGACATGCGCCTGGTCGAGTATCTGGCGGATGAGTTCAAGCGCGAGCAGGGCATCGACCTCAAGAAGGACAAGCTCGCTCTCCAGCGCCTGAAGGAAGCGGCCGAAAAGGCCAAGATCGAGCTGTCCTCGACGGCCCAGACCGAGATCAACCTGCCCTACATCACGGCCGACGCTTCGGGTCCGAAGCATCTGGCTCTCAAGCTCTCGCGCTCCAAGTTCGAAAGCCTGGTCGACGATCTCGTCCAGCGCACGGTCGAGCCCTGCCGCAAGGCCTTGAAGGATGCCGGCCTGGCTGCTGGCCAGATCGACGAAGTGGTGCTGGTCGGCGGCATGACCCGCATGCCCAAGATCCAGGAAGTCGTGAAGCAGTTCTTCGGCAAGGAGCCCCATAAGGGCGTCAACCCGGACGAAGTGGTCGCCATCGGTGCCGCTGTCCAGGCCGGCGTGCTGCAGGGTGACGTCAAGGACGTGCTGCTGCTCGACGTGACCCCGCTGTCGCTGGGTATCGAGACGCTGGGTGGCATCTTCACCCGTCTGATCGAGCGTAACACCACGATCCCGACGAAGAAGAGCCAGACCTTCTCGACCGCCGAGGACGGCCAGACGGCCGTGACCATCCGGGTCTTCCAGGGTGAGCGCGAAATGGCGGCCGACAACAAGGCCCTCGGCCAGTTCGATCTCGTCGGCATTCCGCCGGCGCCCCGCGGCATGCCGCAGATCGAGGTGACCTTCGACATCGATGCCAACGGCATCGTCAATGTCTCGGCCAAGGACAAGGCGACAGCTAAGGAGCAGCAGATCCGCATCCAGGCTTCCGGCGGTCTTTCCGATGCCGACATCGAGAAGATGGTCAAGGACGCCCAGGCCAACGCCGAGGAAGACAAGAAGCGGCGTGAGCTCGTCGAGGTCCGCAACCATGCGGATGCGGCGGTGCACCAGGCCGAGAAGTCGATCAAGGAGCTTGGCGACAAGATCTCCGAGGCCGACAAGTCGACCGTCGAGTCCGCGATCACCGCCCTGAAGTCCGCGCTGGAAGGCGAGGACGCCGAGCTGATCAAGACCCGCACCAACGACTTGCAGCAGGCTGCCATGAAGCTGGGCGAGGCCCTGTATCAGCAGCAGCAGGCGGCTGGCGCGACGGAAGGCGAGGCCGGCACGAAGAATGACGATGTTGTTGATGCCGACTTCGAAGAAGTCGACGACGACAAGAAGCGTGCGTAATCTCTGACGATCGTGTGCGAGCCCTCGCCAAACGGCACGGACCTCCGAGGTTCGTGCCGGGTATGGCGGGGGCTTTCGCGCACCTTCGGGAGCAAGGCGCGTTCTAGCGGAGGCGCCCTTCGCTCGAATTGGTTGTTTCACACGTCTTTGCGAGCGCCGGTGGTTTGCCGCCCTTCGCAAAGACGCTTTCGCTGGGATGCTTTGAGCGATTCCTATGGCCAAGCGTGACTATTACGAAGTGCTCGAGGTTACTCGCGAAGTAACCGAAATCGAACTCAAGGCTGCTTTCCGCAAGCAGGCCATGAAGCATCATCCCGACCGCAATGCCGGTAACAAGGATGCCGAGGCCAAGTTCAAGGAAGTGAACGAGGCCTATGAAGCCCTGAAGGACCCGCAAAAGCGTGCGGCCTACGATCGCTTCGGCCACGCCGCCTTCGAACAGGGCGGCGGTGGAGGCGGCTTCGGCGGAGGCGGGGGCTTCGGTTCCTTCTCCGACATCTTCAACGACATCTTCGAGGATCTGGCCGGGCGCGGCCGCGGGCGCAGCAATTCGGGCGGGCGCGAGCGCGGCGCCGATCTGCGCTACAACATGGAGATCACGCTGGAGGAGGCCTTCAACGGCAAGACCGCCACCATCAAGATCCCGACCTCTGTCACCTGCGATGCCTGTTCCGGTTCCGGTGCCAAGGCCGGTTCCAAGCCGAAGACCTGCGGAACCTGCGCCGGCCATGGCCGCGTGCGCGCCACCCAGGGCTTCTTCTCGATCGAGCGCACCTGCCCGACCTGCCAGGGCCGCGGCGAGGTCATCGATAATCCCTGTCCATCCTGCGGCGGCGCCGGGCGCACCACGCGCGAGCGCACCCTCTCGGTCAACATCCCGGCCGGCGTGGAGGACGGAACGCGCATCCGCCTCGCCAATGAAGGCGAGGCCGGCTCGCGCGGCGGACCGTCGGGCGACCTCTATATCTTCCTGTCGCTGGCGCCCCACGAATTCTTCCAGCGCGACGGCGCGGACCTGCATTGCCGCGTGCCGATCTCGATGGTGACGGCCGCCATCGGCGGCGAATTCCAGGTGCCGACCGTCGACGGCGGCAAGGCCAAGGTGGCGGTACCCGAGGGTACGCAGACCGGCCGGCAGGTGCGCCTGCGCGGCAAGGGCATGCCGGTGCTGCGTTCGCGCGAGCATGGCGACATGTATGTCCAGCTCTTCGTCGAGACGCCCAAGAACCTCACGCGCCGCCAGCGCGAATTGCTGGCCGAGTTCGACGCGCAATCGTCGAAGGAGACCCAGCCCGAAAGCGCAGGCTTCTTCGCCAAGGTCCGTGATTTCTTCGACGGGCTCGGACAGTAATGGGGGGCGGGTCTTCAGACCCGCCTTTGTCGTGAGGCCGGAAGGGGGACTGGCGAGTCTGGCGATCCGCCCCCTGAAACGGCGGGAATGTGTTGCATGAATCTCCTGATCTTCGGCCTCGGCTACACCGCCTCGCATTTCGCGGCCCGCTATGGCGAGCGCTTCGCCGCGGTCACTGGCACTTTCCGCTCGACGGCGCCGCACGAGAAACTGCCGGACCTGCCCGGCGTGACGCGCCTGGCCTATGACGGCCTTGCCGGTTCGCCGGCCGCCGAGGCGGCGATTGCCGAAGCGACGCATATCCTCACTTCCATCGCCCCCGACGATGGCGGCGATCCTGTCCTGCGGCATTTCGACCGGGCCCTGAGGCAGGCGCCGAAGCTGCAATGGATCGGCTATCTCTCCACCGTCGGGGTCTATGGCGACGCCGGCGGCGCCTGGATCGACGAGACCGCGCCGCTGCGCCCGACCATGGCCCGCAATGCCATGCGGGTCGATGTCGAAAAGGAATGGCTCGAACTTGGCCGCGGCAAGGATGTGCCTGTGCAGCTTTTCCGGCTCGCCGGCATTTACGGCCCGGGGCGCAATGCCGTCGTCAATCTCAAGCGCGGCACCGCCCGTCGTATCGTCAAGCCGGGCCAGGTCTTCAACCGCATCCATGTCGAGGACATCGCCGGCGCCGTCGCCGCCGGCATCGAGAAGCCCGGGGCGGGGCCGGCCTTCAACGTCACCGACAACGAGCCGGCGCCACCTCAGGACGTGGTTACCTATGCGGCCGAATTGCTTGGTGTGACGCCGCCGGCCGAGATCGCCTATGACGAGGCCCAGATGACGCCGATGGCCCGGTCCTTCTATGGCGAGAACAAGCGCGTCTCGAACCGGCGGGTTCGTGAGGATCTCGGCTACATGCTGCGCTATCCGACCTATCGCGAGGGCATCCGCGCCTGTTTCGACGCGGATGCGTAACGGTCTTTTGCGGCCGCGACGATACAAGGCTGCTCAGGCAGTCCTCGATCGGCTCATTGCGGAATGATCGGCCGCGTGCTGCCGATCGGCCGTCCCGGCCGGCCGGGACGGGAGACCGGGGTCGGACGCGGGCCGCCCTGATGGGGAGGCCTCACGCCGGGCGGGCGAACGCCAGGAGGGCGGCCTCCAGGTGGACGGACCACTGGTGGGCGCGTCCCGGGCGGGCCAATGACGGGCGGCCGTGGACGCCAGCCAGGCCCGTGATGCGGCGGCCGTGGTCGGCCATGGCCCCACCAGGTGTTGTACCAGGGACGCCGCACATAATAGCGATCCCAATAGGCATAGCTGAACACGATGGCGGGGATCGCCAGCGCGCCGATACCGACATTGCGGTTCGCGGCGGCGGACAGATATTTGTTCGCCGACCAGCCCCGCTCGCCGCGGACGGAAATATCGCACCAGGAGCGGTCGGAGAGGCAGCCATGGATGAGCACGGCTTCGCCCGGCCGCAACGTGGTGACGGCCGGATATTGGGTGCCGGGACCGGCACGCAGATTGACATTGGCGGTGGCATAGCCGCGGACGGCCGCCTGCGCGCCGCCAGCCAACAGGAGAACGCCGCTACTGGCCAGGACGGCGATGAGCAAAGCCCGGACCAGGAGTGGGATCCGGATGAGGAGGCCCGTCTGATCGGGCTGAGGTGAGGGCATCATGCAACCCCATGCAGTGGAAGCCGCTCCGCAGGAGAGCCGGAGCGGCCTGACGCGGCCGACAATGCAACGTGCAGGCCTCTTCGCCAAGCAGGCAAGCCGACTATTTCGGTATTATTCGGTAGATTGGCAGCCGTGATGCTTCAGAGCGAAGCCGACAGATCGGTCAGGAAGCCGGCAATGTCGTCCGTGACATAGTCGACATGCTCGGCCTGGACGCGCTCGATTTCCCAGGCGTCGCGCACGATCTCGGCATCGAGCTTCGGCACCACCAGCACGGTGCGCATGCCCCGGTCATGCGGCACGATCAGATTGCGTGAGAGATCTTCGAACATGGCGGCACGAGCCGGATCGACGTCATGGCGGGCGAAAAAACTGGCATAGGTATCGGCGGCGGGCTTGGGCAGGTAGTCGGCCGAGACGATGTCGAAGACATCGGCGAAATGCTCCTCCACCCCCAGGCGCTTGACGATGTTCAAGGCGTGCCGGGTGGTGCCCGAGGTGAAGATCAGCTTGCGGCCGGGCAGCAGGCTGAGCGCGGTGCCGAGCAGTGGGTTGGGCTCCAGCGGCGAATGGTCGATGTCATGGGCAAATTCGAGGAAATGCGCGGGATCCACGCCCTCGTCGATCATCAGGCCGCGCAGCGAAGTCCCATAGCGCTGATAGTAATATTTCTGCAGCCCGCGCGCGGTGAGGCCGTCGACACCGTAGTAATTCGCCATCCAGGTGGTGATGCGGTTGTCGACCTGCTCCCACAGATTGGCGTGGTGAGGGTAGAGCGTATTGTCGAGATCGAAGACCCATGTGTCGACATGGGCGAAATCCGCCGACAGCTTCTCCGTGATTGTGGCTACGCTTTGATCCATGCTCGTCTCTATCATCCTTATGCCAGCATCGGGTGGCAAAGTTAAGGATGGATTGCGTGCGAACAGGGCGGCATTTCGCCCTTGTCCTGTCATCGGCTGCCTTGGGGATGCTATCAAATGCGGCGCTCCCCTGATTCCGTGGGGAGCCGAAATGTATGGAAGGGCAGCGATGACAGGGCGCGGTGAAGTCAAGCCGATCGACAGCTGGTATGTCGACCTGGAGGCCGAGAACGCCATGGGCGAGGGCCACGCCCCGATCTGGCGCCACCTCATCGGCCTGGTGATGGAGCGCGACCTCAGCGACTGCACCGTCCTGGACTTCGGCTGCAACCAGGGCGGCTTTCTGCGCCACCTCCATGCCATGCTGCCCTTCAAGCGGGGGCTCGGGGTCGATATCGCCGAGAAGTCGATCGAGAAGGCCAACCAGCTCAGGGCCGGCCTGCCCATCCGCTACGAGGTGCGCTCGACGATGCAGGGCGAGGATGCTCGGTTCGACCTCGCCTTCAGCCATGAGGTGATCTATCTCATTCCCGATATTGCCGCCCATGCCGCCGATATCCTCTCGGCCCTCAAGCCGGGCGGCGTCTACTACGCCGTGACGGGCTGCCATACCGACAATCCGCTCTGGCCGCGCTGGCGCAAGCTGGTGGCAGAGCGGACGAACACCGTCGTCCAGGACCGTTCGATCACCGATTACGCCCGCGTCTTCAGCGAGGCCGGTTTCGAAGTCTTCGGGCGCAGGCTGCGCTTCGAGGGCTTCCTGCCCTATTCGGGCGCCAGCGGCTGGATGCCCGACTTCGCCGACGAACTCGATTATTACGGGCAGACCAAGATCCTGTTCCGCCTGGTCAAGCCGCGCTGAGCGGATCCTATCCGCTCACGCTTGGCGGCGGCCGTGCCCCGATCTCGACATCGAAATGCGGAGCGCTGCCGGGGCCAAGGCTGACGAAGCGCCCGCGCACGTTGAATACGCGTTCGATCAGACCGCTCGCCGCCAGGGCCCCTGCCGTGCCGTCGAACACCAGCCGGCCCTTTTCGAGCAGGGATATGCGGTCGCAGACCGCCATGGCCTGGTTGAGGTCGTGCAGGGCCATCACCACGGTGACGGCGCGCTCGCGGGCGAGGCGCGTGAGCAGCTCCAGCACCTCCACCTGATGGCCGATATCGAGGAAGGAGGTCGGCTCGTCGAGCATGATGATGTCGGCCTGCTGGGCGAGGGCCGCCGAGATCCAGGCCCTCTGCTGCTCGCCGCCCGATAATTGGCGCAGGCTGCGCTGGGCCAGGGCGGTCAACCCGGTGCTTTCCAGCGCCCAGTCAATGGCGTCGAAGTCGGCGGGGCCGTAGCTGCGCAACAGGCCGACATGGGCAAAGCGCCCCTGCTGGACCAATTGTTCCACCGTCATCTCGTCCGGAGCCTGGGGCTGCTGGGGCATGAAGGACAGGCGCCGGGCAAGCTCTCGGCGCGACATCGTCGACAGGGTCCGGCCGTCGAGAGTGACCCGTCCTCCGCTGGGCTGGATCAGCCCGGCGGTGGCCTGCAGCGCGGTGCTCTTGCCCGAGCCATTGGGACCGATCAGGGCGCGGATCTCGCCGCGCTCCAGCCTGAAGTCGAACCCCTGCAGTGCCTTGTGGCTGCCATAGGAGACGGAAAGGGCGGAGCAGGAAAGGATCATGGCGGCACTCATGGCAGGCGGCGCAGCAGGATGACGAGGATGGGGGCGCCGCCGATGGCCGTGACGACACCGATCGGTATCTCATCGGCCTGCCCGATCAGGCGGCCGACGAGATCGGCGGTCGTGACCAGCATGGCGCCGAGGAGGATGGTGAGCGGTATCACGGCGCCGCCATGCCGGCCCGCCAGCATGCGGGCGAGATGCGGCACCACGAGGCCGACGAAGACCAGCGGCCCGACCGCGCCCACTGCACTGGCGGCGAGGCCGCAGGCCAGCATCAGCACCAGGGTGAAGTGGCGCCTGTAGTCGAGGCCGAAGGAACGCGCCACCGGCGCCTCGAACCGCAGCATGCCGATCGAGCGCTGCAGGAAGGGCAGGGCGGCCAGGCCGACGATGGTGAAGGGCAACAGGAACAGCACATGCTCCCAGCTGCGGGCGTAGAGGCTGCCCGTGAGCCATTCCAGCAGGATCTCGATACGGGCGGAGCCCCAGCCGGTGATCAGGCCGATGGCCATGGCATGCAGCACGGCCCCGACGGCAATGCCGCAGAGCGTGATGCGCAGGGGTCCGAGATCGTGGCGCAGTGCCAGCAGATAGATGATGCCGCCGGCGACGAGGCCGCCGATCAGGCCGGCGGCGGGAAGCCAGGCGATGGGGAGCTGGTAGAGCATGTTGCTGCCGCCGGCGGAGCCATAGACGGTGGCGAACAGGAAGAGGGTGACGGCGAGTGTGGCGCCCTGCGAGACGCCCATCAGCGTCGGATCGGCGAGGGGATTGCGGGTGATGGTCTGCAGGAGCAGGCCCGCCAGCGCGAAATGAATCCCTGCCAGGATGCCGGTGATCACCCGTGGCACGCGGAAATCGCCGATGATGAGATTTGCTTGCCGACTGCCCTGTCCCGTCAGGGCGGCCAGTACGTCGGCAGGCGCGACATGGCTGGCGCCGAGGAAGATGGCGGCGACGGCCACCAGCAGCGGGGCCCCGAGCAGCAGGGTGAGCCAGCTTCGTGCGGCAGCGGTTCTCGAGGGCAATGGCCTTGCCATCTCAGCGCTCCCTGCCTGCGCCGAAGTTCGGCCTTTGCGTCAGATAGACGAAATAGGGGCCGCCGATCAGGGCAGTGATGATGCTGACGGGAATCTCGCGTGGGGCCGCGAGGCTGCGGGCCAGCACGTCGGCGGCCACCAGCAGCATGCCGCCCGCCGCCAGGTTGAGCATGACGGCTGTCGCCGGCCCGGACGGGCGCAACAGGCGCACGATATGGGGGACGGCGAGGCCGATGAAGGCGATCGGCCCGGCCACCGGCGTGATGCCGGCGACCGGCAGTGTCGCCAGCACGAGCAGGACGGGCTTCCATAGGGCAGGATTGAGACCCATGCCGGCCGCGGCCTGATCGCTGAGGGACAGCATGGCGACGACGCGGTGGCAGAGCAGCGCCCCGATCAGGCTGGCCCCGATCCAGGGCAGCATGAAGGCGATGTGGCTCCAGGATCGTCCCTGCAGGCCACCGGAGAGCCAGAACAGCACGGCCGGCGATTGCGGGCCGCCCAGCAGCAGCATGTAGGTGGTGATACCGCCCAGGAAGAGCGCGACGGTCACGCCGCCGAGAGCCAGGCGCAGCGGCGAGGTGCGGCCGCCGCGGGCGATCCAGAAGGTGGTTGCCGCCGCCCCGAGTCCGCCGACAAGGCCGATCGGCGCGTAATAGATCGAGGAGAGCCAGGGCAGGAAGACGAAGCAGCCGACGATCGACGCGACCGCGCCGGCAGTGACGCCGGTGAGATCGGGGGAGGCCAGGGGATTGCGGCTGAACGACTGCAGCAGATAGCCCGACAGGCCGAGGCCGCCGCCCGCCAGGAAGGCGGCGATGCTGCGCGGCAGGCGCAAGGTCCAGACGATGGTGCTGTCGATGTTCGCGGTAGGCGCAAAGATCGCGTTGAGCGCAGTGTCGAGGCGCATGGGCTTGGCACCAACCAGCAGCCCGCCGAAGCCGACCAGGATGGCGATCAGCAGGAACAGGCCGGCCAGGGCGACCGCGGACAGGTGCCCGCCGGCCGTCCCTGCTGCTTGCCTTGCCGCTATTCCTCTCATTTCGAGGCGGCGGGGATCAGTTTGGTTGCCTCCGCCGCGACGTCCGGCTTGGGGAAAACATCCGGATAGAGGTAATGCGCGGCCTCGCGCAGGACGATCTCGCGCGCGATCGGGCCATGCGCCTCCACCCATTGGTCGCCGACATAGTAGACCCGGCCGTTCTTCACGGCGGACAGGCTGTTCCAGATCGGATTGTTCTCATTGGGACGATCGGGACCATAGTCATAGACGAAGATGACTTCGGGATCCTTCTCCAGCATGGTTTCGAGGCTCATCTCCACCCCGAAATTGTCGACCTTGTAGGTCGCGGGATTGTTGCCGGCAATGTTCTCGCCCCCCAGGGCCGTGAGGATCGCCGCGGTCATGTTCTCGTTGTAGAAGGTCCAGGGCGCATCGCCGGCCCACATCACCTGGAAGCGTGGATGCACGCCCTTGGGTGCCTTGGCGGCGAAGGCGGCCAGGTCCTGCTTGAACTGGGCATTGAGCTGTTCCGCCCGCTCCTTCTTTCCCAGAAGGGTGGCAAGCTGCGTGATGGTGCGGTCGCTATCGTCGTAGAGTTCGAGATTATAGGCAAGATAGGGGGCGATCTTCTGGTACTGCGCCGCATTGCCCTCGGTGTAGCGGCGCATGGCGACGATCAGGTCGGGCTTGGCCTCGGCAAGCAACTCCAGATTGGGCTTGGCGCGTTGGCCGATCTGGGGAATGTCCCTGGTCCGTCCGAGCAGGAAGTCGGGCTCCCGGCCCTTGACCATATAGGTGGTGGCTATCGGCTCGAGGCCGAGAGCGAGCATCAGGTCCACGCCGAAATAGGAGATCGCTGCCACGCGCTTCGGCGTGGCCGGCACATCGACCTTGATGCCGCGATCATCGGTGATTGCCGTGGGCTTGGCTTCCTCGGCCAGGACTGCGCTGCCAAAAAGCAGGGACAGGAGACTTGCTTTCAGTAGTGTCGTGATCGCTCTGAACAAGATATGCCCCGATTTTAATTATTCTAATTAAAACTATGTCGTCTCGACGCCTCGTCGGGCCGATTTACAAGGCAATATCTTTGCCTTCAAGAAAATTTACTTGAAGAGCAGTGGGCGAAATCGGGAGGAGCGGATCAAACAAAAGCCCGCACCGGCGAATGCCGGCGCGGGCTGAAAGCGGAACGGGGAAACTGTGGACTGTGCGTTATGGCGCTCAGCGCCGGATCAGCGTACCCGCGCCGTGATTGGTGAGGAGTTCCAGCAGCACGGCATGCGGCACCTTGCCGTCCATGATCACCACGGCCTCGACGCCCTTTTCGAGGGCATAGATGCAGGTTTCCACCTTGGGGATCATGCCGCCGGTGATGGTGCCGTCGGCGATCAGGCGGCGGATGCCTTCCACGTCGATTTCCTCGATCAGGTTCTTGTCCTTGTCGAGGATGCCCGGCACGTCCGTCATCAGCAGGAGACGGGTGGCGCCGAGCGCCCCGGCGATGGCGCCTGCGAAAGTATCGGCATTGACGTTGAAGGTGCCGCCGTCATCCGATGCCGCCACCGGCGCCAGCACCGGGATGATCTGCGAATGGATGATCTGGTCGAGCACGGTGGTGTCGACCTTGTCGGGCTCGCCCACGAAGCCGAGATCGACCACCTTCTCGATGGCGGAATCCGGATCGTAGATCGTCCGCGTCGCTTTCTTGGCGGTGAGCATGCGGCCATCCTTGCCGGAGAGCCCGACCGCGCGGCCGCCGGCGGCGTTGATGAAGCCGACGAGCTGCTTGTTGATCGAGCCGGCCAGCACCATTTCCACCACCTCGACGCTGGCAGCGTCGGTGATACGGTGTCCGGCGGCAAATTCGGACTGGATGCCGAGGCGCTTCAGCATTTCCGAGATCTGCGGGCCGCCCCCATGCACCACCACCGGATTGAGGCCGGCCTGTTCGAGCAGCACGATGTCGCGCGCGAAATCGCGGGCGACCTGCTCGCTGCCCATGGCATGGCCGCCATATTTGACGACGATGGTGGCATCGTCATGCTGCTGCATGTAGGGAAGGGCTTCGGAGAGGATTTCAGCCTTGTCGTGGACGCTCAAATTAGGGCTCATGGCTACGGGATCCGAAAGAGACTGGAAGCGCTTTTACAGCATGTTGCGGGCATGAAAAGAGGCGATTGCGCCAAATCGCAAGATGCCCGGGCGGTCACTCCATCGCTACCGAGGCCGGCTCGACCTTGGTCCTGAGCGGCCGCTCTTCCATGCGCAACAGGGCGCAAAGCGTGGCGAGCGATCCGAAGGCAGCGGCCAGGAACACCCAGCGGAACACCGAACCGATGTCGCTGCCGGCGGCAGCGATCGATTTCGCCAAGGTCTCGATGGTGACGTTGGCAGCGAGGTCGGCCGGCAGGCCGCCCATCACGATGGCGCCGAACACCGCAACGATCAGGGCGCCGCCGAGCGAGCGAAAGAAATTCATGGCGCCGGTGGCCGTGCCCATCTGGTGCTGTAGGACGGCGTTCTGGATCGCCACCGTGGTGACCGGCAGCATGGTGCCGATGCCCAGGGATGCGGCCGTCAGCAGGACTTCGAGCACCACCAGAGGCAGGGCCTGCGGATTGATCGAGATCAGGGCGAAGGCGAGGGTCGAGACGGCAAGGCCGATCAGGGGTGGGCGCTTATAGTGCGTGATGCGCGCCATCAGGCGGCCCGACAGTGTCGCCCCCGTGACGGTGCCGACCATCATCGGGATCAAGGCGAGGCCCGATTGGCTTGCCGTCAGGCCATAGACGCCTTCCAGCAGGATCGGCATGTAGATCGTCATGCCGATGAAGACGCCCATGCCGAAACAGGCGGCGATGGTGCCCGCCGCCACCACCGGATTGGCCAGGATCTCGGTGGGGATCAGCGGTTCGGGCGCGGTGCGCAGGCGGACGACGAAGCCGATCCAGAACAGGACGGAAAGGCCGAACAGGCCGAGGATCGGTGCCGAGGTCCAGGCATAATGCGGCCCGCCTAGGCTGAGGGCGAGCAGCAGGGCGATGGTAGCCACGGCCATCAGCGCCGAGCCGAGAAAATCGAGCTTGTGCGGCCTTTCGTGGCGCGGCAGCTTCTTGAGCACCGAATTCGTCATCCAGAAGGCGAGCAGGCCGAGCGGCAGGTTGATCCAGAAGATCACCGACCAGTGGAGCTTCTCGGCCATGAAGCCGCCGAGTACCGGGCCGGCGATGCTGGAGGAGACGAAGACGGTGGCGAAATAGGCCTGATAGCGAGCGCGTTCGCGTGGCGGAATGATATCGGCGATGATGGTCTGCGCCAGCGAGATCAACCCGCCGCCGCCGAGGCCCTGCAGAGCCCGCGCCAGGATCAGGGTCAGCATGGTCGGGGCGAGGGCGCACAGAATCGAGCCGGCCACGAAAGTGCCGATCGCCACCAGCAGCGTCACGCGCCGGCCGGCGATATCCGCCATCTTGCCATAGAGCGGCGTCACCGCCGTCGAGGTCAGCAGGTAGATGGTGACGACCCAGGGCAGATTCTCGAAATCGCCAAGCACGCGGCCGATCGTCGGCATTGCCGTGGCCACGATGGTCTGGTCGAGCGCCGCAAGGAACATCGCCACCAGCACGCCGATGATGATCGAGCGTATCTCCTGAGGGCTCAGCGCGGAACTGGCCGGTTCGGACTGGGTCATAACTGCTTTCCGGAAGCTCGGTCGCGGCTTCCTATTCTATGCAAAATATCTTGCACATTCCTCCGGATCGCGGCCTTGGACGACAAAGAGGGATGTGCCTGGAGCGGAAAGAAGAGGCGGGCCCGAAGACCCGCCTCTTCTTGGAAATGGCCGGAATGGCGTCCTTCAATGACCCGCCATCGATAATCGGCAAGCGCCTATTCGGCTGCCTCGCGGTTTGGCGCGGGGACCGGCTGCAGGTCGAGAGGCAGGCGCCGCTCGGCCTCGCCGATATAGTCGCGGGTCAGCGGTACGGCGTTGACCGACTTTGCCACCTGGATCTGGAAGACCATGTGGCCGCCCCAGCGGAAAGTGGCCTCGGAAGCGGCCAGATACATATCCCACATCCGGCAGAAGCGCTCGTCATAGAAGGAACGGATCTGGTCGCGATGATGGTTGAAGCGCTCGCGCCAGTGCTTGAGCGTCTCCGCATAATGGATCCGGAGGATCTCGATGTCGGTGACGACCAACCCGGCCCGTTCGATCGCCGGCAGCACTTCCGAAAGCGCCGGCGAATAGCCGCCGGGGAAGATATATTTCTGGATCCACGGGTTGGTGGCGCCGGGCCCGTCGGAACGGCCGATGGCATGCACGAGGCCCACGCCGTCCTCGTTCAACAAGGCGGCGATCTTGCGGAAATAAGCATCGTAATGGTTGACGCCGACATGCTCGAACATGCCGACGGAGACGATGCGATCGAATTTCCGGTCGAGGGCTCGGTAGTCGATCAGCTCGAAGCGCACGCGGTCGGCGATGCCGGCGGCTTGGGCCCGGGCGTTGGAAACCCGGTGCTGCTCTTCCGACAGGGTGATGCCGGTGACATCCGCCTTGGTCACGTCGGAAATGTAGAGACCCATGCCGCCCCAGCCCGAGCCGATGTCGAGGACCTTCACGCCCGGCTTCAGCAGCAGCTTGGCGGCGATATGCCGCTTCTTATAGGCCTGCGCTTCTTCCAGCGTGATGTCGAGGCTGGGAAAATAGGCGCAGCTATACTGCCGGTCCGCATCCAGGAAGAGGTCGAACAATTCGTCCTTCAGGTCATAGTGATGGGCGACGTTGTTCTTCGACTTTCCGGCCGGATTGTACTGGGCGATGCGCCGGCTGATCTTGCGAGCCGTGGAAGCGATGTTGCTCAGCGGGCCGATCGAGGTAGACCAGCCGATATTCTGCATGAACACGGCGAGCATGTCGTAGACATCACCCTTTTCGATGACGAGGCGCCCGTCCATGAAGGCTTCGCCCACTTCCAGTTCCGGATTGGTGAGAAGCTTCCAGGCTGTTGCCTTGTCTACGATTCGAATGGTGCTCGAAAAACCCTGGCCGGATCCGTAGGTATGAACGTGGCCTTCGGGATCAATAACTGTAAGTGCACCCTTTTTAATCAGGCGCTTCAACATAGTATCGAGAATAAACATCTGCAAAAACCCCAGCGGTTTCGCATCGCGGGAGCCCTTTCGGTCGCCTGCCGCTCTCATCACGCAGGGAGGACCGCCACTTGCCGGCTGGCAGATTCGACACGAACCGTTCCCAAATTGAACGCAATTTGAGCAGGGATGCAATTGTTTTTCTGCCCAGCCTAAACAAAATCAAAAAGCGCGACACGATGCCGCCTACGAATATTTTCCCGGAATCAGAATTCGGCCTGTCGGCGCGGGCCGGCAATTGATGGCGGAGCGCATTTTACCGTTGCGCTCTGTCGAATGCTTTCTATGATGCGCGTCTGCTAATTTGTCTGAGGAATGCGCCGCGTGTCTCCTACTCCCCTCCGCCTAGCCCAATTGCGCCATCAGGGTCGGCGCGCCGTCGTCGCCACCAGCGAGGGCGTCTCGCGCCTCATTCGCGACACCGCGACGGTGCTGGACCTCGCCAATGCCGCGATCGCTTCAGGTCACAGCCTGAGGGCCGAGATCGAGAAGCGGGGCCTGGGTGAGACCGTCGACCTCGCGGCCGCGCTTGCCGCCGGCGAGGTGCTGGCGCCGATCGACCATCCGGACCCAAGCCATGTCATGGTTGCCGGCACCGGGCTGACCCATCTCGGCAGCGCCGAAGGGCGCGACAAGATGCATCAGGACCTTGCCGATCTGTCGAAGGCCACCGATTCCATGAAGATGTTCCGCATGGGGCTCGATGGCGGCCGGCCGGCGCCGGGCCGGGAGGGCGTACAGCCCGAATGGTTCTACAAGGGCGATGGCTCGACGCTGATTACTCCGCAGGGCGCCTTGCCGTCGCCATCCTTCGCCCTCGACGCTGGCGAGGAGCCGGAACTGGCCGGCATCTATGTCAACGGGCCCGACGGCACGCCCTGGCGTATTGGTTTTGCGCTCGGCAACGAGTTTTCCGATCACGTCACCGAACGGCAGAACTATCTCTATCTCGCCCATTCCAAGCTGCGCGTCTCAGCCATCGGGCCGGAGCTCCTGGTCGGCGAGGCGCCCGCCGATATCCGCGGCACCTCGCGCATCCTGCGCCAGGGCAAGGTAATCTGGGAAAAGCCCTTCCTCACTGGCGAGGCGAACATGTCGCACACCATCGCCAATCTCGAAGGCCATCACTTCAAGTACCAGCTGTTCCGCCAGCCGGGGCAGGTGAACGTGCATTATTATGGTACGGCGACGCTGAGCGTCTCCGACGGCGTGGTGACCGAGCCCGGCGATGTCTTCGAGATCGCGGCCGAGCCGTTCGGGCTGCCGCTCGCCAATCCGATCGGGCGCGTGGACGCGCCATGGCCGACGGTGAAGGCGCTGTGATCCTAGGACCGCCGGCCTCCTGGCCGGCTCTTGGGAACTTCTGTCGTGCGAAAGACAGGATGCCGGCCAGGAGGCCGGCGGTCCTAGGATCATCCGAAATACTGCCCGAGAATGCGCTGGTAGATTCGCGTCAGGCTTTCCAGGTCGAGGATGTCGACGCGCTCGTCGATCTGGTGCATCGTCTTGCCGACCAGGCCGAACTCCACCACCGGACAGACATTCTTGATGAAGCGGGCGTCCGAGGTGCCGCCCGAAGTCGACAGCACCGGGCGGCGGCCGGTTTCCGCCTCGATCGAGGAGACGATCGCATCGACGAAAGCGCCGGGCGGCGTGAAGAAGGATTCGGAAGCCGAGCGCTCGAAGACGAGGTCGTAGGCCACTTCGTTGCCGGCGGCGCCGTCGAGCTTGCCGCGCACCCATTCTTCCAGGCTTTGCCGGGTCCAGCGGTCGTTGAAGCGGATGTTGAAGGTCGCGCGGGCATCGGCGGGAATGACGTTGAAGGCCGGGTTGCCGACATCCACCGACACCACTTCGAGATTGGAGGCGTCGAAATGGTCGCTGCCCTGGTCGAGCTCGCTCTGGGTCAGGGCGGCGAGCAGGCGCACCATCTGCGGCACGGGGTTCATGGCCAGGTGCGGATAGGCGACATGTCCCTGCTTGCCATGCACGGTGATGATGCCCGACAGCGAACCGCGCCGGCCGATCTTGACCATGTCGCCGAGGGCGTCGGGGTTGGTCGGCTCGCCGAGGATGCAATGGCCGATGCGGTCGCCCTTGGCCACGGCCCAGTCCAGCAGTTTCACGGTGCCATTGATGGCCGGGCCTTCCTCGTCGCCGGTGATCAGGAAGGCGATCGGCGCCTCGGGATTGGCATCGAGATGACGCAGGCTCGCCGCGACACTGGCGGCGACGCCGCCCTTCATGTCCACCGCGCCGCGTCCGTAGAGCTGTCCGTTGACGATGTCGCCGGAGAAGGGCTGATGGCGCCAGCGCGCCTCGTCGCCCGGCGGCACAACGTCGGTATGGCCGGCGAACATCAGGGCCGGCTTGTCCGGCGGCCCGATGCGCGCATAGAGATTGACGATATCAGGCGTGTCCTCGTCGCTGAACGGCACCAGATGGGCAGTGAAGCCGTTCGCCTGCAGCACCTCGGCCAGCAGCGTCAGGGCACCGCCTTCGGCCGGCGTGACGGAGGGGCAGCGGATGAGGGCCTGGGTGAGGGCGACGGGATCGCGGGGATCGAAGCTGAGATCAGTCATGGGGCGTTTGGGGGGGCGGGTCTTCAGACCCGCCTCTTTCTTGACAAATGATGCAGTTCCAGGGGGGGCTGAAGACTCGCCCCCGATGCGGCTCAGTGGTTTCCGTCGCGCAGCAATTCGTTGATGCTGGTCTTGGAACGCGTCTGCGCATCGACCGTCTTGACGATCACGGCGCAATAGAGCGAGGGGCCGGGGCGGCCGTCCGGCAGGGGCTTGCCGGGCAGGTTGCCGGAGACCACCACCGAATAGGGCGGCACATAGCCCTTGTAGGTCTGGCCGGTGGCCCGGTCGATGATGGTGGTGGACGCGCCGATATAGACGCCCATCGAGATCACCGAACCTTCGCCGATGATGACGCCCTCGACCACTTCCGAACGGGCGCCGATGAAGCAGTCGTCCTCGATGATGGTCGGATTGGCCTGCAGCGGCTCGAGCACGCCGCCGATGCCGACGCCGCCGGACAGATGCACGTTCTTGCCGATCTGGGCGCAGGAGCCGACGGTCGACCAGGTGTCCACCATGGTGCCGGTGGAGACATAGGCGCCCAGATTGACGAAGGACGGCATCAGCACCACGCCGGGCGCGATATAGGCCGAATGGCGCACCACGCAATTCGGAACGGCGCGGAAGCCGGCCAGGCGGAATTCCGTCGTGCTCCAGCCCTCGAACTTGGAGGGAACCTTGTCCCACCACAGGGTGCCGCCCGGGCCGCCGGCAATCGTGGTCATGTCATTGAGGCGGAAGGACAGCAGCACCGCCTTCTTCAGCCATTGATGGGTGTGCCAGGATTCACGGCCGGTCGCGCCGGGCACCTTTTCGGCGACGCGCAGCTTGCCTTCGTCGAGCAGGCCGAGCGTATGGTTGACGGCTGCCCGGATCTCGCCCTTGGTCTCGAAATTGCACTGGGCCCGGTCTTCCCAGGCGGCGTCGATCACGGTCTGCAGGCGGGCGATTTCCATGGCGTCTCCTCACATAATCCCGCCGCAAATGCCGCGCGAAAGCCGGGCCTGTCAAGTTCCAGACCGTCCTGGACTGGCCTAATCTCCCTCTCTCGGCTGTTGTGCCGACAAAGGGCTTGACGGCGCAAGGCATCGTTGCTGGTCTGCGCGCTCGATTGTTCCCTTTTGAGGTTTGCCATGTCCATTTCCTCCGAGAGCCATTCCAAACGTCTCGACAAGCTTGCCGAGACGGCCGTGAAGGTCGGCCTCGGCCTTGCGCCCGGCCAGGAATTGGTGATGACGGCCTCGATCGAGGCCTTGCCGCTGGTGCGCCGGATCACCGAGCATGCCTACAAGGCTGGTGCCAGCCTGGTCACCACGCTGTTTTCGGACGAGGAATCGACGCTGGCGCGCTATCGCTTCGCACCGGATGCCGCCTTCGACACCGCTTCGGGCTGGCTGTTCGACGGCATGGCCGCGGCCTTTGATCGCGGTGCCGCCCGCCTCGCCATCGCCGGCGAGGATCCCTCGCTGCTGGCTGGCCAGGACCCGGCCAGGATCGCGCGGGCCAATCAGGCGCGCTCGGCCGCCTACAAGCCGGCGCAGAAGCGCATCGTCGGCTTCGACATCAACTGGAACATCGTGTCCTACGCCTCCGCCGCCTGGGCAAAGGCCGTGTTCCCCAATGAGGCGGAGGAGGTTGCCGTCGCCAAGTTGTGGGATGCCATCTTCGCTGCTTCGCGCATCGATTCGAACGATCCGGTCGCGGCCTGGGCCGAGCATAACCGCAACCTGCATGCCCGTGCCGCCTACCTCAACGACAAGCGCTATGCCGCGCTGCATTACACCGGCCCGGGCACCGATCTCACCATCGGCCTCGCCGACGGGCATGAATGGCTCGGCGGCTCGTCCAAGGCCAAGAACGGCATCACCTGCAATCCCAACATCCCGACCGAGGAAGTCTTCACCACGCCGCATCGCGACCGGGTGAGCGGCTATGTCTCCGCCACCAAGCCCTTGTCCTACCAGGGCACGCTGATCGACAAGATCGCCGTGCGCTTCGAAGAGGGACGCATCGTCGAGGCCGATGCCGCCACCGGCAAGGACGTGCTCGCCAAGGTGCTGGATACCGATGCGGGGGCCCGGCATCTCGGCGAAGTCGCGCTGGTGCCGTTCTCCTCGCCGATCTCCCAGAGCGGCCTGCTGTTCTACAACACGCTGTTCGACGAAAATGCCGCCAGCCACATCGCGCTCGGCCAGTCCTACAGCCAGTGCTTCGTCAATGGCGGCTCGCTGAGCCCGGAAGAACTGGCGACGCGCGGCGCCAACAACAGCCTGATCCATATCGACTGGATGATCGGCTCGGGCGAGATCGACATCGACGGTATCGGCGCCGATGGCAAGGCCGAGCCGCTGATGCGCAAGGGCGAATGGGCGTAGCCGGTCTCGCCCTGGGCGGCTCAGCTCTTGGTGTAGCCGAGGCTCGCCTCGAGGTTCTCGAACGTGTCGTCCATGGCGTAACTGCGCAGGAAGGGCAGCGAGAAATGGCCGAAGCGCAAGGACATCTGGCTTTCCGCCTGCGCTTCGCTCGTCTTGCTGATCGCCGCCAGATAGAGCGCGGCGGCAAGACCACTGCGGTCCGCGCCGCCTTCGCAATGGATCAGGATGGGTTTTTCCGCATTGCGCAACAATTGTACCAGGGCGTCCGCCTGCAGGCCGCTCAGTTCGCGTGACGCGGACATGGCGAAATCGACATGGGTGACGCCGAGCCGGGCCGCTTCGGCGATCTCGGCGTCGTACCAGGCGGCGCCGGTGTTCCTACCGCGCAGATTGATCACCGTGCGGATACCCGCCTCATGGACATAATGCCTGAGCCGCCCGGGCGTGGGTTGGCCGGAGCGATAGAGTTCGCCGGCAACCACGGTGTGGAAATTGCCGCCGAGATATTGCAGGCCCAGATAGGTTGCGCCGGTGGCCAGGACGGCGGCACAGCCCAGGCCCGCCGCCAGGAGAACGCCCCTCAACCAGGCGGCAGTTCCTGCGCTGCGCCCGGTGGGGAATTTGTACGCTGAACCGCTACTCAACCTTCGCCTCCGACCACCTATCGTCGGCGCGTTCTAGCCCAGCAGAATTAGGGCAGACTTAGAGGGGGCTGCCGAGCATTGCCGCCAGGGCCTGGTGCAGGCCGGTTTCGCCACGCCGGATATTCCCGGTGACCTCCTCCACCTCGATGCGTCCGGCATTGTGGGCGTCGTACATCTCGGCGACGAGCTCGGCATAGCTCGCGCTCAGGCCGCCCTGAACCAAGGCGGGAAGCCACTGGGCGCGCGGCAGCTCCCGTGCCGCGATCTCCCGGCCGGTGAGGCTGGCCAGGGCCGAGGCGACATCCGCCGTGCTGTAGCGTTCCGGGCCTTCCGCGTGAAAGACGCGAAACCCGGCGCCGGAGCCGGTCGTCAGCAACTGGGCGGCAATTTCTCCGACGTCGGCAGCCGAAACCGTGGGAAACAGCTTGGTCACGGGATGATGCAGGCTGGGCAGGACACCGGTTTCGACCGCGCGCGGCAACAGCCGGGCCCAGTTCTGCATGTGCTCGGCCGACCTCAGCACCGTCAGGGGCAGGCCAAGGCCGCGAAGGGCCTCCTCCAGATGGTGAAAGGTCAGGGCGATCCCAGTCTCGCTGGCATGGTGGGCGCCATAGTCCGAAATTGCCAGCACGGAAGCTGGTCGGGTTTCGGCCAAGGCGGCGACGATCGCCTCGATCGAGCTGCGCATTTGCGCGCCGGCGTCGTCGCTGCGCGGGCTGATGGGGCAGATGACCTGAACCGCCTGCGCCTCCCGCAGGGCGGGGCGCAGAGCCTGGCCGTCATGGATGTCGGCCATGGCAATGTCGCAGCCAAGGGTTTGCAAGGCCGCTGCATGGTCCGCGTTGCGGATGATGGCCCTCACAGGTGCGCCGAGCTGGCGGAGCGTTTGGATCGAATGGCGGCCGATTTTGCCGTTGGCGCCCAGAATGACGAACATCGTGTCTGTCCTCGCTTGCTGTCGAGGCGCGATTGAAGACGTTCCGGCCGGCATCGTCGCACGCAAAAGGATGGCGCAAAGCAGAAAGGGATGAAAAAAACGGGAGCTTTGGCGTCAGGCGGCCTGTTCCCGCCTCAGGCGGGCGAGACCGGCCGGCGTCATGCCCAGGATGCGCTTCATGGCATGGGCGAGATGGCTTTGGTGCGCAAAGCCCGCGCTCAAGGCAACCTGACTGATCGGCAGGTCGCCGTTCGCGAGCAGGCGCCTGGCATGTTCCACCCGGCGCCGGATGACATATTGGTGCACCGGCAGGTCGAACGAGCGGCGGAACAGGACCTTGAGATGGGGCACGCTGATGCCGGCAACCCGCGCCAGCACCGCGAGGGAGAGATCATGCTCGAGATGGCTTTCGATGAATTCGACCAGATCGTCGCGCTGTCTTGCCGAAAGGGTCTGCCTTGCCGAAATGGCGGCCAGCCTCGCATGTCCGTCGACGAGGCGCACAGCCAGGGCCGAACCGAGGCCTTCGGCAACCAGGCGGTCGGTCGGAGTCCGTCCCGCCGGCTCGGCCAGGGCTTTGGCGATATATTCGATCCTGGCGTCGCGGCATTGGAAACGCGGGATCAGCCGGACGCGGTCGGGATCGATCTCAAGATCTTCGGCGGCCTTGCGCAGAAGGGCCGGGCTTACCCATAGGCGCAGGATGGTGCAATCGGCGTCGTCTTCCCATTCGCCATCCAACCCGGCCGGAACGATGTCGATGTCGCCATCGGACTGGATGCGGATGTAGCGTCGGCCGTCACAGCGGCAGGAGGCGTTGACAGGCCTGCCGACATGGACGCCAAGCCGGTGGAAGGGCGAGGCGGGCACATGGGTAAGGCCGGCGGCAATGTCGCGTCGCTCGACCGCAACGCCGATGGTATCAAGCCAGTCTGCGCTCATGACCGCTCCAATCGCCCAACCGGATATAGCGACTATGTGGCCATGAAAATGGCGCGCGGCCAGCCCGGCCACGGCATTTTTCAGGATCCTGCCGGGGCATTCGCGATTTCGCCGTTCAGGCGAGCCGAAACCAGGAGTTCGGCTACCAGGCCGCTGCGATCCGCCCGATTGGCCAGGGTGAGGGCGATGCCGTGGCCGTCGGCGATGGACCTGGCGATCGCCAGCCCCAATCCGGTCCCCTCGACATGCTGCGGTGCGGCCCGGAAGAAGCGTTCGAAGACACATTCGAGCAGGTCGGGATCGAGCCCCGGACCGCTATCCGTGATGCGGATGCCGTGCCTACCTTCCTCAAGGGTCTCGATCGTGATCTCGCCTCCGGAGGGGGTGTAGTGCAGCGCGTTTTCGATCAGATTGGTGAGCAGCGTCCGCAATTCCCTGGCGTCGCCGACAAGCGGAACCGCGCTGCGCCGCTGCATGCTCAGATGCAGTCCGCGGGCCTTGGCGATCGGTTCGAGTTCGGCAACGCAAGCCTGCGCCAGTACGCCGAGGTCCTGGGGCGTGTGTTCCTGGCCACCGGTGCCGGCTTCCAGGCGGGCGAGCTGGAGCATCTGGTTGGTGAGGTGGGTGGCACGCCTGGCACCTGCCTCCAGGTCATCGAGCCTCGCATGCAGTGCCGCACCGCGGGAAAGGGGCCTGAGATTGCCGATCTGCAGGGTGAGCGCGGCGAGCGGGGTGCGCATCTCATGTGCGGCATCGGAGATGAAGCGGCGCTGGCGTTCCAGCGTCTGCTGCAAGCGGGACAACAGATGATTCATCGCAGCGACGAGTGGCAGGACCTCGGATGGCACCCCTGTTACGGGAATGGGCGTGGTGTCGGCGGCTGATCGCGCGGACAGAGTGGCGGCGATACGCCCAAGCGGCTTCATCACCAGATAGATGACCAGGCCAAGGAAAAGCCAGGCAACCGGGATGAGGATGATGATCGGCAGCACGGCGCCCAAGGCGGCATGCTCGGCCAGCTCCGTGCGCGCTTCGATCTGCTGGGCGATCTGGACGGTGCGTTCACCCTCGACCAGGGTGTAGACCCGCCAGTCATGCCGGGCGACGGTCTCGTTCGAGAAGCCGGTACCGCTGCTGCGTGGAATGGCGATGGCGGGATTGGTCGAGCGCATCGGCGCGTCGGCGCTGTCCCAGACCTGAACGAGAAGATCGTCCTCGCGATTGCGCGTGCTTTTGATGGCAGGGCGCAGGCTGCGGGCATCAAGGGCGTAGACGGCGACCTGCTGCAGCTGCTTGTCGAGGAAGCGATGGGCCTCGCGCCGCACCGCGAAGTAGGAGGCGAGGGCCGCGCCGATGCCGACCACCAGCAGCACGGCGGCGATGGCGATCAGGCTCGACCAGCGCAGCGACATCAGGGAGCGTCCTTTGCGACCATCCAGCCGGCTCCACGCGAATTGCGGATGATGTCCTTGCCGAATTTCTTGCGGATGGCGTGGATCAGCACCTCGACGGCGTTGCTTTCGACCTCCTCGCCCCAGCCATAGAGGCGTTCTTCCAGCTGGCTGCGCGAGACGATCGCGCCGGGTCGTTCCATCAGGACCAGCAGCAGGGAAAATACCCGTGCGGTCAGCACATGGCTTTGGCCGCGATAGGTGACGCGGTGGCTTTCGAGATCGAGCTCGAGGTCGCCATGGACCAGCGTGGAGACGGCCTGGCCGCCATGGCGGCGACGCAGCACGGCCCGGATCCGGGCCTGCAACTCGCGCATCTCGAAGGGCTTGACGATGTAGTCGTCGGCGCCGAGATCGAGGCCGTCGACGCGATGGTCGAGGTCGTCCCGGGCGGTGATGATCAGGACCGGCGTGGTGTCGCCGCCCCGCCTCAGATCGCGCAGCAGTTCAAAGCCGGTCTTGCCGGGCAGGCCGTTGTCGAGGAGCACGACGGAATAGCCGTGTTGCCGCAAGGCCGCTTCACCGTCCGGGCCGTCGCGAACCCAGTCCACCGCCATGCCGGCATCGCCAAGCGCCTGCAGCAGCGCCTTTCCGATCATCGGGTCGTCCTCGATCAGAAGAATGCGCATGGGGCCGCCGCGGAAACAATGTGAACTCGGCGAGGATGGCAACCAATTAAGGGCTGATCAAGGAAGCGGCCCGCCTCACTTGGTTCCGTAGATGCGGTCACCGGCATCGCCCAGGCCCGGCACGATATAGCCGTGGTCGTTGAGGTGGCTGTCGATCGCCGCCGTCCAGATCGTCACGTCGGGATGGGCCTCGCGCAGATGCTTGATGCCTTCGGGCGCAGCGAGCAGGCAGACGAAGCGGATATCCTTGACGTCGCGAGCCTTCAGCCGCTCGATGGCGGCGACGGCGGAATTGGCCGTGGCCAGCATCGGGTCGAGTACGATCACCAGGCGCTCCGCCACATCGGGCGGTGCCTTGAAGTAGTACTCAACGGCCTTTAGTGTTTCGGGATCACGATAAAGCCCGATATGAGCGACACGAGCCGAGGGCACGAGGTCGAGCATGCCTTCGAGGAAGCCCTCGCCGGCGCGCAGGATCGGGGCCAGCACCAGCTTCTTGCCGGCCACGCGCGGCGCCTGCATCTTGGTCAGGGGCGTCTCGATCTCGACCATTTCCAGCGGCAGATCGCGGGTGACCTCGTAGCAGAGCAGGCGGCCGATCTCGTTGAGCAACTGCCGGAACCCCTTGGTCGAGCGATTCTTGTCGCGCATCAAAGTGAGCTTGTGCTGCACCAGCGGGTGGTCGACGACGATGACGCCTTCCATCGGAGTTTCCCTTCTTCACATTCTCCCTTTACCTAGCCGATTTCTCGGCCGGGGTAAGGCATCATAGCGCGCCTTCCACGCCTTTCGTCGCGGCTTAGGCTTAAGGTTTTCCGTTTTTGCAAGCTTGCGCATCGAAAAATCTGGCGTGAAACTTGCTTCTGGCCGCGGTCCATGCAGGATGCTGCCCGCAACAAGAGCAATAATCAGGATCGTGCGCGTTCATGGCGTTGTCGCAAAGGCTTGAGTTCCGCCAGACCCAGTCGCTGGTGATGACGCCGCAGCTGATGCAGGCGATCAAGCTTCTGCAACTATCCAACCTCGATCTCACCGCCTATGTCGAGGCGGAGCTGGAGCGCAATCCGATCCTGGACCGCGCCGATGGCGAGACCTCGCGTGAACCGGAGACACTTGCGCCAGCGCCCAGCGATCCTGCTGCGGGGGATTGGCTCAAGGACGACATGGCCCCCTCGCGCGAGGCGATGGAAGCGGGGCTCGGCACCGATCTCGACAACGTCTTTCCCGACGAGCGGCCCGCCGAAAGGCAGGAGGCGCCGGCGGCCATCGAGCAGTTGGCCGGCAGCGATCCCTATGTCTCGTCCTGGTCGAATGTCGGCGCGGGTGGGCATGGCGGCGACGAGGACGTCAATTATGAGGGCATGGCCGCGGCCGATCTTTCGCTGGCCGATCATCTGGAGACGCAGCTCAACCTGGCGACCCGCGATCCCGGGCGCCGGCTGATCGGCCGCTTCATCATCGATATGATCGACGAGAGCGGCTATCTCGTCGGCGACCTGGCGGAACTAGCCGAGCGCCTGGCTGCGCCGCTCCAGGAGGTGGAGGCCGTGCTCGCCATCGTGCAGGGCTTCGAACCGAGCGGCATCGGCGCCCGTTCGCTGAAGGAGTGCCTGGCGCTCCAGCTCAAGGAGCGCAACCGGCTCGACCCGGCGATGGCGACGCTGCTCGACAATCTGGAACTGGTGGCCAAGCGCAACATCCCGGCCCTGCGGCGCCTGTGCGGAGTCGACGATGAGGATGTGGCGGAGATGATCGCCGAATTGCGCAGCCTTACGCCCAAGCCGGGCCTGGCCTTCGGCTCCACGCCGGTTCAGCCGGTGGTGCCGGACGTGCTGTTGCGCGCGGCGCCTGACGGGACCTGGATGGTGGAGCTCAACCCCGACACCTTGCCGCGCGTGCTGGTCAATCAGAACTACTATGCCCGGGTGGCGCGCACGGCCCGCAGCGAGGCAGACAAGACCTTCCTGACCGAGGCGCTGCAGACGGCGAACTGGCTGACCCGCAGTCTGGAGCAACGCGCGCGCACCATCCTCAAGGTCGCTACCGAGATCGTGCGCCAGCAGGACACCTTCTTTGCCCTCGGCGTGCAATATCTACGTCCGCTCAATCTCAAGACCGTGGCCGATGCCATCGGCATGCATGAATCCACAGTGTCGCGTGTTACCGCCAACAAGTTCATCGCCTCGGCCCGCGGGCTGTTCGAGCTCAAATATTTCTTCACCGCCTCGATCTCGAACGCGGAAGGGGGCGAAGCGCATTCGGCCGAGGCCGTGCGCCACCGCATCCGCCAGATGATCGACGCCGAAGCACCCGATGCCATCCTGTCCGACGACACCATCGTCGCGCTGCTGCGCAAGGACGGCATCGACATCGCCCGGCGCACCGTGGCCAAATACCGCGAATCCATGCGGATCGCCTCCTCGGTGGAAAGGCGGCGGGAGAAGGCGGGGCGATGACGAGCGGTTTGCCGGTCCTGCCCATTGATGGCCGCCAGTCCGCGATGGCCCTGACGATCCAGCGCGGCGCCAGCCGGCTGCTGCGCCAATACGGCCTGACGCCGGTGCCGGAGGTGACGCTGCCCAATGGCCGCCGTGCCGATCTCCTGGCGGTCGGGCGCAAGGGCGAGATCTGGATCGTGGAAATCAAGTCCTCGGTGACGGATTTCCAGGTCGATCAGAAATGGCCGGAGTATCTCGCCTATTGCGACCGGCTGTTCTTCGCCGTCGGCCCGGATTTTCCGCTGGCCCTGCTTCCCGAGGCAGCCGGCCACATCGTGGCCGACGCCTATGGCGGCACGCTGCTGACCGAGGCCCCCGAGCAGCGCCTTGCCGCGCCGACGCGCAAGGTCCTCACCCTGCTGCTCGCCCGCCTCGCAGCGGGACGGCTGCACCAGGCCATGGATCCCGAAGGCGCCTTCGGCTTTGGCGAGTGATGCCCCCGAAGGCGTTATTGCCCGGCGAATGAGGTGACGAGCGAGACCAGTTCCGCATCCTGGCCGTTGAAGCCGTGATGCGCGCGGGACCGGCAGGGATTGCCGGTTTGCAGGCCGCCCTCCAGCCATTTCACCGTGACCCGCTCCCCGGCCCAGGCCTGGAAGGGCGCGACGCCTGCCGGTTTGGTGAAGCGGCAGCCATCCTGGCGGTGATGCACGACGAGCGTGGGCGGCAGCAGCCAGGGAGAACCGAGCATCGCCATGACGCTCTGGGACGGCCCTGAGCCCTGGCTGAGGAAGGCGGAGGTCAGCACCAGCCGGTCGGGCCTGGCGCCCTTCAGGAGGCCCTCGGCCGCTCGCTGCGTGCCGGCGGAGGTGGCCACGAGCGTGACGGGCCGCTTCAGGCCCGCCATGGTATCGACTGCGGTGGCGAGGTTGGTGCCCTTGTCGACCAGCAGGACGTTATAGCTCTTGGCGGCAAAAGTATCGCGGTTGCGGATGAGCACATTGTCGGCGCCGCTGCGGAACTGGCCGTTGGGCCCGACTTCGAGCCGGCCGTCGCCACCGGTGAGCAGGATGAGGCTGCCTTTGGCATGGGGATGCCGGATCAGGATGTTTTCGATGCCGGCGACGGTCACCGTCTCGCCACCGCTGGCGATCGCAGCTGTCTGGGCGAGGGCTGGCCTGCTTAGGGAGAAAAGGCCGAGGAAGCAAAGCGCGAAGGCCCCTCGTCTGCAAGGCGATGTATTCCAGCTCATGATTCGAACGGCCCCCGTTGTCCTCTCTCGATAGGAAGCAAGGGTTGCGGCTGGATTACGGGCAGGGCCTAGCGGCAGTGGACGGCATCAAATTTACATCCTTGTCTTGCTCCCCTGCGGCCGGTCATGATCTATGAAGCGAAAGGGCATATGGCCCGGGAGGAGCAGTTCCATGGATATGAGCGGTTCGCAGCGCATCGAGGCTTCGCGCGAGAAGGTCTGGGAAGGCCTGAACAATCCCGAAATCCTCAAGCAATGCATTCCGGGCTGCGAGTCGATCGAACTGGTTTCGCCGACGGAGATGACCGCCAAGGCCGTGCTGAAGATCGGACCGGTCAAGGCCTCCTTCAACGGTAAGGTCACACTGTCGGACCTCGATCCGCCCAATGGCTACACGATTTCCGGCGAGGGGCAGGGCGGTGTCGCCGGCTTTGCCAAGGGCGGAGCGACGGTGCGCCTCGAGGCTGATGGCGAGGACGCCACCATCCTCCACTACGACGCCAAGGCCGATGTCGGCGGCAAGATCGCCCAGCTCGGTGCGCGCCTGATCGACGGCACCGCCAAGAAGCTGGCCGGCGACTTCTTCGAGAAGTTCGGGCAGGCGATCTCGCCCAGGCCGGAAGGCGAGGAGGCTCCGGCCGAGCCGGAAAAGAAGGGCTGGTTCGGCCGCAAGAAGTGAGCCGGTCGCCTGTCCTCACGCGGGTATGAAGGGAATGCCGCGCAAGGCCTGGATGAAGACGAAGAGGGTGGCCGCACCATAGGCGAGCGCAACTGCGCTGATGATGAAGATGGCTGTGCGGCCGCTCACCCAGCGTTCCGCGGCCAGGCCCAGCACGGGCAGGATCTGCAGGACGTGCAGGCCCAGGAAATGGGCCACCCTGAGGTCACCGCCCGTGCGTGACCAGCCGAAGATAGGCACGCCCGCTGCATCGCTGCGAATGCCGCCGATCCAGTGGCCATTGCCGGCGGAAAGGACGCTGCCCGAGCCTGCGCCCAGCACGAAAGTAAGCGTCAGACCGAGCAGGACCGACAGCCAGAAGGCGGTCGACCAGGCCTGGGGGCGGTGTCGCAGCAGCAAGACCGCCAAGGCAGGGCTCAGGGCCGTGAGCGTCATCGCGCCGATGCCCATCAATGTGTACATCAGCCGATGGAACGGATCGGCCACGTTGTAATGCGAAGCAAGACCCCTGGCGGCCTGGAGGCTGATGTAGCCGATCTCGAAGGTGCTCGCGGCAAGGCCGAGGGTGACGAGGATCCTGATTGCCCGCCCGCGGCGCGTCTCTTCGGGCAAGGCGCCGATGAACCAGGCCAGCGTCAGGAGATAGAGGCCGACCGAGAGCTGGAACTTCAGCGGCTTCACCCAGACCGAGATGCCATTGAGCGTCCTGCCGTCGATCGCCAGGGCCATGAGGGTCGGGACCATCAGCGCCAGGATGATGAAGCCGCCTTGTGCCAGCAGGCGCTCGCGTCGCAGCAACTCATCCATCACTCGCCAGGCAAACGCATGCGGGCGGCAGGCAAGGCGAAGGCTGGGCGTGTTCGTCGTCATGCGGGTTCTCCTTGACGGCGCGAGAGGCCTCGCAGCCAGACGCTGCGCAGGGCCAGGAACGTCAGGAAGCCGATGGGGCCGAACAGGAAGGTGAGCGCGAGACAGGGCAGGACGGCCAGATGCGGCAATCCGGACCGTCTCGCCTCGCGCACCTCCCAGGCTCCGACCAACAGGTCGAAGGCGAGGTAATGCAGCCAGCCGGCCAGGAGCAGGCCGCGATGGCTGAACAACGCGCCGACGTCGCCGAGAGAGCCGAAGCCGCCTGCGGCTTCGCCCCAGAAGCGAAAGAGCAGGGCGGCATAGGCAAGACCGAGCATGATCGGAACGAATCTGGCGGCGATCAGCTGGGCGAGGGCCGGACGCAAGGGAGACAGGGCAAGCGCGATCCAGCCGCAGAGAGCAAGCATCCCGGCACCGGAGAAGATCTGATCGAGCGTGAACGCCTGGTCGAGAGCCATGTCGGTATCCTCAACTTGACAGTGTCAAGATAAGGATGGCAGCTATTTTGACATTGTCAAGATCGTGATGGATAGTGGCGCTCGCGCCGCGCAATGGCGCGGTGGCACCGGTGGTATGGAGCGGGTAGGAAGTGGAGCAACAGGGATCGACGGCGCATAAGGCCGGCTATCATCACGGTGACCTGCGGGCCGCGCTGCTGGCGGCCGCCGAACTCGTCCTGGCCGAACGCGGTGTCGAGGGTTTCACGCTTCGGGAGTGTGCCCGCCGCGCGGGGGTCTCCCACGCCGCGCCCGCGCATCATTTCGGCGACGTAGCCGGCCTCCTGACCGCGGTGGCGGCGCTGGGATTCGAGACGCTCACGCTCTTCATGCGTCGGGCCCGCGCCGGCATCGACGAGCCGGAGGCCCGATTGCGGGCGATCGGGCGCGGCTATGTCACATTCGCCCGCCAATATCCGGAGAGATTCCGGCTCACCTTCAACCGGCATCGCCTCAATATCGCGGACCCGGCCCTGAGGGCTGCCGGGCAGGAGGCCTTCGCCGAGCTCGAGACCGCCATTCGCCTGGTGACCAAGGCCGGCGACGGCCCGCTCGAGCGTGACCAGCTCGACGTCTTGCTGCAGACTTGGTCGGTCGTGCACGGCTATGCCCATCTCCTGCTGGCGGGGCAGCTCGACGGGCCACTCAAGGGCGGAGGCGAGGCTGCGGCGGATGCCGCCCTGGAAGGCGTGCTGGCCCGCCTCACAGCGCGATAGGCAGTCCGCCTGCGCGATCCCAGGAGAACCTAGATCCTCCTGAAAGTGAAATAGGCGCCGCGCCGACCTTCCCGGAGCGCCTTGGCTTCGTAGCGGGTGGAGCGCCAGCCCTCCCACGGCGTCAGCCAGTCGGCCTGGCGCTCGGCCGTCCATTCGAACTCGGACGAGCGCGCCACGCGCGCCAGGGCATAGGCGGCATAGTCGTCGATGTCGGTGGCAAAGCGCAGCTCTCCGCCCGGCTTGAGAATACGAGCCAGGCGCGTCAGCATCTCCTTGCCCAGGAAGCGGCGCTTGCGGTGGCGCCGCTTGGGCCAGGGGTCGGGATAGAGCAGATAGATGCGTGCGATCGAGCCGGCCGGCAGCCAGTCCACCACCGCCTTGGCGTCGTCGTCCCACAGGCGGATATTGGCGAGCCCGTTCTGCTCGATCTGCGCCAGCATCTTGGCGGTGCCGTTGACATAGGCCTCGCAGCCGATGAAGCCGATTTGCGGATTCTCGCCAGCGCGCTGGGTGAGGTGCTCGCCGCCGCCAAAGCCGATTTCGAGCCAGACCTCGCCGACAGGCTCCGGGAATAGGCCAGCAAGATCGGCGGGAGGCGGGGCGGTCAGGTCAAGACGCAATTGCGGGAGCGAAGCGGACATCAGGTCGGCATGCCCCGGCCGCAGGGTCTTGCCCTTGCGGCGGCCGAAGAAGGCGCCGTGGCCGCGAGGCGGGGCATCCGTGCCCTCGCCGAATTTGTCCTTGTCGTCTTCAGTCACGGCCCACATCCACCAGAGGAAAGCGCGTTTGGACGCAATCTACTCCAACATTTTGGTCGGAAGCGTCATTGCGATTCCGGATGACGCCGTCAAATCGCAAAATGCTATGAAAAAAGCCTCTCCCGGCGGGCGGGAAAGGCTTTGCGTTGACGGCTCGCGGCAGATCAGGCGCGCACGGCCTTCTTGATCGCGTCGGCGAGATCGGTCTTCTCCCAGGAGAAACCGCCGTCACGGGCCGACTTGCGGCCGAAATGGCCATAGGCGGAGGTGCGGGCGTAGATCGGCTTGTTGAGGTTGAGATGCTCGCGGATGCCGCGGGGCGTCAGGCTCATCACGTCACGCAGGGCCTTCTCGACCTTCTCCTCGGAGACGTTGCCGGTGCCGTGCAGGTCGACATAGATCGCCAGCGGCTCGGAAACGCCGATGGCGTAGGCGAGCTGGATGGTGCAGCGATCGGCCAGCTTGGCCGCTACCACGTTCTTGGCGAGGTAGCGCGCCGCATAGGCGGCCGAGCGGTCGACCTTGGTCGGGTCCTTGCCGGAGAAGGCGCCGCCGCCATGGGGGGCCGCGCCGCCATAGGTGTCGACGATGATCTTGCGGCCGGTCAGGCCGCAATCGCCGTCCGGGCCGCCGACCACGAACTTGCCGGTGGGGTTGACGTGCCAGACCGTGTCCTTGGTGACCCAGCCTTCCGGCAGAGTCTTGAGGATATGGGGCTCGACCAGCTTCTTGATGTCGCCGGAGGTGAGCTTCTCGTCGAGATGCTGGGTGGAGAGCACGATCTGCGTCACGCCGACCGGCTTGCCATTCTCATACTTCACCGTGACCTGGCTCTTGGCGTCGGGGCCGAGCATGCCAAGTTCGCCCGATTTGCGGGCCTTGGTGATGTCCTCGAGGATCTTGTGGGCGTAATAGATCGGAGCCGGCATCAGCTCCGGCGTCTCGCGGCAGGCATAGCCGAACATGATGCCCTGGTCGCCTGCGCCTTCGTCCTTGTTGCCGGAAATATCGACGCCCTGGGCGATGTCGGGGGACTGGCCGTGCAGCAGGACCTCGATCTTGGCCTTCTTCCAGTGGAAGCCGTCCTGCTCATAGCCGATCGCCTTGACGGCGCGGCGGGCGGCACTCTTGATCTTGCCCTTGGTGACGGTCTCGGGACCACGATATTCGCCGGCGATCACCAGGCGGTTGGTGGTGGCGAGGGTTTCGCAGGCGACGCGCACCTGGGAGGGGTCCATTCCGGTCTTGGCGGCCTCGCGATAGAACAGGTCGACGATTTCGTCGGAGATGCGATCGCAGACCTTGTCGGGGTGGCCTTCAGCGACCGACTCGCTGGTAAACAAATAGTCGGAACGGGACACGAATGTTTCTCCACGCCAAAATGGAACTCGGTATTGTCCCGTTTTGGCGAGGGGAAGCTTCGTCGTCAAGCGGCAAATCGTACGTTTTGTTCGTTTAAAGGAACGCGGCGCGATTTTCCATCACGCTTCCTGGCTTGGCGGCATCGCCAAGCCCGACAAAGGCACATCGAAGTCACAGGGGCGCTTTATTGGCCCGTTCCGTGGCTCAGGCTGCGTGTTCCTGGCTGAGCGTGGAGACGAGATCGACGACCCGGCGGCGCACCTTCGGATCCTTGATGCGGGCAAATGCCTTGTTCAGCTGCAGGCCCTCGGTGGTCGACAGGAATTCGATGACGTGCGAGGTATCGCTCTCGTCGGCATGTTCAGCCGTGTGCACGGCGCCGGTTTCGGGCGGCAGGCCCTCGAAGAAGAAGGAAATGGTGACGCCCAGGATCGAGGCGATCTGCTGCAGCCGGCTCGCACCAATGCGATTGGTGCCCTTTTCATATTTCTGTACCTGCTGAAAAGTAAGGCCAAGTGCCTCGCCGAGCTTCTCCTGGCTCATGCCTACCAGGACACGCCGGATACGGACGCGGCTGCCAACGTGCTGATCAATGGGATTGGGTACTTTCTTGATCATAATATTAACTCCAGGTCACTAGCAAATATTTGAAAATACAGCGACGAATTTGAAAATGAATTGCGGCCGCAACGTGGCGGAAGCACGGCATGCCAGAGATACAATTACGGCAGCGCAATCTGAAGTAGTTCAAATGCATCCTGCAACCAACAGGGTGACTATACCTCCTTATGCGGGAAAATCCAGTCAGTCTCGCGCTTTCCGCTTGGCGCGGTTGTAACAAATATGTGTTATCGCAGCTGTCGGCGATGGTTTCGACAACCAAGGCCGGCGCCGATTAAGGCAATCAGAAACAATCCGGCAATAATGCCGGTGCCGGCCGTGGCAAATAGCGGTGGTGGCAAGGTGGTGGGAAGGCGCGAATCGAGCACGCCGCTGGTGCCGAGCGGCAGGCTGGCGACGATGCGCCCCACCGGGTCGATTACGGCCGAAATGCCGTTGTTGCCGGCGCGGACCACGGGCAGGCCTTCCTCGATCGCGCGCGCCCTTACTTCGGTGAAATGCTGGTAGGGCCCCGGGGTGATGCCGAACCAGGCGTCGTTGGTGACGTTGAGCAGCCAGCCCGGACGGTTGGCCGGATCGATCACCTCGCCCGGAAAGATCGCTTCGTAGCAGATCAGGATGCCGGCGGGCGGCGCGTTGGGAATGTCGAGCGTGCGCAGGCCGGGGCCGGTCGAAAAGCCGCCACGCTGCTTGGTCAATTGCTCGAAGCCGAGGGATTCGAGCAAGGATTGATAGGGCAGATATTCGCCGAAGGGGACGAGGTGCACCTTGTCGTAATTGCCGATAATGGTGCCGGTGGCGTCGATGACGTGCAGCGAATTGAAGAAGCGCCAGCTGCCGTCGTCGAGATTTTCCTCTGCCCGGCCTGCACCCGTCAGCAGCACGGCCTTGGGCGCCACCAGGTCGCCGAGCACCTTGAGGGCCTCGGGATCCTGCGCCACCAGGAAGGGAAAGGCCGATTCCGGCCAGATCAGATGGGTTGTTTTGGCAAGGCCGTCGCTGCCGTCGGCGGCCGGCTGGCGCGACAGCGCGAGATAGCGCGTCAGCACTTCGTTGCGCAGGGCCGGATTGAACTTGGCATCCTGCGGCAGGTCGGGCTGCATGATGCGCAGTTGCACCCCGTCGACGAAGCTGGTGGGATGTTGGCCGAGGCGCCATACGCCGAAGGCCGCCATCGCGACCAGGACAGCGACGGACAGGGCCGGCCAGCGCCAGCCGCCTCGCCGCACCAAGGCGACAGGCGTGGAGAACAGGACGAGTGCGACGAGAGTGAGCCCATAGGCCCCGATCAGGGACAGGCTCTGCGCCAGATGAAGTTCCTCGGCGAGCGCATAGCCGAACAGGTTCCAGGGAAAGCCGGTCAGGATATGGCCGCGCAGCCATTCGACAGCAGCCATGGCGACGGCAAAGGCGAGGATGCGGGCAATTCCCCGTGACCATAGCAACCGCGCCAGCGCAAACCCGGCGGCGTGGAAGAAAGCAAGGCCGGCAGGCAGGAGCACCACTGCGAAGGGCAGCAACCAGGCGAATTGGTCGGCATCGACGAGGAAGGCATTGCCGATCCACCACAGCCCGGCCAGGAAATAGCCGAAGCCGTAGCACCAGCCGAGCCGAGCCGCCGAGCCGATGCTGCGCCAGAAACGGGGGGACGGATTCTCCGGCGCAGGGAAGGCGACGCCGTCCAGCAGCCAGATTGCCACCGGAAAGCTGACGGCCAGAACCGGAAAGGCATTGAACGGGGCCATGGCCAGCGCCGCGAGGGCACCTGCCAGGAAGGCGACGGCCATGCGTCGCCAGCCCCTCAGCCCGGCCAGACGGGACGCAAGTGCAGCGATCACGTGGCGCCGTCGCCGCTGGTTTCGTTCGCCGGGGTCCTCTCGCCATCGGCGGCTGCGGCCGCTTCATCGGCAGGGGACACCGTCTTCTTCTCGCGCTTGCGCCCGTCGCGCGGCCGAGTGATGCCGCTGCCGGCCGTGTGGATGCGGACCCGCTTCACCCGGCGCGGATCGGCATCGAGGATCTCGAATTCGAGCTGGCCCGGTCCCTGCACGATCTCGCCGCGCACCGGTACGCGGCCGGCCAGTGTCACCAGCCAGCCTCCGAGCGTATCGACATCGGCCTCGATCTCGTCCTCATGCATCTCCAGGCCGATGGCGGCGGCGACGTCTTCGAGATCGGCGCGGGCATCGGCAGTGAAGATGCCTTCGCCGGAGGCGACGATCATGTCGCCGTCATCCTCGTCATGCTCATCCTCGATGTCGCCGAGCACGATTTCGACGATGTCCTCCATCGAGACCAGACCGTCCGTGCCGCCATATTCGTCGATCACCAAAGCGAGCTGGGTGCGGGTGGCCTGCATCTTGGCGAGCAGGTCGATCGGCGGCATCGAAGGGGGGACGAACAGCACGTTTCGGGTCAGGGACTTCACCGAACTGAGCGGCGTCGACAGGGTGATGTTGCCCAGGGCGAGGGCCGCTTCCTTGGGCGAGGGCTTGACGGCCTCGCCGTCCCTGGCGGTTTCGCTCTCGCGGACCTTGCGGCTGCGACGGGCGGCAATGGCGGCCCGCGACGCCAGCCAGGCCACGAAATCGCGGATGTGCACCATGCCGCGCGGATCGTCCAGCGTCTCGTTGTAGACGGGCAGGCGCGAATGGCCCGCTGTCTGGAACACCTTGAGCAGGTCACCCAGGGAAATGTCGAGCGGCACGGCCACGATATCCGCCCGGGGCACCATGACGTCATCGACGCGCTTGCCGCGCAGGCCGAGGATGTTCTTGAGCATGGCCCGCTCCTCCGGAGAGAAGCTGGAATCCTCGCCGGCGCGTGTATTCTCGAGCGCGTCGGCCAGGTCCTCGCGGATGGAGGGGGCCGATTTCAGCCCGAGCGCGGACTTGATCCGCCCGAACAGGCCCTCATGCTGGGTGTCCTGGGTGGTGCCGGCTTGGCTGCTACTTCGATCGTTGCTGTCGGACATGGCTCTGGATGTTAGCTCGCTTCGCGCAACAAGGGCGCGTCGGCATAGGGATTGGCGATGCCGAGCTCGGCGAGAATGCGCACTTCCAGCGCTTCCATCACCTCGGCTTCGGCATCGTTCAAATGGTCATGGCCGAACAGATGCAGGAGGCCATGCACGGTGAGGTGGCTGAGATGGTCGGCAAAGCTCACGGAAGTTTCCTCGGCTTCCCGCGCGATCGTCTCATGGGCAAAGATGATATCGCCCAGCATCGGCGCCGTCGCGATGGCTTCTCCCACCGCCTGCGGGAAGGACAAAACATTGGTGGGCTTGTCCTTGCCACGCCATTCGGCGTTGATTTCGCGGATGGAGGCATCGTCGGTCAGGACGATCGAAAGTTCGGCTCCCGGTGCATGGGCAAGCGCCGCGACATCGATGGCTCTGGCCACGGCGCGCGTGATCAGGGCCTCGATGGCATCGAGGTCCTGCCAGAGCCCGCTCTCCTGAGCGATCTCGATGGTAATGGCATCGGTCATGACTTGGTGTCGCCCGAGGGCTTGCTGGAATCCTTGGCTTCATAGGCCCGCACGATCTTGGCAACCAGTTCATGGCGCACGACATCGGCGGCGTTGAATCGGCAGATGGCGATTTCCGGGATGTCTTTCAACAGGTCGATCGCCTCGATCAGGCCCGATTTCTGGCCGGGCGGCAGGTCGATCTGGGTCGGATCGCCGGTGATGATCATGCGCGAGCCTTCGCCCAGGCGCGTCAGGAACATCTTCATCTGCATCGAGGTGCAGTTCTGGGCCTCGTCCAGCAGCACGACCGAATTGGCGAGCGTGCGCCCACGCATGAACGCCAGCGGCGCCACCTCGATCATGCCCGAGGTCAGGCCGCGCTCGACGCGTTCCGGCGGCATCATGTCGTAGAGCGCGTCATAGAGCGGGCGCAGATAGGGGTCGACCTTCTCGCGCATGTCGCCGGGCAGGAAGCCGAGCCTCTCGCCCGCCTCGACGGCGGGGCGGGACAGGATCAGCCGGTCGGCCTCGCCCTTCTCGATCAGCGCCGCGGCGTGGGCGACCGCAAGATAGGTCTTGCCGGTACCCGCCGGGCCGGTGGCAAAGACGAGCTCATGCTTCTGCAACGCCCTGATATAGGCGTCCTGCGCCGGGGTACGGGCGGCAATCGTCTTCTTGCGTGTACCGACGGAGGCTGCACCGCCGGTCGTCGCTACTTTCGGCTTGCCTTCCGGCGTGAACAGCACGCCTTGCGAGGCGGCCATGCGCAACGCGCCGTCGACATCGCCCAGCGCCACCTGCTGGCCGGAGCGCAGGCGCTGATACAGGCTCTCCAGCACGCGCTTGGCCTGTTCCACGCTGTCCTTGGCGCCGCGCAGGGCAACGTGGTTGCCGCGGGCCGTCGCCTCGATGCCGAGCTTGCGCTCGATGAAGGCGAGGTTCTGGTCGTGCTGGCCGAAGAGCAGCGTGGCCAGGCGATTATCCTCGAAGGCCGTGACGATTTCCGCGGGAGCTTCTGTCGTCGGCAGGGGTGGGGTTTGCGTTGTCATGCGTGTCCGTCGTTCCTCGTCCACTTTCAAGCAACGGCCTCCCGGAAATCGGCGCCGGCCAGCACGCCATGCAGCGACCAGGCACCCGTGGCCGTGATCTCGACGGGAGCCACCGTACCGATCAGGCTGTCGTCCGCCTCGATCTGCACGGCCTGGAGATAGGGAGTGCGGCCGGCGATCTGGCCCGGGCGCTTGCCCTTGCGATCGAACAGCACATCCATGGTGCGCCCGATGCTGGCCTGATTGAAGGCCTTCTGCTGGCTTTCGGTCAGGGCCTGCAGCCGTGCCAGGCGGGCTGACTTCACCGCTTCGTCGACCTGATCCGCCATGCCGGCCCCCGGCGTGCCCGGACGCGGGGAATATTTGAACGAATAGGCCGACACATAAGTGACCTCTTCGATCAGCCGCAGGGTCGCCTCGAAATCGGCGTCGGTCTCGCCGGGGAAGCCGACGATGAAGTCGGAAGAAAATGCCATGTCGGGCCGGGCCTGCCGAATCTTCTCGATGAGCTTGAGATAATCGACTGCTGTATGCTTGCGATTCATGACATCCAGAATGCGATCGGAGCCCGACTGCACCGGAAGATGCAGGAAGGGCATCAGGGCCGGCAGATCGCGATGGGCCTCGATCAGGCTGTCATCCATGTCGCGGGGATGGGAGGTGGTGTAGCGCAGGCGCACCACCGGCTCGATGCGGGCGAGGCGATGCACGAGCTGGCCCAGCGTCCAGGCGCGGCCGTCCGGGCCTTCGCCATGATAGGCGTTGACGTTCTGGCCGAGCAGGCTGATCTCGCGCACGCCGGCATCGGCCAGGCGCTCGACCTCGGCCACGATAGCGGCAACCGGCCGCGACGTCTCGGCGCCGCGCGTATAGGGCACCACGCAGAAGGTGCAGAACTTGTCGCAGCCTTCCTGCACGGTGACGAAGGCGGAGGGGCCGCGGGCCAGGGTTTTCTCCCGCCGCGGCGCCGGCAGGATGGCGAACTTGTCCTCGACCGGAAAGTCGGTATCAACCGGCTTGGCCGTGCCATCCGCTTTGGCGAGCAGCTCCGGCAGGCGATGATAGGCCTGCGGGCCCACCACGAGATCGACGGCGGGGGCACGCCTGAGGATCTCCTGGCCTTCGGCCTGGGCGACGCAGCCGGCGACGGCGATCTTCATGTCACCGCCTTGGCGGCGGCGCTCGTCGCGCGCCACGCGCAGGCGGCCAATCTCCGAATAGACCTTCTCGGCCGCCTTTTCCCGAATATGGCAGGTGTTGAGGATGACGAGGTCAGCCTCGTCGGGATTGGCCGTTTCCACATAGCCCGTCGGCGCCAGCGTGTCGGCCATGCGCTGGCTGTCATAGACGTTCATCTGACAGCCATAGGACTTGATGAAGACGGTTTTGGCGCGAGTATCCCCGGAGCCGGCATCACCGTGCGGGTTATGCGGGCGTTCGATCTCGGTCTCGTCAGGAATCATGGGTCTCGCTATTGCCACCTTTCAAGGTGCTAGGGATAGCGGTTTTCCGATCCGATGAGAAGGGTTGAGTTGCCGCGCCCGGGTCCTTCCTGTTGCGAAAGGCTGCGCGAGGGGTGGGGTGAAGCGGCGGGCCTTGCCGACCTTGCCGGTTCCCGGCACTGTGCGCCATCCCATCAAGGCGATTCAAGCTCATGCCCTCTGTCGACCCCGCCGTATTTGCTTCCGATGCCGTGGCCGAGACCACGGCGGCGCTCAATGCCGACATCATCGCCAAGATGAGCGCTTTGCCGGATCTGTGGTCCTTCCCGCCCGAACTGATCCGCGAGACCCGGCGCCAGGGCAAGGGGATCTTCCCGCTGCAAGGCAAGAGTTCCCGGGCTGAAGTGCTGGAGATCGACGGCAAGCAGGGAAGGGTGCCGATCCGCATTATCGCACCGGAAGCACCGACCGGGGTTTACATGCACATCCATGGCGGCGGCTGGATGTTCAACCAGTCCGACTTCCAGGACGAAAGTCTGGAGAAGATTGTCGCGGCCACCGGCATGGCCTGCATTTCGGTGGAATATCGCCTGGCGCCGGAACATCCCTTTCCCGCCGGACCGGACGATTGCGAGGCCGCGGCGCTGTGGTTGGCGTCGGAAGGCAGCAAGCGTTTCCGCACCAAGCGCTTCTTCATCGGCGGCGAGAGCGCCGGCGCCCATCTCTCCGCGCTGACGCTGCAGCGCCTGCGCGACCGGCACGGCCTCACGCCCTTCGCGGGGGCCAATCTCATCGCCGGCTGCTACGATCTCGGCATGACCCCGAGTGCGCGCAGCTTCGATCGCGGCAAGCTGATCCTGACGCCGCGCGACATCGCGCTGTTCGTGCGGGCCTGCGTGCCCGATGGCGTCGATCTGCGCTCGCCCGATGTTTCCCCGCTCTATGGCGATCTCAACGGCATGCCGCCGGCCCTGTTCTCCGTCGGAACCTATGACGCCCTGCTTGACGATAGCGTGTTTATGGCGGGACGCTGGGAGGCGGCTGGCAATGCCACGACGCTCAGGCTGTGGCCGGGCGGCTGCCATGTCTTCCAGGGCTTCGACTTTCCGATGGCGCAGGAGGCCTTCGCCGAGGAGATCGCCTTCTTCAACGGGCATTGAGGGCACGGCCCATGCCTGACGAGGGCCAGATTTCGGTTTTCGACGATCCCGCTCCTGCAGATCTCCAGCGGCTCGACGATCTGCTCGACCAGGACAATATCGAGCGCACCGGTATCCGTGATGCACGGCTGCTGGCCATCCTGCTGCGCTCTGCAGAAGGCGAGCTTTATGCCGGCTTGCACGGGCATAGTTGGGGCGGTTGCTGCGAGATCAAGACGCTCTGGGTCGCCGAAGGCCGTCGTCGGCAAGGCCTTGGCGCGCGCCTCCTGGCAGCGGCCGAGGAAGAGGCGCTCCGTCGGGGCTGCTGCCAGATCGTACTGACGACCCACTCCTTCCAGGCGCCCGCCTTCTACGAGAAGTGCGGATTCCGGCGGTTGGCATCGATCGAGGATTATCCGCGGGGATATGCCAACATCGTGATGGTGAAACCATTGAAGCGGTGATGCAGCCTGCGTGCCGGCACCTTGTCCGTCTTTCCCGCGCGGTAAAGGCATGGGGCAGGAACGGGCGAGATGCCGGCAGGTTCGCGGTTCACCTCCGCTTCTTGCGCCAGGGTGCGTCCTGCTCCCAGTCGCCGGCCATGATCGAGCCATAGGGCAGGACCTCGTCGATCACCTCGGCGAGGCCGTATTTGTCGATCTGGGCCCGGACCGCGGCAGCATTCTTGTAGGCCTGCGGCAATTCGGACAGATCCGCCTTGCCACAATAGAAGCGCACGTCGATACCCTCGGGCAGGCCCGGCTTTTCCTGGCGCAGAAAGGCCGAGCGGCTGAGATTGCGGCCCGCCCCGTGCGGGGCGAAGCCGAGGGCCTGCTTGCGGTCGCGATGCGTCGTGATCAGGATCGGTTCGGCCATGTTGAGCGGGATCAACGTGCGGCCGTCGTCATCCGGCGAGAAGCCGGTCCAGGAGGGCGTGGCTCCCTTGCCATGATAATAGAGCCCGTCATCGCGCCGGAACACGAAATTGTGCTCGTTCCAGAACCGGTCGGCCACGGCATTGCCCAGCGATCGGGCGGCAAGGTCGTGAATGGCGAAATGGCTTGCCTTGGTCCAGCTCCGCGCGAATTGCAGAGCCTGCCAATAGGCCTGCCCCTCTTCACTCGAAGCCTGCAGCCAGGCATTGTGGGCCGGCACCCGCGGCGCCACGATCTGGGTGTGCCTGCGGGCGGCTGCCATGCCGCGCTTGTAGAGCTGGGCACCGAGCCCGCGCGAACCGTGATGGGTCACCAGCGCCGGCTGGCCGCTGGAGCTGAGGTGGCCGACATAGGCAAAGTGATTGCCGTCGCCCTGCGAGCCGAAATGGCCTGTTACGATGTTGCCGAGCCCGTGCAGGAAGGGATTGGCCTGCAGCGTGGCATCGATGTCGGGCGCGAAATCCGGGACGATCATCGCCTTGCGTCCGCCGGGGCCGAAATGAGTCGCGGCCTGGACCGCATCGAGGATGCGCCTGGGATCATCCTTGCGTGCAAACACGGTGATCGCCACCGAGCAGCAGATGTCGGCGGAATGAAAGCCGGGATGGATGGCGTCCTCGCAGGCGACCGCGCCGCCGACCGGGATCGTCCCGAGAGCGGTGCCGGAAGGGCAGGCGTCCGGCATCACGGCGCCGGCGACGATGGTCGGCACCCGCATGAGAGCGTCCATATGCGCGGTCACGGCCGCGAGGTTGGCCCGTTCGAGTTCGCCTTCGGCGTCGAGGAAGACGCCATAGGGCAGGCCATTGGTGCGCAGCAGGGTCTCGACCGGCTGCAAGGCCTGCAGGGCGGTGAAGATGGCATCGTCATCCGCGCCGGCCTGGCGCAGGCGATTGGCCTCGGCCAGGGCCTGCCCGAACCACTTGCCGGGCTGAAAGCCCCAGGCAATCAGCGTCGTGCCATCGATGGTGCCAGTGGTTGCGGTCATGTCGGGAGATGCCCCGTCCACATTCCGTGTCATTGCTCTGGTTCCGGTGTGTTGTCTTGCAACGCCGCGCAACAAGAGTTTGGGGCGGCACGGCGTTTAGGCCGATGCGCCGCTAAAAGCAAGCGGATTTCCCTTTGGGAAAGGTACCAGTACGCCGCAAAGAAAAAGGCAGGGAAATCCCTGCCTTTGAATGGATCGGATGGAAGGCTGCGATCAGGCGCGGGCGGCGCGACGCTCCTTGTCGCGCTCACGCCGACGGTCGAGCACCGGCTGGTAGGCGATCGAGGCATGATGGGGGCAGTAGGGGCCAGAGGGGCCGACGCGGCTGCCGCAGAAACGGAAGTCCTCACGCCCGGGATCGCCCAGCGGCCAGCGGCACATATGCTCGCGCAGTTCCATGATGGTGACACGCTCGGACATCGGGATGACGACTTCCTCGACCGGACGCAAGGCGGGTTCGGGGCGTTCTTCAATGGCGACGAGCGGCATGATCTGCGGAGCGAGGGCGGTATTGCCCCGCACCACGGGCGCGGAGGTCTGGGTGCGGAGCGGATGCGAGGGAGCCCGCGTGGGCTTGATGCGACGCTGTGGTGCCGGCGCGGGCGCCTTGGCCCGGCCAGACAAACCGAGTCTATGCACCTTGCCGATCACGGCGTTGCGTGTGACGCCGCCAAGTTCTGTGGCAATGGCGCTAGCAGACAGACCTTCTGACCACAGCTTTTTCAGAAGTTCTACCCGCTCGTCTGTCCAGTGCATCAGCCTCTCCTGCCTTCCGCCTTGTTTTCGCCCGAATTCGCTACGCCGAATCCTTTCCCATCAGCCACGATGTCGACAGAACATCGTTGCGCATGCACGCCATGAGCTGACAGGAGTTACGAGACGCCGCACGAGATGTCGTGCTTAACGAAGCCTTAACTACAATAGGCAGTGACTCTCGCGCAAGAGTCCTGCTGGCGCGGGGTGCGTTTTCCCCAGCTTCGGCGACAAAGTGAGTCTTTTCGGTAACAGCGGAGGGCGTGCAAGTTTCCGTTTACGTCACGGAAGGCCTGCAAAGGGATCGACAGGAAACCAGCGGCGCACGAGATCGGCATAGATGCCCTGTTCCCAGATCTGGAAAAGGGCATAGTCGATGGCCTGCTTGAGATCCCCGTCCTCCCGGCGCATGGCCATGCCGATGCCGTCACCGAAGAAGTGGCCGTCGAGATAGGGCGCGCCCGCAAAGCTGCAGCAATTGCCGGCCTCCGAGCCGTTGAGCCAGAGCGACAGGCCGATGCCGTCGGCGAAGACCAGGTCGATTTCTCCGCGCTTGAGCGCCTCGCGCAGCGCCGCGTCATTGGCGAAGGATACCAGGTTGGCGGTCTTGAGATAGGCCTTGGCGTAAGCGGCATGCGCCGTGTCGGCGACGACGCCGATGCGACGGCCGGCCAGTCCCTCCGGCGTCAGGGCCGGTGGCGGGTCCTGGCGCCGCATGGCGAAGCGGGCGGGGCGCATGTAATAGGGGCGGGAGAACTGCAGTCTTTCGCGGGCTTCCTTGCTCGGCACGAGCGAGGCAGCGATCACATCCGCCTGCCCCTCTTCCAGGGCTGCGACGATGGTGTCCCAGCGCCGGGCCTGGATGGTGCAGGGGACTTTCAGCTGCCGGCAGACCGCGCGGGCGAGGTCGACATTGAAGCCTTCCAGGGCGCCGCTGGATCCCTGGAAGTCGAAAGGCGGAAAATCGTCCTCCGTGAGGAAGCGGATCCGGCGTACGGATTTCAGATCCGGCCGCTCCGGGCGCCGGTGCGGATCCCACAGGCCGTAGGGGCCGGTGCCGGTCGGGGCTGCCGTGCTGTTGCCATGGGCGAGGATGGCGAGCATCAATCCGAGGAGGAGCGTCCAGAGGGCACCGAATTTCAACAGGCCATATTCCTATTGCAGCGGGGCCGGGCAGGGTTTCCCGGCGGGGTCCATGGATGTGTCCTGGAGTTGGCTGCTGCCCTGGCAGGGAGTGCCCGATCCTTTCCTGGATGCCGGTTGCAAGGCCAACCCTCGATGTCGCACTTTATCGAGCCTGCATGACAGTTTCCAGAAGAGCAACCACTTCGTCCGAAGAGGCGTGCAGGTCGAAGCTCGATTGTACGCGGCCATTCTTGTCGAGTACAAATACGGTGTCGGTGTGGTCGATATTGTAGTTCTTGCCTGTCCCAGGCAAGATATTTGCCTCTATACCGTAGATGTCGCGTATCGAGGCGAGTTGTGCCGGGTCGCCGGTCAGGCCGCGCAGGTGAGGGTCATAGGCGGCGAGGCTGGTCTTCAATTGCTCGGGCGTGTCCCGGTCGGGATCGACAGTGATGAAGAGGGCGTTGATCCGCGAGGCGTCCGGCCCGAGTTTCTTCAGCGCCTGCGCGAGCAGGAACAAGGTCGTCGGGCAAATGTCGGGGCAGTGGGTGAAGCCGAAATAGACCAGGCTCGGCTTGCCCTGCAATTCCTTGGAGTCAAACACGCGGCCTTCAGCGTCCGTCAACTTGAACGGCCTGTCGATCACGCTGATGGGCTTGTGCAGGAAAAGGAAGAGGGCCCATAGACCAAGGCCGGCAAACACAAGGAACGCTGCGCTGCCGATCAGGTATTTTCGACGCAGGAATACGGCCACTTAACGCGGCAGGGCGTTGGCCAATCCCTCGTAGCTGCGGCGCAATTCGACCAGGGCTTCATCGATCTCGCGGCGCTGACGCTCCAGATGTTCGATCTGCTCGCGGACGGTGCTGGCGCTGATATCGAGACTCGCCGTCTTGCCTTCACCGTGATGGGCAATCATCTCGCCGATTTCTACCAGGGTAAAACCCAGCCGCTTACCCTTAAGGATAAGTTGCAGATGCTCACGATCGCGTGCACTATAGAGCCGAGTCAGGTTGTCGCGCGTAGGATTGAGGAGACCCTTGTCCTCGTAGAAGCGCAAGGTTCGCAAAGTAACGCCAAATTCTCGCGCAAGGTCACCTATTGTATAGGTGGTCGTGCTATTCGTAGCGTTTTCTGTCTCTGCTACGAATACCGTCACCGGTTGGCCTTTTGTGTTTGTTGCCGACCTGGCTTCCAACTTTGACATGGTCTCTCTCTCGCGCCCGTTACAGGCTAGCAGCGCCGCTACTCATTCGTTGCAACAGGTACCATAATACGAAATCCGGGGGGCGTCAGCAATTAATATATTACCAAGCGAACGCCCAAATCTCCAGCAGGGAGATCATAGCCCTCGCTCTGCTTCCTTTCAAGGGTAACGTATTAAATTAGGGCGCGTTGAGCGTTTCGAACAACACGAGCATCAACAGAATTCTGACCTTGTTGCAAAGTCTAATGTCGGTTCTTGCAAGGTATCCCACTTTCCCGTCTGCTCTGCAGTTCGGGTCGGAAGGTTTTTAGTAAAAAAAGCGCTTTGGATGCTCTGCAATGTTGTTGCCATCGGGAAGAGCGCTAGGGCAGTGAGGGTTAACAGGATATTTACCCTGTTGCGCGAAACCTGCTGTTGCGGGCACTGCGTGCCGCCCTCTCCACGCGTTCCCGGCCCGGTTTTCCGGGGCGGAGGCTGGGAGAGGCGTGAGAATCAGGCCGTTCGTCGGCACGGGAAGCCAAATGAGCCAAGCAGCGTCATGGAGTGTCGAGGGCGTCGATTCCCAGACGCGCGAAGCTGCCGCCGTTCTGGCCCGCCGCTCGGGCATGACGCTTGCACAATGGCTCAAATCCACTGTTGCCGAGCAGAAATTGCATGAACCGTCGCTTTTTGAGACGCAGAGCGACCTGCCGGAATCGCCCTTGGCCGCGATTGCTCGGAAACTGGCTGCGACCCGGGAGAGGTATGTCGGTAGTGGTTCCGATGACCCGAAACGAAAGATCCAGACGGTAGAAGTCAGTGCGGCAGTGCTCGCGCGCCATATCCGTGCGAGTGAAGCCAGAATGGCGGGGCTGATCGAGCAACTTATCCACAGGCAGGAGCAGAGCGAGGTGCAGATGGCTGCCCTGGTCGATGCCCTGGTCGATGGTTTTGCGTCCCGGCCCGCCCCTGCGGCGCCGGTCGGCGAAGTCGATGCCCTCGACGATCTGGCGCGGGATCTGGAGCAGCGCATCGCCGGCATGGCCGACAAGATCGGTTCGTCCGCATCCGTACCTTCGGTCCAGCCTGCTCCTCGCGATGATCTGAGCGAGCAGATTGCGGCGCTGACGCGGGAGGTCGCCGAACTCAGGCGCAGCCATCCCCCGGCCGCATCCGGCCAGGAGGATCTCGCCGGCCTGCGTGCGGAGATGGCGGATCTCAGCCGGCACGTGGCCGACATCCGTTCCCCCGAACAATTTGCGCGCCTCGACAAGAAACTCGATCTGTTGGCACGCCAGGCCCAGGATCCGGCCGTGCTGGCCACACTCCAGCGGGAGACGGCCGATATTCGCGCCCGCATCGGCGATCTCGTCCGCCAGCCCGAGAGCACACACGAGCTTCATGAGAAGATCGATGCCCTGCGCCAGGCCGTCGACGAGGCGCAGTCCTCGACCAGTGCCTCGCTTACGGGGGTGATGGCCCGGCTCGAAGGCCTGGATGGGCGTGTCGTCGACGAGGCGGCTCTCTCCGCCCTGGAGCGGCAGATCGCTGCCATGGCCGGCAGCATCGAGGGGCTCGCCGGCGGCGGGCCTGGCGCTGCGCAGCTGCGGGCGGCTTTCGGCGAGACATTGGCCGGATCGGCGCTGGCCGCCTTGCCGGAGGAATTGCAGCGGATCTATCGTGAACTGCGCCAGTACCAGCAGGACGATGTCCGGGACACTCGAAAGGCTCTCGACTCCTTGCAATCGCTGCTGCACCAGCTCGGCAACCGCCTTGCCTCCGTCGAGGAGGTGGTCAGGAGCCGGGGCGGAGCGGTCGTTGCCGGACCGCCGGATCTGGCGGGGGTTCCGCCCTTGTTCGGCCGCGAGCGACCCGACGACATCGCCTGGTCGGATGACCTGCCGCGATCCCTTGCGGGTGACGGCCCCCGCAGTTCTGTCACCGACACACCGCACAATACCGGCCGTCCCAGCCAGGTTTCCGCACTCGGGGCGGGCGGCTCGCCGCCACCGAGCGGAACGCGCAGCGCCTTCATCGCCGCGGCGCGGCGGGCGGCGCGTGCCGCAAACGAGGCCGAGGGGGCTATCACGCGCGAGGAGAACGATCCCGTGACCGGAGGTGAACCTTTCTACAAACGGCACAAGCGCCCGATCCTGCTGGGACTGGCGGCCGTGACCATGATGCTGGGCGCGCTGCAGGGCGGCAAGGCCGGCGCCGCACCTAGCAGCCGGCCCATGACGCGCCTGAGCACGTCGGCAACGCCCCAGATGCGGCCGGAGATCGCCATACCCAAGCCCGAGCAGGCCGGCCAGGCCCTGGTTTGGTTCGAGGAGGCACGCCGGCTCGATCGGCCCGATGCCTCCACCCAGGATCTTGCCAAGGCGGCCGGGCTGTATCGCCAGGCGGCCCAGATGGGCTATACCCCGGCCTTGTTCCTGCTGGGGCTGGCCTATGACAAGGGCAGGGGAGTCGGCCAGGATGCCGTGCTGGCCGGGCTGTGGTATCAGCGCGCGGCCGAGCATGGCTCCGTGAACGCGATGTACAATCTGGCCGTGCTCTATGCCAATGGCGCCGTCATGGGCGCTCCCGATTACGAACAGGCGGCTCGCTGGTTCCATCAGGCCGCCGAGAAGGGCCATGTCGCCAGCCAGTATAATTACGCCCTGCTGGCGGCTCGGGGGCTCGGCACGCCGCGTGATCTCGCCGTTTCCTACCGCTTCCTCGCACTGGCCGCCGCGGCGGGCGATGCCGACGCCCTGATGAAGCTGGCGGAGATCGAGCCGCGCCTGACGCCGTCGCAACGCGCGGCGCTCGATGGCGGCAAGGCTGGGCACCATCCCTGCTGAGGGGAGCTTTGTTCCAGCAAGATGAGGAGTGACCAGCCCGCTCCCACGAGGGGAGAAGGAAGTGGCACTCCCTCACCCGCCCAGGCAGCGTGCGCGCGGGAAGGCAAAGACGCGTTCATCGCCCATCAGATGGGCGGTGAAGCCGTCGGGAAAGAGCGGCGCGAAGGCAGCGTCGCGCACGTTCAGCCCGCCGGCATAGGCGCCGAAGGCCGGCAGGATGGCGCGCCGGCCGTCGCCGGCAAAGCATCGCCGCCTGAGCGACCTGCCGCGCGTCGCCACCCGGGCGACCGGATGCAGGTGGCCGGCGATCTCGCCCGGCTCGGCTCTTGCCGATGGCTCATGACGGAACAGCACCGGCCCGATGGCGAGTTCCGGCGTTGCGGTGCCGCCAATGCCCGTGGGCGGATCCGGATCATGGTTGCCGGCGATCCAGAATATCTCGCGCCCGTGAATGCAGCGTTGCAGCGCTTCGCGATCGCCGGTGGCGAGACGGGTATCGGCGCGGCGGTCGTGGAAACTGTCGCCGAGGAAGACTAGTCGCTTCGCGCCGAAGCGGGACAGGAGCCGCGCCAGGCGCTTCAAGGTCTCGGCGGTATCATAGGGTGGCAGAAGCACGCGGCGTTCGGCGAAGGAGGAGCCCTTTTCCAGATGCAGGTCCGAAACGACGACCAGGCTTTCCTCGAGCCAGACCAGCGCGCCGTCGGCGGTGGCGAGGAATTCGACGCCCGCGACCGCCAGCACGGCTTCATCCCGCCGGATCATCTCAGGCGCTTTCTCTGTCGTCGGGTCGATCCTGCCGTCCAACCATGGCCTCCGCGATCAAATCATCCGCTGCCTCGGCGAGGACGCTGTCCGTCGCCTCGCCATAGACCGGCTCGCGGCCGATCTCCAGCATGATCGGTACCGCCAGAGGCGAGATGCGATCCAGCCTCTTATGGATGATTCGGCCCCTGATGCGCGAGAGCATGCCGGACAGGCGCTGGAGGTCGAGCAGGCCGGTGCGCGCATCCTCCCAGGCGGCGCGCATCAAAATGTGGTGAGGTTCGTGCTGGCGCAGCACGTCATAGACGAGGTCGGTCGATACCGAGATCTGGCGCCCGGTCTTCTCCTTGCCGGGAGCCCGGCGCTCGATCAGGCCCGAGATGATGGCGCAGGTGCGGAACATGCGCTTCATCAGGGCGGACTCTGCCAGCCATTCCTCGAGATCGTCGCCGAGCATGTCCTGGTCGAAAAGCTGGTCCATAGCGGCCCGGTGCATGTCCGAGACACCCCAGACCGCGAGCGCATAGTCGTTGGCGACGAAACCCATCGGCTTCAGCTTGGCTCGTTCCAGCCGGCGCGTCAGCAGCATGCCCAGCGTCTGATGGGCGAGGCGGCCCTCGAAGGGATAGCAGACCAGGTAATGGCGATTGCCGCGCGGAAAGGTCTCGACCAGGAGGTCGCCGGCCGGCGGCATCCGGGAGATGTCGCGCTGCAGGCGCAGCCAGTCCGCCACCTGGTCCGGCAATCCGCCCCAGCTGTCGGGATCGGCCAGCATCGAGCGCACCCGGCTGGCCAGATGCGTGGAGAGCGGAAACTTGCCGCCGGCGAAGGAGGGGATCTTCGGATCGCGCCCGGGCGGGGCGCGGGTGACCAGCACGTCCTCTTCCTGGATGCCTTCGAAGCGCAGGATCTCCCCGGCGAACAGGAAGGTGTCGCCCACCGAAAGCCCTTCGGCGAAATATTCCTCGACCTCGCCCAGCACCCGGCCGAAGCCGCGCCGGGCCGTGGTCTCGCCCGGTTTGCGTTTGGGCGGGCCGGAGGCCTTTGGGTCCATGAACCAGGGCAGATAGGGCGTCGGCTTGTCGGCGGCCATGCGCGTCGGCTCGCGCGGACCGCGATTGGAAAGGCGGACCTTGAGCAGGGCTTCCTCGACGATGGTGCCGACATTGAGCCGATAGGCCTGCGCCACCATGGGATTGGCGACGCGCCACAGGCCGTCCTTGCCCTGCCGGATCTTGGCGAAGCGGTCATAGGTCTTCAGGGCATAGCCACCGGTGGCCACGAAGGCGAGGACGTCGTCGAACGTCGCATGGTCGAGCCCGGCATAGGCTTCGGTGGAAACGATTTCCCGGTAGAGCGCATCGGCATCGAAGGGCGCCCCGCAGGCGACGCCGAGCACGTGCTGGGCCAGCACGTCGAGGGCGCCTGTGCGGGCGATCGGCGTGTCCTGCTCGCCGGCCTTGGCCGCATCGACGGCCGCCTTGCATTCCAGCACCTCGAAACGGTTGGTCGGCACCAGGATCGCCTGCGAGGGCTCGTCCAGCCGGTGATTGGCACGGCCGATGCGCTGCAGCAGGCGGGAAGCCCCCTTGGGTGCACCGACATTGATGACGAGATCGACGTCGCCCCAGTCGATGCCGAGGTCGAGGGTGGAGGTACAGACCACCGCCTTGAGCCGGCCGGCCGCCATGGCCTCCTCGACCCGGCGGCGCTGGCCGACTTCCAGCGAGCCGTGATGGAGCGCGATGGCCAGATTCTCCTCGTTCACCCGCCAGAGTTCCTGGAACACGAACTCGGCCTGCATGCGGGTGTTGACGAAGACGAGCGTGGTCTTGTGAGCCTTGATCAGGGCGTAGAGCTCGGCCATGGCGTGGCGCGCCGTGTGCCCGGCCCAGGGTAGCCGCTCGGCGGTTTCGAGGATGTCGAGCACCGGCGCCGCGCCGCCCTCGGCGATCACCAGGTCGGCCATGGCAGGGTGACCCGGGGATTGGGGCACGATCCAGCGCCGCAGTTCGTCCGGATCGCGCACCGTGGCCGAGAGGCCGACGACTTCGAGATCCGGCACGAAATGCCGCAGGCGCGCCAGGCCGAGGGCAAGCAGGTCGCCGCGCTTGGAGGTGACGATGGAATGAAGTTCGTCCAACACCACGCGCTTGAGACCGCCGAAGAGGTCGGCAGCCTCCCGACTTGCCAGCAGCAAAGCGAGCTGCTCGGGGGTGGTCAGCAGAATATCGGGCGGATCGCGCTTCTGGCGCTGGCGCTTGGCCTGGGGCGTGTCGCCGGTGCGGGTCTCGATGCGGATGGGCAGGCCCATCTCGCCGGCGGGACGCTCCAGATTGCGGGCGACATCGACAGCCAGCGCCTTCAGGGGCGAGATATAGAGCGTGTGGAGCGCGGCGGGACCATTGGCGCGGCGAGCTGCGAGATCGATCAGGCTCGGCAGGAAGCCAGCCAGGGTCTTGCCGGCACCGGTGGGGGCGATCAGCAGGGCCGAACGCCCACTGCGCGCCTTCTCGACAAGCTGGAGCTGATGCGGCCGCGGTGTCCAGCCGCGCGCAGCGAACCAGTTTGCGAAGATCGCCGGAAGAGTTGGGAGCGGGGCTGTGGAGATTGGATCTCCGTTCTCCCGCGTCCCGCTTTGTTCGTTCATGCCGCTATCGCCAATTCCTGCGGAGATATTGGCGTGCCGCGGTCAGATGTCCACTGCGGAGCTGAAGTGTCCAAAGCAAAGCGCGTTTTCGCGAAAACGCCTTTTTGCTTTAGCTCCTTGTTTTTGACGCGTCTTTGCGATCGTCGGCAATAGTGCCAAATCGCAAAACGCTTTAGCGGCAATCATAGATCGCCATGATGGTATAGGCCGAGACATAATTGCCCCAGCGCCCCGTGAGACTGTGGCGCATCGGCGGCAGGCCTCCGGCGCAGCCTTCACGGCGGGCGCGTGCATCGAAATCCCGCAGGATGGCCGGAGTGATCGGCTGCGACCGGCGCCAGTAGTAGAAATTGGAGACCATGAGGCCGCCGGCAAAAGGGCCCCCATCAATGCGCGAGATACGCTTGACCACTTCGCCCCGTGCGGTGTCCTGCGAGGTGCGGGTGATCAGGTCCAGGTCGCTGCGGCCGGCGCAACTGGCAAGACTGAGGCCCGCGGCAGCCACGATGAGAAGTTTCGAGTCCATGGTCTTTCCTCCGGGAAAGGCTGTGTCTTGGTTGAAAGCTGTTCGCGGGGCGTCCTGCGCCGCCGGGGCGTTCAGTCGCAGTCGTAATGGCCGATGATGCGATAGGCCGAGGTGTAGGTACCCCAGCGAGCGCTGACGCTGCGGCGTGTCGGGGCATTGCCGTCGAGGCAGCCGGCGCGGCGGGCCCGGATGTCCATGTCGCGCAGGATTGGCGCCGTTACCGGTTGCGGCCGATTCCAGTAGTAGAAATTCGACACCATCAAATTGCCGGCGAGGATGCCGTTGGTGATGCGGGTGGTGTTCTTGACGACCCGGCCGCGCGGCGTCTGGTCAGCCGTCCGCGTCAGGGTCTGCAATCCGTCGCTGGTGGCGCAGCTCGTGCAGGCGAGACCGGCCAGGACGACCGCGGAAACTCTCGAAAACATGATGCCCCCTTCAAGCGCATGACTCTCCTCTGGCTGGCAAGCAGCCAAGTCCCCCAGGCCATCCTTACGTTTGGGAAGTCATTTTGCCAAGGCACACGGCGTACCGGGAGCTGCGCCCGATCTTTCTCTCCGGGGGCGGCTATCGCTCGAGTACGACGACCTGGCCCGGTACCGGCATGCCCCGATCGGTGCGAGCCCAGGCATCGTCGAGATGGCGCAGGTGCAGGCCGGCCCCGGCCACCCAGTTCTCGATGCCGCCCCGTGAATGAGCGTAACGTAGATCGTGGTTCAGGATGAAGGCGGCCGGCTCGCTGTGGCTTTGGATCGTAAAGACGAACAGGCCGCCCGACACCAAGATACGGGCGGCCTGATGGAAGATGTTATCGAGATCGCCGAGATAGATGAAGACGTCGGCTGCCAGGATCAGGTCGGCGCTATCCGCGGCCTGCCGGAGAAGAAAATCGGCGATCTCGGCCTGCTCCAGCTGCCGATAGACCTGCTTGGCCCGCGCCTTGGCGAGCATGGCGGCGGAAAGATCGACCCCGACGATGTCCTGGCAGAGCGGGCGGAAGGCTTCGCCGACAAGGCCGGTGCCGCAGCCCAGATCGAGGGCACGTTGGAACGGTCCGTTTCGGCCGATCCCCTCCAGGGCCATGCGCAGCAGGGCAGGCCCGCGATAGGAGAGATCGTCGACCAGGGAACGCTCGAAGCGCGGCGCGTATTCGTCGAACAAGGCGGCGATATGGGCCGGCGTCATGGCGCCGTCGGGCGGCATCTCGCCGAGCCGGGCCAGGCGTGCGCCGGCTCCGGCTTCGTCGGCCGGGTCGAGACGAAGGGCCTGGCGATAGGTATCGATGGCTTCGCGCCGGCGGCCGAGCGTCTCGTTGAGATCGCCGAGGGCCAGCCAGCCGGCAGCCCAATCCGGCGCTTCGTCGAGGGCCTGCACCACCAACTCTGCAGCCGAAGCAAGATCGCCCCCCGCCTTGTAGGCCATGGCATAGGCGAAGCGGCGGTCGGCAACGGCGTTGCCGGAGGAGCGGGCTTTGAGCATGGCACGCCTATAGGCCAGGACCTGCGGCAAGAGAATAGCAAGAGAATAGGCCGCACTCGCAGGGGCGGTTCAATCCGTGGCTCCGATCGCATTGCTGTTGCCACCCGGATCCATTGGCGCTCGATCGCAGGCTGCATTGTGCGTGCTCTGCCAGGCCCCGAATGGGTCTTCTTCCGCCTGGGGCGACCTGAGATGATGGCAGCAATCGGCGAAGCGTTCCGCTCGGATTTTCGCGCCGACGCGGAACAGGCCGATGTCCCGGAGACCACGGTCGTTCAGTGCCTCCAGCGTGCGGGCGTGGCAGATTCGTTCGCGATGGCGAGAGACCGCAGCAGCGCCGAGGCGGGCGAATGCGCGGATCTTGGACGCAAGCCATCTCGGGGCTGCCGGTTGAGCGCCCATGCGAGACCTCCGGTGAGGTTGAGGATGCCTAGAGCAAAGCGCGTTCAGGCGTGAACGCTCATTTGCTCGAACTCCTTGTTTCCAAGCCAACCCGAAGGATTGGCTAAGGCGTCTTTGCGGTTCTTGGTGATTCCACCAGATCGCAAAACGCTCTAGGCCCTGTGGCCGGCGACCAATTCGCTGCGGTCGAAATTCATATGGGCGAAGCGTCGTCGATACTCCGCCGGGGTCATGCCGGTGTGGCGCTTGAACAGGCTCCTGAAGAACACGATGTCGGCATAACCCGTCTTGGCGCAGACCGCCTGAATGGACGTCGCCCCGGCTTCCAGCAGTTCCTTTGCCGCCGACATGCGCAGCATCTGGACATAGGCACCGGGCAGGGAACCGGTCGCAGCCTTGAAGCGGCGGATGAAATTGCGCGGACTCATGCCGCTGCGCCCCGCCAGCGCATCGAGCGACACGTCCTTGTCGAAATGCATGCGCAGATACTCCTCGGCCTCGCGAACCCGGCCGTCCGCATGCGGACGCGAGAGGGGAAGCACGGCGTAGCCGGATTGGCGGCCGCGCGGCATGCTGACGAGAAGGGACCTGGCGCATTGCAGGGCGACCTCATGGCCGCAGAACTTCTCCACCAGATAGAGACTGAGGTCGATCGAGGCATAGACGCCACCGCTGCACAGGATATGACCGTCCTCGGTGACGAATTGCTCGGTCTGCCAATGAACCTGCGGGTAGCGCCGGCGCAGGATGTCGGCAACGCCCCAATGCGTCGTTGCGATCCGCCCGTCGAGCAGCCCGGCCTCGGCCAGGAAGATCACGCCCGTACAGATGCCAGCGATGTAGGCACCCCGCTTATGCCATTTGCGCAGCCAGGAGAGGAAGGCCTCATCGCCGATGAAGCGATCCTGGATGTCCCAGCCGGAGGCCGGCACGATGACGATGTCCGCGTGCTCGACGTCGTCGATCGACAATGTCGGCACCAGGCCCAGTGCGCACAGGCTGGTCACGCCCTGGCCGTCGATGGAGACAGTCCGAACCCGGAATGGCGGCCTCGGGGTCTCACCATGAAGCCAATTCCACAGAGAACCGGCCGAGTGAAAAACCTCGAGCGGGCCAATGGCGGTCGAGGCATAGCCGCCATCCAGCAGCACGATCGTGACCTCGATCGGCTTGGCTCCCAGTTTGGCCGCTGCCGAGTCGCTCGAGGCTTCAGCCTGCGCCAGCATCGGAGCTCTCCGTGAAGCCTGCGCCAGGCAGCTCCCACAATCCGACCAGTGCACCGACCGGATCGAGGATGAGGGCGATCCGTGCCAAACCCGGTGCGTTGGCCGAGTGGACGACCACCTCGCCGCCGAGGGAGATGGAGCGTGCGAGGGCCTCCTCGAGATCGCCCACCTCGAAATAGGGCGTCCAATGCGAAGGTACGCCCTGTGCGCGATGAGCATGGCTGAGCTGGTAGGCAGAGCCGAAATCCATGCCGGACACATTGAATCGGGTAAATTGACCGCCGTTCATCGCTTCATCACTCGATCTCCAACCGAACATGCCGGCATAGAACACCTTGGCGCTCGCAATATTCGTTGCCGCGAGATCGACCCAGCGCAGGAGGCCACGGCACGGACGACCGAGGTCTGGAAATTGCGGATTTCGCATCGGCCTCATCCAACCAGGAACGGACGCCGCCTGGAGGAGGCGGCGTCCCGGCGTCAGGAATTGGCCGTCATCGGCTCGACCACGCTGCGGACTTCGGTGATCTTGGTCGCCGGAAAGCCGCTGAGCTTTGCATGCTCGCGGACAGCGTCCTCGTTCTCGGCCAGGTAGACGCAGAAGGTCTTGTCATCGACCACATAGGACTGCAGCCATTGGGCCCGACCCTCGAGCTTGGCCAAGGCGGCATTCGAGGTGCGGGCGACATCCTTGAGCTGGTCCCGGTTCAGGCCGCCGACCCCAGGAATGTCACGTTCGATCACATAGCGCTTCATCTCTTCGCTCCGTTTGCGGGTGAGGAAGGCGAGGATCGTCCGGTTCCCATCGGCAGGACAGGCGGCAGTTTCGACAATGTCGGATGGTGATCGTGACAATCGGACGAGCTGTCCTCAGCCCTGCGCATCCTAGCCGGCCGGCAGCGGACGCGGGCGACGAAGTCCCCACCAATCGCGCCAATCGGGCGCCGGCCCCAGGCAGGAAGCAGCCGGCGCGCCGAGACGGCCCCAGCCGTTTCGAGCTTTTGCGCTCGGGGATTTCAGGCAAAAGCGCAGCAGATCTCGGCGCTCCTGCCCACAGGAGCCGTGCGAGGATGATCCAGCGAAGCGTTTATTGGACGCCGGCCGACCAGTCCGGCCAATCCTTGATGATGGCATCGGCAAAGGCCGAGCCGACGCGATAGGCATTGGCGACGGACGGGCCGAAGCCGCCGGACTTAGCCGAGAGCGATTCCGCCGCGCTCTGGCCGGGTGCCTCGCGATCGAAATTGGAGGCGGTGCGCAGCACGGCGATACGCTCGAAATCGAGCAGGCCGGCATCGGCGCCGCGCTTGAGGGCGGTCAGCGTGGCATTGTCTTCCATCTGGGTGGTGCAGTAATTCGCCTTGCCGTCGGTGGCATGCCTGGCCCAGCGCTCCATGGCGTCGCCGATCCTGGAGCCGTGCCAATAGGTATCGATCGAGATGGTGTCGCACAGCTTCACCGCCGGCTTGGCGCGGGCGGCCTCGTCCTGGTAGCGGGCGCGATAAGCCTCGGCATCCTTGCCGTCGGCGAGCTCGACCGAGCGGGTCAGCGCGAAGGCCTTTTCCGCCAGTTTGGCGTTGAGGGCATAGACCTCGGTACCGGCGCTCCAGCCTGCCTTGTCGCTCGGCTTGGCGGCGCCGAGAGGCAGCATGCCGTCGGGCCAGTCGGACGGGATCTGGCGTGGGTCGATATCGTGGCGCAGCCCGCCATCGATGACATAGCGTGCCCACAGCGCCGATCCCAGCGTGCCATCCTTGGGGTCGATGCCGGCGATGCCGTCGATCAGGAAATAGGTCTGCTTCAGGTCGAATTGGCCGCCGAGCACAAGGGCTGCCGTCGAACTGGCCGCATTGGCATAGCCCATGGCGGTCGTCATCACGCATAGGCCCTCGGAATCGCAGGCGACGTCGGGATAGTCCTTCGACAGGCCGGGAACCTTGATTTTCGTCGTCAGCTTGCGAGCCTCGAGCCAGGGCTTGGTTTCCTCGCCGAACATGGTGATCACCATCACCTTGGGGGCAATCCGCTCGGCGGCGCTGACATGAGCGCTGCCGATGAGGGCGAAAGCCGCCGCAAGGCCGGCGCCGATGAGATGTTTGCCGGTGGATGACACCCGCGATCGGGCATTGGTCAGCATCGGCGTCCGGGTGAACAGCATCGGGATTGGATCTCCAGGGTGGCTTCTTCCGGTATCGCATGGATGCGGCGCTGTCATCCTGTCCGCGTCGCCGATACCCTGCAAAGATCGAGGCTGCCCGAAGCGGGGTTGCGGACGACACCTTGGCCCCATGCCGCTTTCACCCTATGTTCTCGCCATGCGGCCTTCGGACTTGCTGATTCCGACGCCGTCGGGGCTGTACTGCCCACCGGCGGACGTCCATGTCGATCCCATCAAGCCAGTCGAGCGGGCCCTGATCACCCATGCCCATTCCGATCATGCCCGCGCCGGCCATCGCCAGGTGCTGGCCACCGCCGAGACGCTGGCGATCATGGCGGCGCGCTATGGCGAGGATTTTTGCGAGACCCGCCAGACCGCCATCCTCGGGCAGACGATCGATCTCGGCGGTGTGAGCGCGACCTTCCATCCCGCCGGCCATGTGCTGGGCTCGGCGCAGATCGCCTTCGAGGCGAAGGGCCTGCGCATCGTCGCCTCGGGCGATTACAAGCGCCAGGCCGATCCGACCTGCCTGCCCTTCGAGCCGGTGCCCTGCGACGTCTTCATCTCGGAAGCCACCTTCGCTTTGCCGGTGTTCCACCATCCCGATCCCCGGCATGAGATCGGCAAGCTCATGGATTCGCTGGCCTTGTTTCCCGAGCGGGCCCATCTCGTCGGCGCCTATTCCCTCGGCAAGGCGCAGCGCATCATCGCCATGGCCCGCCATGCCGGGCATCAGGCGCCGATCTATCTGCATGGCGCCATGGAGAAAGTGACGCGCCTCTATCAGGATTTCGGCATCGAACTCGGGGCGCTGCAGCTGGTGCGCGACGTCAAGCCGGCCGGACTGGCCGGTGCCATCGTGCTCTGCCCGCCCAGCGCAGCCCAGGAAGTCTGGTCACGCAAGATGCCGGATCCCCTCAGCGTCTACGCGTCGGGCTGGATGCGCATCCGGGCGCGGGCGCGCCAGAGCGGTGCCGAGCTGCCGCTGGTGATCTCCGACCACGCCGATTGGCCCGATCTGCAGCGCTCGATCCTGGAAACGGGCTGTTCGGAGCTGTGGGTCACCCATGGCCAGGAGGACGCGCTGGTGCATTGGGCCCGCAGCCAGGGGCTGAAGGCCCAGCCCCTGCACATGATCGGCTATGGCGACGAGGAGGCCGAGGAGGCATGAACCGCTTCGCCGAACTGCTCGACCGCCTTGCCTATGAGCCGGGCCGCAACGCCAAGCTGCGCCTGCTGACCAGCTATTTCCGCGAGACCTCCGATCCGGACCGCGGCTATGCGCTGGCGGCGATCACCGGGGCGCTGTCCTTCCGCAACGCCAAGCCGGCCCTGCTGCGTGAATTGATTGGTGAGCGCGCCGATCCCGAGCTCTTCGCGCTGTCCTACGACTATGTCGGCGATCTTTCCGAAACCATCGCGCTGATGTGGCCGGCCCGGCCGGGCATGAACCATGCGCCCAGCCTGTCGGAAGTGGTGGAGGCCCTGAGCCAGGCCGGCCGTTCGGAAATGCCGGCGCTGATCGCCCGCCATCTCGACGCGCTGGATGAGAAAGGACGGTGGGCCTTCCTCAAGCTGATCACGGGTGCGCTCAGGATCGGAGCTTCCGCCCGTCTCGCCAAGAGCGCCGTGGCCGCGCTGGGCGCCCTGTCCCCTGATGATATCGAGTTGGCCTGGCCCGGCCTGCAGCCGCCCTATGAGAGCCTGTTTGCCTGGGCGCAAGGCAAGGGCGAGCGGCCCGAGAGCGGCAATCCGGCACCCTTCCGGCCGGTGATGCTGGCCCATGCCCTGGAGGAGGGCGATCTTGCGGCCATCCTGCCGGACAGCCATGTGGCGGAATGGAAATGGGACGGCATTCGCGTCCAGGCCGTCGGCGCGCGCACCGCGAACGGGCCGATGCTGCGCCTTTATTCGCGCACCGGCGAGGATATCGCCCCGGCCTTTCCCGATCTCGTCGAGGCCCTCGATTTCGAGGGCGCCATCGACGGTGAATTGCTGGTGCGGCGGCTCGGCGAGGATGGCGAAGGCCGCATCGAGAATTTCAACGCTCTCCAGCAGCGGCTCAACCGCAAGAGTGTGACGCCGAGGCTCATCGCCGACTATCCCGCTCATATCAGGGCCTATGATTTGCTGGCCGAAGGGGAGGAGGACCTGCGTGACCGTCCCTTCATCGAAAGGCGTGCGCGGCTGGAAGCCTTCGTGGCACGCCTGGCTTGCCCGCGTCTCGACCTTTCGCCATTGGTCGCCTTCGCCGCACCGGATGCCCTGGCGCTGGCCCGGGAGAATCCCGCCAACGCCGGGGCCGGTCCTGATGCCGAGGCGGTCGAGGGGCTGATGCTGAAGCGGCGCGACAGCCTCTATGTGCCGGGCCGGCCGAAGGGGCTGTGGTTCAAATGGAAGCGTGAGCCGTTCCGCATCGACGCGGTGCTGATGTATGCCCAGCGCGGGCATGGCAAGCGCTCCTCCTTCTATTCCGACTACACCTTCGGCGTGTGGAAGGGCGAGGAGCTGGTGCCGGTCGGCAAGGCCTATTTCGGCTTCACCGACGAGGAACTGCGCGACATCGACCGTTTCGTCCGCAACAACACGGTGAACCGCTTCGGCCCGGTGCGGGAAGTTGTCCACACCGCAGACAAAGGCCTGGTGGTGGAAGTCGCCTTCGAGGGACTGGCGCGCTCCAGTCGCCACAAATCCGGCGTCGCCATGCGCTTTCCTCGGCTGGCGCGCTTGCGCTGGGACAAGCCGCCCGGCGAGGCCGACAGGCTGGAAAGCCTCACTGCCCTGCTTGACCGCACGGCCGTCACGCCCGAAATAGGGGCTGGTACGACAGGAGATTAGCTATGGCTGGGCTGGAGAAGTTCATGGGCGGCTCGGTGATGGGCACGATTATCAAGCTGGTGGTGGTTTCTGTTGCCGTGGGCCTCGTGCTGGCCTGGCTCGACCTCACCCCCTGGGAACTCCTTGCCAGGCTTCGGCACTTCCTCGAGCGCCTCTCGGCGCAGGGTTTCGGCATGATCAAGGACCTGTTCGGCTATTTCCTGCTCGGCGCGGTGATCGTGGTACCGATCTGGCTCGTGCTGCGCCTGTTGAAATCCGCCCCCTCCGGCGGGCGCAAATAGAACGGCACACCCCTGTCGCCGGGTCTCGCTACGCGGCGAATTCCTTGGCAAAGCTGCCCAGGCTTTCGGCCGCCGCCCTGCGCATGAAGGCCTGGTCCGAGGCCACGATGAAGGTAGAGGCGCCGATTGTATGGTAGCGCTTCGCTTCGGCGGCGTTGGCCACCATCATGCAGACTGGCTTGCCCGCCCGTTCGGCCGCGGCGCAGATTGTCTCGACGGCAGCCTGTACCGGCGGCGCCTCGGGGCTCTCGGCCTGCAGGGCTACCGTAAGATCGCCCCGCCCGATGAAGACGGCATCGAGGCCCTCGGTTGCCAGGATGGTATCGATCTCCGCCAGCGCTTCAGGATCCTCGATCATCGCGATGAGGCTGACATGGGCGTCCTGCCGGTCGACATGCGGCCAGATGCCGAGGCCGCCATAGCGCCCGGCGCGCGGCGAATTGGAAAAGCCCCGTCGGCCGCCGCGATAGCGGCAGGCCGCGGCGGCCTCGCGGGCCCTCGCCGCGGAGGAGATATGCGGAACCAGGACGCCCGCGGCTCCATCGTCGAGGGCACCGAGGATGCGGGCGATCTCGGGCACGCGGACGATCGCGGCGGTGCCCGCTGCGCGTGCGGCCAGCATTATCAGTTCGGTCTGGCCGCGATCGAAGGGAGCATGTTCCTCGTCCACGACAACGAAGTCGAAACCGAGATCGCCGAGGATTTCGGTCGCGTGGACGGTGGGTGTCTTGATGAACGATCCGAGCAGGGGCTTTCGCGACAGCAGGCGCTGGCGGAAGGCGTCGGCCGGGCGTGCGGGGGCATTGTCGTGCATGGCGATGATTTTCTCTTGTTTCGATAGTCGAAACATTGTTTCTATGATTAGGTTCAACCTAAAGGGCGCCCGTGTCAATGGCCGGGCCTGCCCTGCCTCGTGAGGAACTGAAGAATGCCTCGTGTTAGCGGCCCGGGCGGTGACGGCGTGCAGGCGGTGGTTCTGGCCATGCGCATCCTGGAACTGCTGGCGGAGGAGGGGCGGCCCATGGGCGTGTCGGCGATGGCCGTCGCCCTGGAGACCACCAAGAGCCGGATCTGGCGCTATCTGCAGACGCTGGTGCAGCATGGCTACATCGTCCAGCTGCCGGAGACGGAGCGCTATCAGCTCGGCAGCCGCCTGATCAAGCTGGGGCAGGCCGTGGGGGAGGGGCGCGACATCGTCTCGGCCAGCGCCCGGGCCCTGCGGGAATTGCGCGACAGCCTGGGCCATTCGGCGGTGATCGCCCAGCTGGAAGCGGAGGGGGTGCGCGTGCTCACCACCGTCCCGGGTAAATCCACCGTCGAGATTGGCGTCCGGCCGGGGTCCCTGCTCGAGTTTCACAGTTCAGCCCAGGGCAAGATCGCCCTTGCCTTCGGCAATGACGCCTTGCGGGCCACCGTGTTCGGCATGCGCCTGGAGCGCCGCACCCAGGCGACGATCGTCACGCCCGGCGGTTTGCGCAAGGAGATCGAGCGCGTGCGCCAGGCCGGCTGGGCAATCGCGCCGAACGAGATCCTGATCGGCCTCAATGCGCTGGCGGCCCCGGTCTTCGATGCAGCCGGCTCCCTGGTCGGGACGCTGGCGATCGTCGATTCCGTGCAGTTCATCACCGAGACGCCCACCGCCGAGCAGATCGAGCGGACGGTCAGGGCCGCAAAGCAGGTTTCCGAAGCGCTGGGCTACGTGCTCGATTGACGGCCGCTGGCGGCCCTCTTGACAAGGGAGGACTTTGCTTCAAAAATAAATAGAACACCGTTTCGGTTAACGAAACAAAAAAAGGAAAATGGCTGATTGGGCGTGACCTGCGCCGGGCCGCTGGGAGGTTGCCATGTATGATGCTTCGGATCCGCGTTCGACGCTGGCGTCGGTCCAGGCCGGGCCAATGGCGACCGCCTTCGCCGGCGCCGATTGCGGCAAGTTCTATGAGGCCCCGCCCCAGGAGGACGATGCCAATGGCCGCAGCTGGCTCATCCGCAGCCAGCATTGCGTGGTCGCCTATAGCGAAGCGCGGGATGGCGCCTGTTTCTCCCGCGCCGCGCAGCCCGACGAATATGTGTTGCTCTTGCCCGATGCCGCCGTCAGCGCCGAGGTCGAGACCGCCGATGGCAAGACGCGTGTGCCAGGCTATTCGATTGCCTTCGTTCCGCCCGGCCCGAGCACGATCCGGATCGTGGGATCGGGGCCGGTCGTGCGCCTGTTCACCACCAGGGCCGGGGATCTCGTGGCCCGCTGTGCGAACGCGGCATCCTATGACACGCCGCATCCCAATGTGGCGCCCTTCCAGCCCTGGCCGGAAGCGGCGGGCGGATCGCGGCTTCATGTCTATTCGCTCGACGTGCCGGACGAACCGGGGCGGTTCGGGCGCATCTGGCGCGGCTCGACCATGATGGTCAACGTCCTGCCGGTGCAGCACGGGCCGCGCGACGTCACCAAGCTCTCGCCGCATCATCACGACGATTTCGAACAGATCTCCCTCGCGCTGGAGGGAGCCTTCACCCACCATCTGCGCTGGCCCTGGACCACGGATCTCAACGCCTGGCGCGACGACCAGCACGAATATTGCGAAGCGCCCTCGGTGATGGTGATCCCGCCGCCGGCGATCCATACCTCCCGCGGCATGCTCGCCGGGGTGAATCAGCTCGTCGACATCTTCTGCCCGCCGCGCCGGGATTTTTCGCTGAAGCCCGGCTGGGTGCTGAACGCCGCCGACTATCCGATGCCGGCCGAGGGTGCCGGGACCCCGTCCTGACGCACCGATCGCGCAGTAGAGCAGGCAGGACGAAGGAGGCAGTACCATGGACGCACTGACCATTGATACCGGATCGGCCGGGGATACCAAGCGCATCGACGCGCTGCTCAAGGGGGCGATCGATCCCCATGTCCATAGCGGGCCTTCGATCGCGCCGCGCGGGCTCGACCATCTGGAACTGGCCCGCCAGATGTCGGAGGCGGGCTTTGCGGCGGTGATCACCAAGGATCACGACTATGCCGGCGTTGCGACGGCGGCCCTGATTTCCCAGCATCATCCGGAACTCACCACCAAGGTCTTTTCCGGCATCGTGCTCAACAATGTGGTGGGAGGCATCAATCCCTACGCCGTCGAGCATACCGCGGCGATGGGCGGCAAGATCGTCTGGATGCCGACACTGGCCGCCGAGAACCATCTCGAATGGGAAAAGACCTCCTCCTGGTCGCATCCGGCGTCGACCCAGAAGATGCGGCCGGCCCGGGCGGTCCCGGTCCTCGATGCCAACAAGCAGGTGCTCGACGACGTCAAGGAAGTCCTGGACGTCATTGCCCGCAGCGGCATGGCGCTTGCCAGCGGCCACCTCCATGTCAGCGAGACCTGGATCCTGTTCGAGGAAGCGCGGCGCCGCGGCGTCGAGCGCCTGATCTTCACCCATCCGGAGGACATCGTCGGCGCGAGCCTGGACGATGTGAAGGAGATCGCCGCCATGGGCGCCTATGTGGAGCACTCGCTCTGCATGTTCCTGGAAGGATCGAAGTTCAAGACCCGCTCGGCGGAGGATCTGCGCCAGCAGATCGAAGCGGCCGGCGTCGACCGCACCATCCTGTGTTCGGATCTCGGGCAGGTCGGCGTGTTCAGCCCGCTGGAAGGATTCCGGCGCGGCGTGCGCCTGTGCCTGGAACTCGGCTATTCCGACGAGGCGATCCGCCGGATGGTCTCGACCAACACGGCGCATGTGCTCGGGCTGGAGCAACTCGTTTCCCAGGCGGCCTGAGCCTACGCCTGACGCAAGTTTGAGTTTCGCAATGAGTTTCGGCGGCATTTTCGGGCCGCCGAGTGCAGACGCATATCCGATGCTCACGCAGCGCCGGTTCAAGGCCTATCGACATAACCGGCCCCATTGCTCGCTTCTGCCAGGACGGTCGGACGCGCAGCCTCCAACATAAGGCCGGAAGCAGGGAGGAATGCATGTTCGCCTGGTTCACCAGTCTCGATCGTACCGAGCGCAAGACGCTCTATGCCTGTTTCGGCGGCTGGGCCGTCGATGCGCTCGACACCCAGCTCTACAGTTTTCTCATCCCGACCCTGATCGCGGTATGGGGCATGACGAATGCCGAGGCCGGCTTTCTTGGAACCTCGGCCCTGATCTCCTCCGCCATCGGCGGCTGGGCGGCCGGTATCCTGAGCGACCGCATCGGGCGCGTGCGCGTCATGAAGCTCGCCATCCTCTGGTTTTCGTTTTTCACCGTGCTGAGTGGCTTCTGCAACTCCTTCGAGCAGCTGCTTGCCGCCCGCATCCTGTCGGGCATTGGCTTCGGCGGCGAATGGGCTGCCGGCTCGGTGCTGATGGGCGAGATCATCCGTTCCGAATATCGCGGCAAGGCCGTCGGCACCGTGCAGAGCGCCTATGCGATCGGCTACGCCATTGCGGCGATCCTCTCCTCCATCCTGTTCGCGACGCTGCCTGATACCCAGGCCTGGCGCTGGATGTTCTGGCTCGGGGCAGCGCCGGCCATTCTGGTCCTGCTCGCCCTGCGCGGCGTGCCCGAGCCTGCCGTCTTCCTGGCGGCCCGGGAGAGGAGAGTGAAAGCCGGGGAGGCGCCGGCGAGCCCATTGATGATCTTCCACCGGCGCTATCTGCGCACCACCTGCCTGACCTCACTCCTGGCCTTCGGCGTGCAGGCGGGCGGCTTTTCCATGGTGATCTGGCTGCCGACCTTCCTGAAGACGGTGCGGGAAATCTCCACCGTGGGTGTGGGCTATCACATGTTCGTCCTCACCGTGGGCTCCTTCGTCGGCTATATCGTCGCCGCCTATCTGTGCGATGCCATCGGCCGCCGCCGCAACTTCCTGCTCTTTGCCCTGCTGAACTGGATCTTCATTCCGGCCTTCCTCTATCTGCCGGGTGGCGGGGTGGTGATGTTCGCGCTCGATTTCGTGCTGGGCTTTGCGGCTCTTGGCATCTACAGCGCTCTCGGGCCCTATTTCACCGAATTATTCCCGAACGCCATCCGGGGCAACGGCCAGGGCTTTGCCTATAATTTCGGCCGGGCCGCCGGCGCCTTCTTTCCCACGGTCATCGGCCTGATGACGGCAGGCGGCCATCTCCTGCTGCGCGACGCCATGGCCGTCACGGCCGTCAGCGCCTATTTCTTCGTGCTCCTCGCCATCGCCCTGCTGCCGGAAACGCGGGGCCGTGAACTCGCCGAGGAGGTCGAGAAGGAAAATGCCGGGCAAGGTGCGTTGCGCCTGGCGCAACCGGTTCCCGGGAACGGCTCGTAACGGGGGGCGGGCAAATCGGCTCGGGGGTATCTTGGGCGGGGCACCTTGGAATGACTCTTGATTGGGGCTACCAAGGCGCGAGGAAAATCACCGCCCATGCCCGCCGCTTCGATCGACGCCCCCATCCGCCCCGTTCCCGTCAGCCACCGCATCGTCATCGGCATCGCCGCGCCGATGACGTTGGCCCATCTGTCCACCCCGCTGCTCGGGCTGGTCGACACCGCCGTGATCGGCCAGATCGGCAGTGAGGCCCTGCTCGGGGCGGTGGCGCTCAATGCCCTCCTGTTCGATTTCCTGTTCTGGGGCTTCGGCTTCCTGCGCATGGGTACCGCCGGCCTGACGGCGCAGGCCGTCGGCGCCGACGACAGGCTGGAGCAACGGGCCGTGTTCCTGCGAGCGCTGGTGATGGCGGGCGTGCTCGGCCTCGCCATGGTGGCACTGCAGCGCGCGATTGCGGCGGTCGCCTTCCCGCTCCTCGGCGCCTCGCCCGAGGTGACCCATGCGGCGGAGGTCTATTTCGCCATCCGCATCTGGTCCGCTCCCTTCGCCTTCGCCAATTATGCCGTGCTCGGCTGGCTGATCGGCCTGGGACGGACCACCACCGGCCTGTTGCTGCAGATCGGCATCAACGTCGTCAACATCCTGCTCTGCATCCTGTTCACGCTGGGAATGGGCTGGGGCGTCGCCGGTACCGCCTGGGCCACCACATTGGCGGAAACCACCGGCGTCGTCGCCGGCCTGGCCGTAGTGATTGCCCATTTCGGCGGGAATCTGGGCGTGCCGCGGTCCCTCGTCTTCGACAGGGCCAAATTCGTGCGCATGATCGCGATCAACCGCGACATCATGCTGCGCACTTTCGCCTTGCTGGCCGCCTTCGTCTTCTTCGGGCGCCAGGGTGCGCTGGCTGGCGACGTGACGCTGGCCGCCAATGCCATCCTCAACAATTTCTTCCTGGTCGGGGGCTATTTCCTTGATGGCATCGCCACTGCGGCCGAGCAGCTCAGCGGGCGCTCGATCGGCGCCAACAATCGGCCGTCCTTCGAAAAAGCGGTGCGCTATTCGGTGATCTGGAGCCTGGGACTGGCGATCGGCATGTCCGCCGTGCTGTTTGCGGCGGGCGGGGCCTTCATCGATTTCATGACCACCAGCACCTCGGTTCGCGAGCTGGCCCGGCAGTTCCTGCCCTATGCCGCCGTCACGCCCATCGCAGGCGCGCTCGCCTTCACCTTCGACGGCGTCTATGTCGGCGCCACCTGGAATGCAGCCATGCGCAACCTGATGGCGCTGGCGCTCGCCTGCTATTTCGGGCTGTGGTGGTTGCTGCAGCCCCTCGGCAATCACGGCCTGTGGCTCGCCTTGATCGGCTTCCTGGTGGCGCGTGGCGCCGGGCAGGGACTGGCCTATTTCCGCCTGTTGCCGGGCTCCTTTTCAGGCATCCAGACCAAGGCCGCCTGAGCGGGTTGCTCCGGATTGCGGCATTGCGATACCTTCGTTGCCTGAAATTTTCGCTTGGCCTCGCCGGCAAAATTAGTTGTAATCGTCCACTATATCGAGGGCGGGGTGCTGATGTCCCGCCGGTGATTGGGAAGGACGGTCACGATGCTGGTCTCCGACGCCGAGCCGAAAACCCCGAGCGCCACCATCCTGTCGGTCGACAAGCTCACCGTCAGCCTGCCGCGCAACATGGAACGGCCCTACGCCGTCGAGAACATCTCCTTCGAGCTCAAGGCCGGCGAGATCCTCTGCATCATCGGTGAATCCGGCTCGGGCAAATCCGTCACCGCCAACACGATCATGGGCCTGCTGTCGTCATCGCTGACGGTGACGGGCGGGCGCATCCTGTTCAAGGGCATGGATCTGCTGGCGACCCGGGAAGAGCAGCTGCGCGACCTGCGCGGCCGGGCCGTCTCGATCATTTTCCAGGATCCGCTTTCCGCCCTCAATCCGCTGATGACCATCGGTGACCAGATCGCCGAGGCGATGGAGGCGCATGGCGTGGGCACGCCCGCCACGCGGCAGCAAAAGGTCGTCGAACTGCTCGGCGAGGTCGGGCTGCCCAATCCGGCGACCATCCGCCATCAATATCCCTTCCGCCTTTCGGGCGGCCAGCGCCAGCGCGTGATGATCGCCATTGCCCTGGCCCTCGATCCGGACGTGCTGATCGCCGACGAGCCGACCACGGCGCTCGACGTCACCACCCAGGCCCAGATCCTCGAACTCATCCGCAAGATCCAGCGCCGCAAGGGCATGAGCGTGATGTTCATCACCCATGATTTCGGCGTGGTAGCCGAGATCGCCGACCGGGTCGTGGTGATGGAAAAGGGCCGGCTGGTGGAGCAGGGCACGGCAGCCCAGGTCCTGCGCGAGCCACAGCATCCCTATACCAGGACGCTGATCGCGGCGGTGCCGCGCATGGCGGCCGATGATGCCGCGCCTGCCGCTCTGCCCCCTGTCATCCTCGAGGCGGAGGGGATCCGCAAGACCTATCAGGGGCAGGGGCGTTTCTTCGCCAAGGGCACGCCGGTACGCGCCGTCGACGATGTGAGTTTCTCGATCCGGCAGGGCTGCACGCTGGGGCTCGTGGGGGAATCGGGCTCGGGCAAGTCGTCGCTGGGCCGGGTACTGATGAAGCTGATGGGCAGCGATGGCGGCCGCATCCTGTTCGAGGGGCGGGATATCGCGCCCTTGCGTGAGGACGAGTTCCGGCCGCTGCGCCCGCGCATCCAGATGATCTTCCAGGATCCCTACGCCTCGCTCAATCCCCGCCATACCATCGGCCGCATCCTCACCGTCGGGCCCATCGCGCAGGGCATGGCCGCCGGCAAGGCCAAGGAGAAGGCGGTCGGCCTGCTCGCTCGCGTCGGCCTCGATGCCGGCGCCTATGACCGCTTTCCCCACGAATTCTCCGGCGGCCAGCGCCAGCGCATCGGCATTGCCCGCGCGCTGATGTTCGATCCCGTCCTGCTGATCGCCGACGAGGCGGTCTCTGCGCTCGACGTCTCGATCCAGGCCCAGATCCTGCAATTGCTGGCGCGCATTCAGAAAGAGATGCATCTGGCCATGATCTTCATCACCCATGATCTGCGCGTTGCCAGCCAGATCTGCGACGAGGTCGCGGTGATGTTCAAGGGCCGGATCGTCGAATCCGGGCCGCCGGCGCAGGTCTTTCGTAGACCGCAGAACGACTACACCAAGCGTCTGGTGGCGGCCATTCCGGGCAGCGAGTGGGAGCCGGCCGCATGAAGGTGAAACGGGCCAAACCGCCGACGTTGCCCGCGCATATCGATCTCGATGTGCTCGAGGATACGCTCAGCTTCTACATCCGGGTGATCAGCCTGGCGGTGTCGCGAGACCTCGACGAATGGCTCGATGGCCTCGAAGTGGCCAAGGGCACCGGCAAGGTCACCACGCTGCTGCTGGTCGACAGCCATCCCGGCATCCGCCCCTCGGTGATCGCCCATCTGGTGATGAAGGACCGTTCCGCCATGGGGCGGCTGGTCGACCACATGATCGAGCAGGGGCTGCTCACCCGCAAAATCTCGTCCGACGACAGCCGGGCCCACGAACTTTACATCACGCCGGCCGGCGCCGAGCTGGCCGCCAAGGTGCGTGTATTGGCGACGGAGCAGTCGAAACGCTTCTTCGACTTCATCCCCGAGCATGAGCAGAGACAGGTCATGGACATCCTGAAACGGGCCTATTGCCGTTTCGTGGGCATGCCGCCTCAGAACAGTGCCGACAAGGAAGGACAGGTGGCATGAGCGAGCAGAGGGTAGCCCTGATCTCGGGCGCCAATCGAGGCATCGGCCAGGCGGTGGCGGCCGAGCTCGCCAGCCGGGGATGGCGGCTTTCGCTGGGCATGCGGCGGCCGGAGCAGCCCGCCTGGGCGGATCCGGAACGCGTGCATCTGCAGGCCTATGACGCCGCCGATCCCCAGGCGGAGGCGGACTGGACCGAGGCGACCCTGCGGCGTTTCGGGCGCATCGATGCAATCGTCGCCAATGCCGGCATCATGATCCCCAAGAACGTCATCGAGGCCGAGGACGAGGATCTCGATGCCATGCTGGCCGTGAACGTTAAGGCGCCGCGGCGCCTGGCCAAGGCGGCCTGGCAGGCCTTGTCCGAGAGCGGGAGCGGGCGGGTGATCGTCATCGCCTCGCTGTCGGGCAAGCGGGTCAAATCCTCGCGGGCCGGCCTCTATTCCATCTCGAAATATGCGGCCGTCGCCCTGGCGCACGGCATCCGTCACGAAGGCTTCGAGCGCGGCATCCGCGCCACCGCGATCTGTCCCGGCTTCGTCGCCACCGACATGGCTCTGAGCCTGACCGACCGCTCGGCCGAGAAGATGACCTCGCCGCATGATCTCGCCCGCATCATCGCCATGCTGATCGACCTGCCCAACGAAGCCAGCGTCGCCGAATTCACCATCAACTGCCAGCTCGAAGAGTCCTACTGACATGCCCGGCCCCACTATCATTCCCGTCCAAGGCGACGCGGCGCTGCCCGCCAAGGTCGATGTCGTCGTCATCGGCGGCGGCATCATCGGCACCTCCACGGCGCTCGAACTGGCCGAGCGGGGCCTCAAGGTCGCGCTTTGCGAGAAGGGCGGCATCGGCCAGGAACAGTCGAGCCGCAATTGGGGCTGGGTACGCATCTCGCGGCGCGACCCGCGTGAAGTGCCCCTGATGGCCGAGGCGCTGAGGATCTGGAAGACGCTCGACCAGCGCGTCGAAGGCGACACCGGCTATACCCGTGCCGGCATCATGTTCACCTGTGAGAACGACAAGGAATATGCCGACCACGAGCGCTGGAACCGCAATCTCGACGGCTACCAGCTCGACTCCCGCATGATCTCGGGCACCGAATACAAGCGGATGTTTCCCGGCACCACCATGGACATCAAGGGGGCGCTGTTCACCGCCGAGGACGGCCGCGCCGAGCCGCAGCGCGCCGCTCCCCTGATCGCGGAGGCGGCCCGGCGCAAGGGCGCCGCCATCCTGACCGAATGCGCCGTGCGCGGCGTGGAGACGTCGGGCGGAGCGATCAGCGGCGTCGTCACCGAACGCGGGCCGATCGCCTGCAGTGCCGTCGTCCTGGCCGGAGGAGCCTGGTCGAGCCTGTTCTCCGGCCGCTTCGGCATTCGCCTGCCGCAGTTGAAGGTGAAGAATTCCGTCCTGCGCACCAAGCCGCTGGAAGGCGGGCCGGGACCGGCAATCTGGTCCAACGGCTTTGCCGTGCGCAAGCGCGCGGATGGCGGCTATACCATCGCCTCCGGGCACGAGAACGTCGTCGACATCGTGCCCAACAGCTTCCGCTTCTTCTTCGATTTCCTGCCGGCGCTGCGCAAGGAATGGCGTTCGCTCAATCTGAGGATGGGTGGCCGCTTCTTCGAGGAAGCCCGCGTGCCGAAGCAATGGGCGATGGACGAGGTCAGCCCCTTCGAACGCTGCCGGGTGCTCGATCCCGAGCCGGCGAAGGAATTGACCGATGTCGCCCTGGCCAATCTCACCAAGGCCTTCCCGGTCTTCGCCAAGGCAGAGATTGCGCAGCGCTGGGCCGGCTATATCGACGTCACGCCGGATGCCGTGCCGGTGATCTCGCCGGTCGAAGCCATACCCGGCTTCCACATCGCTACCGGCTTCTCCGGCCACGGCTTCGGCATCGGCCCGGCGGCCGGCAAGTTGATGGCCGATCTCGTCACCGGACGGCCGCCCTTGGTCGACCCGGCCAATTTCCGTTTCTCCCGCTTCTCGGACGGATCGAAGATCGAGCTGATCAGCGGGTTCTAAGCCTGCCGGCCTGGGAGATCTCGGGCCGGCAACCGACTGCAACAACCATAAAAATAAAGCCACTCTCCAGAGGAACTCATCATGTCGAAACAAGAGCGAAACCAGTTTCCCCATCCCAATCGCCGGCAGGCTCTCGGCCTGATGGCAGCGACCGGCGCCTCGGCGCTGCTGATGCCGGCCCTGCTCGGGCGGGAGGGGGCCCTGGCGGCCGGCAAGGACAAGCCGTCCGGCCAGATGGTCATCAGCTTCTCGCAGGAGCCGACGGTCTTCAATCCGCATCTGCTCCATATCGAGGTGGACGAGGGCATCCATTACAGCGTGTTCAATCCGCTGTTCGACGTCGATCCGGACGGCAAGTTCACGCCATCCCTCGCTGTCGAGGTGCCGAGCGTGGAGAATGGCGGCATTTCCGCCGACGGCCTCAATTGGAAGGTCAAGCTGCGCGATGGCGTGAAGTGGCATGACGGCAAGCCCTTCACGGCCGAGGACGTCAAGTTCACGCTGGAACTGATGGTCGACCCGAATTTCCGCAGCTGGCGGCGCACCGGCCACGAGCATGTGCGCGACATCAAGGTAGTGTCGCCCACCGAGATCACCTGGCGCATGGACAAGCCCTTCGCGCCCTATCCCTCGATCCTGGCCTCCACCTTCATCGTGCCCAAGCACATCCTCGGCGAGGCTGCCGATAAGAATACGGCGCCTTTCAACAATGCGCCCGTCGGCACCGGGCCCTTCAAGTGGAGCAAGCGCGTCGCCGGCGACTATATCGAGCTTGCCGCCAACGAGGATTATTTCGGAGAAGGCCCCTATCTGGAGCGCATCGTCTACAAATACATCCCCGACATGACGGTGATGTACACCCAGTTCAAGACCGGGGACGTCGATGTCCTGGGCCTGCAATGGATCACGGCCGACCATTACGAGGAAGCCAAGACGCTCGAGGGCAAGGTCGTGGATGTCGTGCCGAATGCGACCATCGAGTCGGTCGGATTCAATATGGAACGTCCGCAGTTCAAGGACCCGGCCGTCCGCAAGGCGCTCTATCATGCGCTGGATAAGAAGACGATCATCGAGGCGCTCTATTACGGCCTGCCTGCCCCGACCGAATCCTACATGCCGCAGCAGTCCTTCTACTACAATCCGGACCTTCCCAAGCAGGACTACGATCCCGAGAAGGCCAAGAAGGTGCTCGACGAGGCTGGCTGGGTGCCCGGCGCCGACGGAATCCGCGCCAAGGACGGTGTGCGCCTGTCCTTCAGCAATTCGACCACGGCCGGCAACCATCTGCGCGAGCAGGTGCAGCAATTCATGCAGCAATCCTTCAAGGACATCGGCGTGGAGATGACGATCTCCAACCTGCCGCCGGCCGTGATGTGGGGCGACTACTGGATGTTGTCGAAGTTCGACAGCGTTGTCGTCGGCATCAACTTCATCACCGGGCCGGATCCCGATACCTCGGACTATTTCATGTCGACTTCGAGCGGGGCGAAGGGCGGTAACGGCCAGAACACCTGGCAATATGCCAATCCCGAAGTGGACAAACTCCTGAAGGAGGCCGGCAACCTTTTCGTGCCGGAGGAACGCCGCAAGCTCTACTTCAAGATCCAGGAGATCATGCGGACCGACCTGCCCTTCCTGCCGATCTATCAATACGCCACCGTGCGTGGGCGCAAGAAGGGTGTGGAGGGCTTCCTGCCCAACATCAACAACCGCATCGACAGCTGGAACGTCAACACCTGGCGCTGGGCCAAATAGGCCTGCTGCCCCGGGGCAATTGCTTGGATTAGACGAGCTCCGTCCTACCCTCCCTCCTCCGGGGAAGGGGAGTGGGCCGGGGTCTCAACCCGAAGCGATTGCATTGGCCCGCCACCCTGCTGACAGCCGGCCCATAAGGCCGGCCGAGTGGAGACGATCCCATGCTGCGCTATCTCGCTGGCCGGTTGTGGCAGAGCCTCATCCTGCTGCTGCTGGTCTCGGTCATCGGTTTTGCTGTGCTCAATCTGGCGCCCGGCGGCCCGCTTTCGCAATACACGCTCACGCCGGGCATGACCAAGGAGGCGCTCGATCGCATCGCCGAGCAGATGGGCCTGAACCGCCCGCTGCCGATCCAGTATCTCGACTGGTTCTGGCGTCTGGTGCAGGGCGATTGGGGCCGGTCCTATCGCGACGGCCAGCCGGTGCTCGCCATCATCGGCGGGCATCTCTTCGCCACGCTGCTGCTGATGGGCTTTTCAACCCTGATTTCCATCGTCATCGGCACCTGGATCGGTGTGATGGGAGCGACGCGTCGCTATTCGCTGTTCGATACGCTGGCGACGGTGGGGGCGATGATCGCGCTCTCCATTCCCACCTTCTGGTTCGGCCTGGTGGGGATCTACCTCTTCTCGCTGAAGCTGAAATGGCTGCCGGCGGGCAACATGTTCACGGTGGGCGACGGCAGCTTCGCCGACTATGCCATCCATCTCATCATGCCCAGCATCGTGCTGGCGCTGGTGAATGTGGCGGTCTGGAGCCGCTACATGCGCACGGCCACGCTCGACGTGATCAACCAGGATTTCGTGCGCACGGCCAAGGCCAAGGGGCTGAAGCCGCGCCGCGTGCTGGTCAAGCACGTGATCGGCAATGCCCTGCTGCCGATGATCACCCTGGCCGGCCTGCAGATACCCACCATCCTGAGCGGAGCGCTGGTGACGGAAACCGTCTTCACCTGGCCGGGCATGGGCCGGCTGTTCCTCGATAGCCTGGGCTACAGCGACTATCCGGTGATCATGGGGCTTTTGATGTTCTCGGCGATCCTGGTGCTCATCGGCAATCTGATCGCCGACCTGCTGGTCGCCTTCGTCGATCCCCGCATCCGGCTCGGTTAGGGAGAAAAGCAATGGCCTCAGCAACTCTTTCCCCCGCATCGCCTTCGCCGAAGCCGCGCTGGTGGCGCAGTCGCACGGTACGGCGCTTCTGCCGGCATCGGCTCGCCATGGTCGGCCTGGCAATGATCATCCTCCTGACGCTTGCCTGCATCCTCGGCCCGCGCCTGCTGCCCTATGACGAGCTCTTCATCGATCTGAGGGCCCGCTTCGCGCCGCCCTTCACCGGCTACCACATCTTCGGCACCGATCCGCTCGGCCGCGACCTCGCCGCCCGCCTGTTCATGGCGGGGCGCATCTCGCTGCTCGTGGGCTTCTTCGCCATGTTGCTCAGCACGGCGCTCGGCACGGTGATCGGCGTCACCGCCGGCTATTATGGCGGCTGGGCCGGCTCAGCCCTGATGCGCTTCGTCGACGCCTTCCTGTCCTTCCCCAGCATCTTCCTCCTCCTGACGCTGGCGGCCTTCATCAAGCCGAGCCCGCTGATGATCACGGTGATCATCGCCGTCACCAGCTGGATGGAGGTGGCGCGCATCGTGGAGGCGGAAGTGCGCTCGCTGCGCGAGCGCGATTTCGTGCTGGCGGCGCGCATGGTGGGGCTGTCGAACAGCTGGATCATGTTCCGCGAATTGCTGCCCAACGTCATCGGGCCGATCATCGTGGCGGCGACGCTGACGGTGGCCCGCGCCATCCTGCTGGAGGCCTATGTGAGCTTCCTGGGCTATGGCATCCAGCCGCCGCTGCCGAGCTGGGGCAACATGCTCAACGGGGCCCAGCAATATCTCGCCAATGCCCCCTGGCTCGCCATCGTGCCGGGCGTGGCGATCACGCTCGCCGTCACCAGCTTCAACTTCATCGGCGATGGGCTGCGCGATGCCCTCGACGCCCGAAGCGACCTGAACTGAGAGGGCCTGGCCATGTCGAAATTCTCGCCCTTCGACGCGACGCTCTGGTATGCGACGGCCGCTCCCACCCCGCACACCGTGCCCCTGGCCGGGCGCGTGCAGGCCGATGTCTGCATCGTCGGTGCCGGCTATACCGGCCTCACCACCGCGCTTGAACTGGTGCGCAAGGGCGTCAACGTGGTGCTGCTGGAGGCCGAGCAGGCCGGTTTCGGCGGCTCCGGCCGCAATGCCGGCCATTGTACGCCGACCTTCACCCATTTCAGCCTGCCCGAATTGCGCAGGCTGCTCGGCGAACCCTGGGCCGAAAGGCTGATCGCCCGGCAGACCCAGGCCAATGCCCGCGTCAGCGCCATGATCGAGCGCTACCAGATCCAGTGCGAATGGCAGCAGAACGGCTATGTTCAGGCGGCGGCCCGCCCGGGTGCCATCGATGCCATCAAGCGCAAGGTCGAGGAATACAACGCCGTCGGCGCCCGCACCCGCTTCGTCGACAAGGCGGAGGTGGAGGCGATCACCGGCAGCCCGCGCTTCCATGGCGGCTGGTTCCACAGCGAGGCGGGCCATCTCAATCCGCTCGGCTATGCGCGCGGCCTGGCGCGGGCCGTGCAGCAGGAAGGCGGGATACTGCATACGGGCTCGAAGGTGACCAATGTCACGCGCGAAGGCCTGCGCTGGGTGGCCCATACCGCTGATGGCAGCGTGGTGGCCGACAAGGTGATCTTCGCCACCGGCGCCTATACGATGGAGGGCTGGCCCAAGCTCGACCAGAGCTTCAAGATCATGCGCGTCTTCGTGGCGGCGACGCAACCGCTCAGCGAGGAGGAGCGCCGCTCCGTCCTGCCCGAGAACACCACCATGCATGACGGCCGCGGTGACATCTATGTCTACAAATACAATGCCGAGGGCCGCATCGTCGCCTCGATGTTCCCGATGGGGCGGCGCGGGCGCGACCTTGCCTATACGCACCAGGTCATGAGCGATCGCCTGAAATGGCTGCATCCGCAGATCAGGCAGGAGATCCGCTGGGAGTATTTCTGGTTCGGCGAACTCGACATGCAGGCCAGGACCATTCCCCGTCTCTACGGCCTGGCGCCCGGCATCGTCGCCCTTACCGGCCTGTCGGGGCGCGGCGTGCCCACCGGCAGCATGCTCGGCGGCATCCTCTCGGAATGGGCGCTCGACGTGCCGGAGCAGGAGCTCTCGCTCAAGGTCGAGCCGCTGCACGAGGCGCCTTTCTATATGAGCTTCGGCCCCCAGCTCACGCTGCGCTACTACCGGGCGCGCGATTGGCTGAAGACCCGCATGGACGGCGCGCCCCTGCCGCCGCACGCCTGACGCGGGAAACTCCCCGATTTTCCACTGCAGAGAGCTGAAGGGCGCGACCGCTGGATCGCGCCTGCTGTCCGCTCGGGAAGAGAGGAGACTTCGATCACGGGCCGTAACGTGATCACAATTCGCGGATTTTTCTGGATATATGTTGACAGTATAACCTTCAATCTGCTGATTGTGATCACAATAGCGTGGGCCATCGTTCGGCGATGAACGGTGCCACAATCCATTCAGCGGAGGTTCCTCGTGTCCAGCACGCCGATCGACAATGCAGCCATCGAGGCGCGGGTGAAGGCCCTGCTGCCGGCGGAACGGCAGCTTTATGCCGAGCGTCGTCCCAAGGCGCGGGCCATGGCGGAGCGCAAGGGCAAGGGCCTCTTCGACAATGTGCCGATGCACTGGATGCTCGATTGGCCGATGCCCTTCCCGATGGTGATCGAGCAGGCGAGCGGCGTGCATCTCACCGACATCGACGGCAATGGGGTGGTCGATCTCTGCCTCGGCGATACCGGCGCCATGTTCGGCCACGGGCCCGAGCCGATCCTGGAAGTGCTGCGCAATGCCGGCCATCGCGGCCTGACGACGATGCTGCCATCCGCCGATGCCGAGATCGTCGGCGAACTGCTGGCTGCGCGCTTCGGCCTGCCGCATTGGCAGATCGGCGCCACGGCGAGCGACGCCAACCGTTTCGCCATCCGTGTGGCGCGGGCCGTGACCGGGCGGCGCAAGATCCTGGTGTTCGACGGCTGCTATCACGGCGCCGTCGATGACACGCTGGTCGATCTCGTCAATGGCCGTACTTTCTCGCGGGCGAGCCTGCTCGGTCAGGTGGTCGATCTCGGCGAGACCACCATTGCCATTCCCTTCAACGATGAGGAAGCGCTGCGCGGCGCCTTGGCGTCCGGTGAAGTCGCCTGCGTGCTGGCCGAACCGGTGATGACCAATTGCGGCATGATCCTGCCTGCGCCGGGTTTCCACGACACGCTGCGGCGGCTGACGCGCGAACATGGCACGCTATTGCTGATCGACGAGACCCATACGATTTCCACCGGCCTCGGCGGCTACACCATGCTGCACGGCCTGGAGCCGGACCTGATGGTGATGGGCAAGCCCATCGGCGGCGGCGTGCCGGTAAGCGTGTGGGGCATGAGCGCCGAGGTGGCCGAGGGGCTCGACCGGGCGCGGCGAGCGCGCGACAGCCATGGCCATTCCGGCATCGGCACCACTTTGTCCGGCAGTGCGCTGCAACTCGCCTGCCTGAGGGCGAGCCTGGAAAAGGTGATGACCTCAGGGACCTATGCCACCATGGCCGCGCGAACCGACATCATCGAGGCAGGCCTTATCAAGGCCATCGGGGCGCAGGGCCTGCCCTGGCATGTCACCCGCGTCGGCGCCCGGCTGGAAGTGGTGTTCAGCTCCGAGCCGGTGCGCAACGCGGCGGAAGCCCGTGAAGCCGCCTCCTCGGTCATCGAGGAGGGATTGCACCTGTCCCTGCTCAATCGCGGCTTCCTGCTCACCCCCTTCCACAACATGATCCTGGTCAGTCCGGCCTTGGCCGAGGCGCAAGCCCAGGAGCTGGTTGCCGCCTATGGCGAGATCCTCGCCCGCTTCTGCCAGGCCGGGGAGGCGGCGTAATGGCCGGCGCCCTGACGACGCGGCCGGCCCAGGCCGCTGATATTGCCGAAGCCGAGGCCTTCCTGGCCGATCATCCCGAGATCGGCGCCTTTGATCTCGTCCTTGTCGACATCAACGGTATTGCCCGCGGCAAGATCATCAGGCGGGAGGAACTCCTGCCGCTGTTCCGCGGTGGCCGGCATCTGCCCGGCTCCATTCTCAGCCTCGACGTCACGGGCGAGGATGTCGAGGAAACCGGCCTGGTCTGGTCGGATGGCGATGCCGACCGGCGCGCCTGGCCGATCGCCGGCTCCCTGGTGCCGCTGCCCTGGACATCGCCGCCGCGCGGCGAGGTGCGCCTGTCGCTGTTCGAGCTCGACGGCTCGCCGATGGCGGCCGATCCCCGCCATGCCCTGGCAGCCCAGCAGGCTTTGCTCCAGGCCGAGGACAGGCAGCCTGTCGCCGCCTTCGAGCTCGAATTCTACCTGCTCGATCGCGAGGCGACGGCAGATGGCCGCCCGCAGCCGCTCCGCCTGCCGCTGACCGGCGAAAGGCTCGGCGGCATCCATGTCTACAGCGTCGATGAGCTCGATCGCCTCGAGCCCTTCGTCGATGCCGTCTATCGCGCCGCCGAGGCGCAAGCCCTGCCGGTACAGACGCTGATCTCCGAATATGCGCCAGGCCAGTTCGAACTGACATTGCGCCATCGCGAGGATGCGCTGCGCGCCGCCGACGACCTGATCATGCTGAAGCGGCTGCTGCGTGCGCTCGCCGTCCGCCACGGCATGAAGGCCTGCTTCATGGCCAAGCCCTTTGCCGGCCGCGCCGGCTCGGGCATGCACGCCCATGCCAGCCTGGCAGGCCGGGACGGCGCCAATCTCTTCGCCGACCGCGACGGCGAACTCGCGCCGGCCCTGCGCCATGCCATTGCCGGCCTGCTGGAGACCATGACGGAGAGCATGCTGGTCTTTGCGCCCCATCTCAATTCATGGCGGCGCTTCGCGGCGCAGAGCTATGCGCCGACGGCGCCGAGCTGGGGCGTCAACAACCGGGCCGTCGCCGTGCGCGTTCCCGCCGGTTCGCCGGAGGGCCGGCATCTGGAGCAGCGCGCCGCCGGGGTCGATGCCAACCCCTATCTGGTTGGCGCCGTCGTGCTGGCGGGCATCCGCAGGGGCCTTGCCGCGCAACGCGATCCGGGGCCGGCAGCCACTGCCTATGCGAGCGCGGCCGATGATGCCCTGCCGGCCGATTGGCGCAGCGCCATCGAGGCGGCGGCCGGCTCGGCCTTCCTGAAGGAGGCCCTGGGCGAGCGCCTCCACCATGTGCTGCTGGCGCTCAAGCGGGCGGAATATCGGCGTTTTGCCGCCGATATCACCGCCTTGGAGCTGCAGCTTTACGGGGAGGTCGTCTGAGATGACCAGGCGGACCATTCTGATTGCCGGCGGCGCCGGTGGCATGGGGCTGGCGACGGCCCTGCGCTTTGCCCAGGACGGCGCGCGCGTGGTCCTGGCGGATCTTCCGGGCGCGCGTCTCGAAGAGGCCCGGGCCAAGGTGGCGGATGCGGGTGTCGAGGTGCTCGCTTTGCCGCTCGACATCCGCTCCGCCCAGGCCTGCCGCGAGGTGGTGGCGAGGGCGGCCGAGGCCGGTGGTCTCGACGTGCTCGTCAATGCGGCGGGCGTCTGGCTGGAGGGGCCCGCCACCTCGGTCAACGAGGAGGACTGGGACCGTGTGCTCGACGTCAACCTCAAGGGCGCGTTCTTCCTGATCTCGGCCGCCATTCCTCATCTCACGGCGTCGCGGGGCGTGATCGTCAACATCGCCTCCGATGCCGGGCTGGTCGGTAACAAGGGCGCGGCCGTTTATTGCGCCTCCAAGGGCGGGCTGGTGCTGCTCAGCAAGGCCCTGGCGCTGGAACTCGCGCCGCAGGGCATTCGCGTCAACGCCATCTGCCCCGGCGACGTCGCCACGCCGATGATCGAGTATCAGGCCGTGACCTATGGCGACGGCGATCCCGACGCCTATAAGCGACGGCTGCTCGGCAACTATCCGCAGGGCGAGAGTGCCCGTTTCATCAAGGCCGAGGAGATCGCCGGATTCATCCACTATCTCTGCCAGCCCGGCGCCGCCCCGATCACCGGCGCGGCCCTCTCCATCGATTTCGGCATCACCGCAGGCTATTGAATCCGGGCTTATGGCATGAAGACCTTCTACACCGCCGACCACCATCTCCATCACAGCGGCATGGAGCTTTCCTTCGGCAAGATCGTCGAGACATTCGAAAAGCCGGAACGCGCCGAGATCATCCTGGCACGGGTCAAGGACGTGGGCCTCGGGCCGATACTGACCCCGCAGGATTATGAGCTCGCACCGATCAAGCGCGTCCACACGCCTGATTATGTCGATTTCCTCAAGGGCGTGTATGAGGAATGGCAGGCCGCCGGCCGCGATGGCGAGGTCTGGCCCTATAGCTGGCGCCATCGTTCCATGCCGCCGATCGATAAGGCGCCCCGCGGCCTCGATGCCCGTCTTTCCTACTATTCCTTCGACATGGCCGGTTCGATCACCGCCACCACCTGGCAGGCGGCCAAGCGCGCCGCCGACACCGCGCTCGCCGGCGCCGATGCCGTGCTCGGCGGCGAGCGCACGGCCTTCTCGCTATGCCGCCCGCCCGGCCATCATGCGGGCCGTGATTTCTTCGGTGGCTATTGCTACCTCAACAATGCCGCCATCGCCGTGCAGCGTTTTCGTGATGCCGGCCGCTCGCGCGTCGCGGTGCTCGATGTCGACTATCATCACGGCAACGGTACGCAGGAGATCTTCTACGATCGGGCCGACGTGCTGGTCGCTTCCATGCATGGCGATCCCGATTTCGAATTTCCTTTCCATCTCGGCTATGCCCGCGAACGCGGCGAGGGAGCTGGCGAGGGCTTCAACCTCAACTATCCCCTGCCTTCAGGCACGCAATGGCCGGAATGGTCCGCCGCCTTCGAGGATGCCTGCCGCAGGATTGAGGCCTTCGATGCGCAGGCCCTGGTGGTCTCGCTCGGGGTCGATACCTACAAGGACGACCCGATTTCCCAGTTCAAGCTCGATACCCCGCATTTCAGCGAGATCGGAGCACGGATCGCGGCGCTGGGCCTGCCGACCCTGTTCGTGATGGAAGGCGGCTACGCCATCGGCGCGCTCGGGGTCAATGCCGTCAATGTCCTGACCGGCTTCGAACAGGCGGGAGGGTGAGATGGCTTCGGGATCTTTCGTCCGCTCGCGCTCCGTGTTGGTAACGGGCGCCGGGGCTCCCGACGGCATTGGTTTCGCCATTGCCAAGGCCTTCGGGCGTGCCGGCCTGTCGGTGGCGATCACGGCCTCGACCGACCGGATCTATCGCCGCGCGGCGGAACTGGAGGCCGAGGACATCGAAGCCTGGGCAGTAGTTGCCGATCTCACGCGGCCCGACGAGGTGCGCCGATTGCGGACGGCGGCCGGCGATGTCGACATCCTCGTCAACAATGCCGGCATGGGCAGCGTGCTGAAGCCGGCGGTGCAGAAGCGCTTCGTCGATCTCGACGAGGCCGAATGGAATCGCGGCATCGACGTCAGCCTGAACACCGCCTTTCTGGTGACGCGGGCCTTCCTGCCCGCCATGATCGCGAGGCGCCACGGACGCATCGTCAATGTCGCCTCGGTCACCGGCCCCTATGTCTCCAATCCCGGCGAAGCCGCCTATTCGACGGCCAAGGCGGGCATGGTCGGGCTGACCCACGCCCTCGCTTTGGAGGTGGCCGGGGATGGCGTCACCGTCAATGCGGTGGCGCCGGGCTGGATCGAGACGGGCTCCTCAACCGAGGAGGAGCGCATCGCTGCCCGCGCTACGCCGCCGGGCCGCGCAGGAACCCCTGACGAGGTCGCCGCTGCGGTGGCTTTCCTGGCCTCCGACGGCGCAAGCTACGTTAACGGCTCCGTGCTGGTGGTGGACGGCGGCAACATCCTGCAGGAGCGCAAGGGCTGACACTCCAATCCCCTTCGAATGAAAACTGCAACTGTGGTGTTAGTTCGCGCCCAGGCCGAGCGTATGCCGCAGCAGGTACATGCCATCGAGAATGTCGGCCTCGATGGCGGTGCGCAGTGAATCCGCATCGTTCCGGCGAATCGCCTCGATCGCCATCTTGTGCTTGTCGATGATCTCGGCGCCTTCGACCACATCATAGATGGTGCGCATGAAGGGGCCGAACTGCACCCACACGCTTTCGAGCAACGGCACCAGCACGTCCGAATTGCCGGCGCGGTAGAGCTCGAAGTGGAAGTTGTAATTGGCGAGCATGTAGACGTCGGCGTTGCCGGTCTTGTAGTTTCGGTTCATCGTCTCGTCATGGGCGATCATGCGCTCCAGCCTGTCGCTATCGACAAAAGGCAAAGCGCGCCGGGCGCAAAGCGGTTCGAGGGCGAGCCGTGCGCTCATCAGTTCCTCGAAACGGGCCACGGTCAGATGCGGCACGCAGACCCGCCTGTTCTGCTGGACCTCCAGGGCGTTCTCGGCGGCCAGGCGGCGGATCGCCTCGCGGCAAGGCATCACGCCCACGCCCAGCATGTCGCTGATGCCGCGCAGGCTCATGCTTTTGCCGGGATGGAAATTGCCGATGATCAGCTGTTCGCGCAGCGTCCTGTAGACCTGCTGATGCAGCGGGTTGGGCGTGGTGTCGGCCGGTTCGACGGCGGCGAGACTGTCGGTGCTCATCGCCGACTGTGATCACATTGGCGACCCGAGGGCAAGCACCGAAGCAGGACGGGGCGTCCTGCTATGCTCCGGCTTCGACCAGCACTGCTGCCGGATTGCGGATCAGGCCGAAACCCGGGGTGTCGGGAACGTCGAGGCGTCCGTTTCGAGGCACCGGTTCATTGGTGAAGAGGGGGCCGAAAACCGGCAGGACGTCCTGGCCGTCGGCGCTGTTGGCAACATATTCGCAATAGGGCGAATGGGGCTGCGACATCACGAAGTGATAGCTGAAGGGGCCGCTGCCATGCGGTACCACGGGAATGTCATAGGCGCTGGCATGGGCGGAGATCCGCAGCAATTCGGTCAGGCCGCCGACCCACATCACGTCGGGCTGCAGGATGTCGATATGGCGCCCCTCGATCAGCTTGCGGAAGCCGTAGCGCGAATATTCATGCTCGCCCGTCGTCCATTTTGTTGCCGGCAAAGCTCTCTTGAGCAGCGCATAGCCGTCGACATCATCGGGATGCAGCACCTCTTCCCACCAATAGATGTCGAGGTCCCTGCAGGCGGTGGCGAGCTCGATCGCATAGGGCACGTCGAGTGCCATGTAGCAATCCACCATCAGCGGATAATCGGGGCCGACGGCTTGCCGATGCGCAGCCAGGAAGGCCACATTGGCGCGCAGGCCATCGATACCGTCGGCCGGGCCATGGGGCAGGGGCACCTTGCCGCCCCAGAAGCCGAGCCGGCGGGCCGCTTCGGGCCGCGGGCCGGTGCAATAGAAGCGGATCTCATCCTTGGTGCGCCCGCCGATCAGCTTGTAGACCGGTTCCTCCCGCAGCTTGCCGATGAGATCCCACAGCGCCAGGTCCACCACCGAGATGGTTGCCAGTGGCAGACCCTTGCGGCCGTAATACATCGATGCCCGGAACATCTGGTCCCAGAGGCGATTGAGGTCGCGCGGGTCGGCGCCGTCGAGGAAGCGGCGGAAATGGTGCTGGATCAGCCAGCAGGCAGGCTCGCCGCCAAAGCCCGTGGCGAGGCCGACATGGCCGCTTTCGGTCTCGATCTCCACCACGATCGAGCCCATGACGTTGACGCCCCAACTGGTGCGCGAAGCCTTGTAGTCGGCATAGCCGGACATCGGATTGGCGATCAGCGTGTCGATCAGCCAATGGCCCTGCTTCTGGCTGAAATAATCGCCGCCGCCTTCGCTGCGGACCAGATAGGTCCTGACCTGCTTGATGCGGGGAGATGCCATGCCTCGTCCTTCCTGCGTTGGGTTGCGCAGAATAGTGACGCAAGAAATTTGTCAGTCAAGTTTACAAATTCCTGAAAGCTCACTCTCTTGTTGTCTGACAAATAATCCGATATCACCCGATTGCCCCGGAAAACACGGCGGCGCCGGCAGCACGGCCGGCATTCGGAAGGCAGGGAAGGACCGGCATGACCACGATCATTCGCTATGAGGGCCGCGGCGCCATCATCACCGGCGGAGCCTCCGGCATCGGCCTCAAGACGGCCGAGCGCATCGTGGCCGAGGGCGGTTCGGTCTCGATCTGGGACGTGGATGCCGCCCGCATCGAGACGGTGCGCCAGGCGCTGGGCCCGAAGGCCCATGGCATCGCCATCGACATCACCGACCCTATCGCCGTCGAGAAGGCGGCCCAGACTGCGGAAAGCCAGCTCGGCCGCATCGACGTGCTGGTCTGTTCCGCCGGCGTGGCGGGCAAGAACGAACTGCTGGTCAATTATCCGATCGAGGAGTGGAAGCGGGTCTACGACATCAACGTCAACGGCCTGTTCTACTGCAACCGCTTCGTTGCGCCGCTGATGCAGAAGCATGGCTATGGCCGCATCGTGAACGTCGCCTCCATCGCCGGCAAGGAAGGCAATCCCACGGCGTCGGCCTATTCCTCCTCCAAGGCGGCGGTGATCGGGCTCACCAAGTCGCTGGGCAAGGAATTGTCGAAGGAAGGCATCACCGTCAACGCCATTACGCCGGCAACGGTCGATACGCCGATCCTCCAGCAGGTCAGCCAGGCCCATATCGACTACATGCTGTCGAAGATCCCGATGGGGCGCTTCGGCACCGTGGAGGAACTGGCCGCCATCATCACCTGGCTCGCCAGCGAGGAATGCTCCTTCACCACCGGTGCCGTGTTCGACATTTCGGGCGGCCGGGCCACCTACTGATCGTGCATCAGCAACGGCGGGCCATCAGCGCCCGCACCAGCACCACGGCGAGCGCCGCCAGCCCGATGGCGGCGGCTGCGACGATGACGGTGAGGCTCGTCGTCACATAGCAGGGCGCGGAATTGGCGGGGTTCTGCTGGCAGGGCAGCCGGCTGTCGATCAACCGTGCCAGGTAATGTCCCTGCGTCTCAAGAAAGACCAGTATGGCGCAGCCGAGGGCCAGCAGCGCAAGGAAAGCGGTACTCGGACGCATGAAACGATCCTTCGGGAAGCAGTACCGGTTTCTCGCATCGATTGAGCAGTCCGGCAGTTTCGCGGGTCACAGCCAGCGGCGATTTGACAGCCACGGTTCCGGCCAAATCGGCTAAACAGGGGCGGATCGAGTCGCAGCCGACGGAGGAATATCGGACATGAAGGTCGTATTCAGCGAAACCCAGAGGCGCCACGATCCGACCTTCTTCCTGTCGAGCGGCACGCAGAGGCCCAATCCGGAAGTGCCGCGCCGCTGTGACATCCTGTTGCAGGCAGCCCTTGGCGCCGGCCTGACGCAGGTCGCGCCCGACGATGCCGGCCTGGTGCCCGTCGCCGCGGTGCACAAGCCCGACTACATCCACTTCCTCCGCCATATTCATGCGCGCTGGTGCGAGATCGATGGGGCCTCTGCCGAGGTGATCCCCAACATCCATCCCGATCGTCGCAACGGGGCTTATCCAGCCTCCGCCGTCGGACAGGCGGGTTATCATATGGCCGATACGGCCTGCCCGATCTCGGCCGGGACCTATGAGGCGGCCTTGGCCAGCGCCCATACGGCCTATCATGCCGCCGGCCTGGTGCTCGGCGGCGAACGCGCCGCCTATGCGCTCTGCCGTCCGCCGGGCCATCACGCCTTCGCCGATCTGGCCGGGGGCTTCTGCTTCTTCAACAACAGTGGCATCGCCGCCCAGGCCCTGCGCAGCCGCCACGACCGCGTCGCCATTCTCGATGTCGACCTGCACCATGGCAACGGCACCCAGGGCATGTTCTATGGCCGCCCCGACATCTTCACCGTTTCCGTTCATGCCGACCCCATCCGTTTCTATCCCTTTTTCTGGGGCCATGCGGACGAGCGCGGCGAAGGCGAGGGGCTCGGCTACAACCTCAACCTGCCCCTGCCGCGCAAGACGGGGGACGAAGGCTTCCTCGCAGCCCTCGACATCGCCCTGGACCGCATTGCCGCCTTCGCGCCGGGCGCGCTGGTGGTGGCACTCGGCCTCGACGCTTTCGAGGGCGACCCCTTCCAGGAATTGACGGTGACCACCAAGGGGTTCGCTCGCATTGCCGCCCGTATCGCCAGCCTCGGGTTGCCGATGGCGATCGTGCAGGAGGGTGGCTATGTCTGCGATGCGCTCGGCGACAATCTCGCCAGCTTCCTCGGCGGGCTGTGAGGTATTTTTCCAACCCCTATGGCTGACGACATCAAAATGCCGGGGTCGGGGCGTAGGTTCAGTGCTGGTTTGGGACGATTGAGGGAGTTGTTCCGATGACCAGTCTTGCCGTCGATGCCAGTGCCTTGCTGGCAGCCCTCTGGATGCCGGCCCTGTTCAAGGTTCTCGCCGCCGATATTGCCATCGGCGCGGTTATCCTGTCGGGCTATCTCTGGCACAGGAAACAGGAACGCTGCAACGCCGAGCTGTCCGAGCGCAAATGGGGCAGGCGCCATCTGCATGGCTGAAGCCGCCTTCGCCGCTATGGACGGTTTGCCTGAACTTGTCGCTTCAACGCTTTCTCTCAAGCGAAAGTCAGCCGGCTTTTCGGCATGACGGCTCAATGCACGATCGCACCAGCCGCATTGCCCTTCGACATCCACACCACCAAGGCATCGTTGAAGGAGGCCACGGCATCGCTGGCGATGGGGATGCGGATGATCGCCCCATCCGCGAATTCGAATTCGGCCACGGCAAATTGCCGATGTCCCGGTGAAGTGAGGCCGCGAAATTTCGTAAGAAGCGGCGTGACGACCGAGCCGTCTCCACTTCCGAGCGGGTCCGAAGGATCGCTCATCCAACCATCCAATGCCCAAGTCTAACAATTGCCTTCCCTATGACGAAAGGCTGTGACATGGGCGTGATATGAAATATATCACCTGAGAATTTTTTTAAGCCAATGACAAGCAGAGATATCATGCTGACGCAAAGGCATAAAAAATATACGAGTCGGTTGTCGCGATAGAGTCCGGCCATAATATAGAAATGGAAACGCTTCCTGGCCAATTCTTTCCAGGAAGCGTATCAGTATGCATCTATTTTTTATTGTATCAACGTGGCGTTCCCGAGCGGAAAACTGCCGATCCGCCGATCCGGACCGAAGCGATCGCCAGATCATCCGTCAGCACGACCATGTCGGACCGGCTGCCCCGATCGAGGCGGCCATAATGTCGGTCCATGCCAACGGCCATGGCCGGATAAAGCGAGGCCATGCGCAGGGCTTCGCCGAGATCGAGGCCGATCCGCTCATGCATGAAACGCACGGCCGAAATCATGTCGAGATCGGCGCCTGCGAGAGTGCCGTCATCGAGGGTCAGGCGGCCGTTTTCGCGTTTGATCACACGGCCATTGAGCGTGAACTGCCGCATATCCGTGCCGATAGTGGCCATGGCGTCCGTGACCAGGAAGATCCGGCCGGGTTGCTTCTTGGCCCGTAGCGCGATGTCGATGGTGATGGGGTCGACATGGATACCGTCGGCTACCAGCCCGGCGGAGAGGCCGCCGAGTGCGATCGCCGTGCCGGCAAGTCCCGGCTCGCGATTCTTGATCTGGCTCATGGCGTTGAACAGATGCGTGGCCATGGAGGCACCGGCTTCCGCGGCTGCGACCACGTCGCCATATTCGGCGTCGGAATGGCCGATGCTGACGACCAGACCGGCCTCCGCGAGGCGGCGAATCTGGGCCGGCGTTACCGATTCCGTCGCGACCGTCGTGAGCAGGACGGGAACCTGGCCTCTGGCGGCAATCAGCCTAGCGAGATCGGTCTCCTCCATCGGGCGGATCAATTGCGGATCATGCGCGCCTTTGCGTGAAACGGCCAGGTGCGGCCCCTCGATATGCAGGCCGAGGAAACCCGGCACCTTCCGTCGTTCGGCCTCCGCGCCAGCCTCGAGGGCCTCGGCGGTGATGGCGGGCGTGTCGGTGATCAGGGTCGCCAGCAGGGCCGTGGTGCCGAACTGGGCGTGGGCCGCGCAGATGGTGGCGATGGTTTCGGCGTCGCGGCTGTCATTCAGCATCACACCGCCGCCGCCATTGACCTGGAGGTCGATGAAGCCGGGGGCGATGAAACCCGTCTCGATCGTCTCGACCGCCATGCGTGCCGGCACGGCGCTGCGCGGCACGATCGCCTCGATGTGCTCGCCATCGACGATCACGGCGGCATCCTGGTGCCAGGCCTCGCCATCGAAGATGCGCGGGGCGAGCAGGGCCGATTGCATGCTCATACCGTCTCCGTGACCTTGCGCAGATTGCGGGGCTCGTCGGGATTGAGGCCGCGACGACGGGCGAAGGCCTCGACGAAGGCGTAGAAGGAAGCGATCAGCACCAGCGGGTCGGTCAGCGGGTGGCCGGTGGCTGCGAAGGGCAGGCGGGCGGCTTGCCTGGCGCCGTCGGCGGTGATGAAGGCAGCGGCCCCCTTGGCCGCCAGCGCGTCGGCGGCACCGATGATCGAGCTTTCCGCCTTGTCGCGAGCCGCCAGGGCCAGCACCGGGAAACCGGGCCCGACCAGCGCCATCGGGCCATGCATGACCTCGGCGCCGCTATAGGCTTCCGCGTGCACCGAGCAGGTCTCCTTGAACTTCAGGGCCACCTCGTTGGCGATCGCCAGGGCCGGTCCGCGGCCGAGCACGAAGACCGAAGAAGTGCCGTCAAGGGCATCGGCGAAGGTGGTCCAATCGCAAGCGACAGCCTGCTCAAGATGACGGGGCAGGTCCTGAAGGGCTGACAGCAGCGCCTTGTCGCCGGCCCAGTGGGCGAGGACGCCGAGGCCGGCCACGGCGGAGTTCACGAAGGTCTTGGTCGCGGCAACGCTCTTCTCGGTGCCGGCGGCGATATCGATGGCGTGATCGGCCGCGAGCGCCAGGGGCGAGCCTGCCGTGTTGGTGAGGGCAACGGCGACGGCGCCGCTGCGGCGCACCGTTTCCGCCATGGCGACGATGTCGGGGCTCTTGCCGGACTGCGAGATGGAAAGGCTGGCGGCGCCGGCGAGCTTGAGTGGCGCCTGGTAGATCGAAGCGATCGAGGGGCCGAGCGAGGCGACCGGCACGCCGGTGGTCAATTCGACCGCATATTTGATAAAAGAGGCGGCATGGTCGGAGGAGCCGCGGGCCACGGTGACGAGGACGCGCGGATCGACGGCCTTCAGCGCGGTGCCCGCCCGCTCCATCTCGGTGGCGGATTGTTCGAACAGGCGCGCGACGGCCTGGGGAATTTCCAGCACCTCGCGGCGCATATGGGTCTCTGTTGTCACAGTGCTTCTCCTTCGCTGGGCTCGGCCAGACGCAATTCCGCTACGAAATCATAGGTATCGCCCCGGTAGATCGACCGGGTGAATTCAACCACCTTGCCACTCGGCAGATAGGAGACGCGCTCGATGTTGAGGCTGGCGGCTCCGGGAGGTACGCGCAGAAGCTGGGCATCCTCCGGCCCGAGATTGGCGGCGGAGATGCGCTGGACGGCGCGGACCGGCTTGTTGCCATGCTCGGCAAGGGCGGCGTAGAGCGAAGAGCCGACTGCTTCCGGGTTCGGCAGCAGCGAGGCCCCGATCGAGGCACGTTCGATCGCGACGGCGGCTTCATTGGCAAAGCGCAGACGGTTCACACGCGCCACCATCTCGTTGGCGGTCAGACCGAGGATCATCGTCTCCTGCGGCGAGGGCACATAGAGGCCGCGCTCGAGCCAGACCGATTGTACCAGCTTGCCGCGCCGCGCCATGTCCTCGGTGAAGGATGTCAGGCGCGACAGGGATTGCTCGACGCGCTCGACCCGGGGCGCGACGAAGGTGCCGGAACCGTGACGCTGGATCAGCACGCCCTGTTCGACCAGGTTCTGCAGCGCCTTGCGCACGGTGACGCGCGAAATATCGGCCTTCATGGCGATGTCGCGCTCGGAAGGGAGCGCGTCGCCTGCGGCCAGGACACCGTCCCGCACGGCTTCCTCGATCGATTTGCGCAATTGCAGATAGAGCGGCGCGTTGCTGCCCTTGGCATCGGCGAGGGAGCGGAAGATGAGGTCGACGGCGTCACTCATGGCTTGCCTTTCCAAGCCGAATTCCCGGGCCTGCTCCCTGTAGGAGGGCAAGAGTTCGGCGTGACTCAACTGCCTGGCGATCATGGCTGCATCAGTCCCTGTTTGCCATCCGACAATGACCGCTCGAGGCCGAATAATCGGGCAGCCATGGATACTGCGCCGCCCAACGCGTCCTGCAGAGGAGGCACGAGCCGCTCCCGGTGTTTCGGGGGCAGGCGAGGTCCGACCAGCGTTGCCAGGCCGCCCAATAAGCAACGGGGCGTCGCGTTGGCAAGCGCAAGGGCGTCCAGGGAAGCCTCGACCGCCGAGACGGCCCTCTCGACGATCCTGTCCGCCGCTGGATCTCCGCGCTCGAGATAGTCGAAGACCATCGGCGCGAAAGTTCCGAAATCACGGGGCTGAGCGGATTTGGTGAACTCCACGATCGCCTGCGGATCGTTGCCATGCGCTGTCAGAACGGCATCCAGGAGGGAGGTATGGGGGGCTATGCCGTCATGGGCGAGCAGTGCCTCCTCGAGCAGGTCTCGTCCGATCCTGGCGCCGCTGCCCTGGTCACCGAGCAGGAAACCCCAGCCGCCCAGGCGGCGGATCTCGCCCGACTGACGCGCCAGATAGTGGCTGCCCGTGCCCAGGATGCCGATGGCGCCGTCTCCCGCGCCGATCGCGCCTTCCAGGGCGATAAGCACGTCGGACTCGATCAAGCAGCGGCGAAAGGGCAGCCGAGCCCGCAGTTCGGCAGCATAGGTTCCGATATTGGCGCCCGCCAGGCCGAGCACGACGGGTGTGTCGGGAATATGGGCCGGATCCTGGCCGGCGGCGGCGAAGGCCTGGCCGACGGCTACCATGATGCTCTCGCAGGCCCCGTTCAAATCCGTGCGGATATTGGCCGACCCGGCCTTGGCGCGGCCGATGATCTGGCTTTGGGCTGTCGCGAGCGCCGCCCTGCAGCTCGTGCCTCCACCATCGACGCCGAGGATCATCATTGCTGTGTTCTCCCTATGCAAAGACAATACCAATAAGCTACCACTCGTCAAGAGGTGTTCTGGGCAAAAAATTTAAACTAAGTTAAAACAGATACTTATGCGAAATGTGATGCTTCATCGAGAAAAGTTATGTGAGGTCACTGGACAAGTGGTATTTATTTGGTATTGTCCGGCCTATCGGGGAGGTGGGGTCGGACCTAGGCCGGCGCTGCCGAGCGGAGGCCTGCGGGCATGCAGGTTCTTCGGGTCTCCGGGCAGCAGGCCAGTTGCCGGCCGGAAAGGCTGCATGAGCGGCGCATCCCGGCGGGGGCTGGGTACCGCAAGGTCGACCAGAGCCGGCCCAGGCAGTGGCCGGTACAGGGAGGAAGACGGATGAAGAAGCGACTTTTGACGGCCCTATTCCTGGGCACTACTTTTCTCAGCGCGACGGCCGCCTGGGCCGAGGACGCTACCCTCACCATCGAAAGCTGGCGCAATGACGATCTTGCCATCTGGCAGGAAAAGCTGATCCCTGCCTTCGAGAAGGCCAATCCCGGCATCAAGGTGAACTTCACCCCGTCGGCGCCGCCGGAATACAATGCCGCGCTCAACGCCAAGCTCGATGCCGGCACCGCCGGCGACGTGATTGCCTGCCGTCCCTTCGATGCCTCGCTCGAGCTCTACAAGAAGGGCCAGCTGACGGATCTGTCGACCCTGCCGGGCATGGACAATTTCACCGACACGTCCAAGTCTGCCTGGCAGACCGACGACGGCAAGACCACTTTCTGCGTGCCGGTCGCCTCGGTGATCCACGGCTTCATCTACAACAAGGAAGCCTTCGACAAGCTCGGCCTCAAGCCGCCGCAGACCGAGGACGAGTTCTTCGCCGCCCTCGACAAGATCAAGGCGGACGGCACCTATGTTCCGATGGCGATGGGCACCAAGGATCTGTGGGAAGCCGCCACCATGGGCTACCAGAACATCGGGCCCAACTACTGGAAGGGCGAGGACGGCCGTCTGGCGCTGATCAAGGGCACCCAGAAGCTGACCGATGCCGATTGGGTCGAGCCCTTCGTCACGCTGGCCAAGTGGAAGTCCTATCTGGGCGACGGCTTCGAAGCGCAGACCTATCCCGACAGCCAGAACCTGTTCACGCTCGGCCGTGCCGCCATCTATCCGGCCGGCTCCTGGGAAATCTCCCCCTTCGGTGCCCAGGCGCAGTTCAAGATGGGCGCTTTCCCCCCACCGGTGCGCAAGGCCGGCGATACCTGCTACATCTCCGACCACAACGACATCGGCTTCGGCCTGAACGCCAAGAGCAAGAACCCGGAAGCGGCCAAGAAACTGCTGGCCTGGATCGCCTCGCCGGAATTCGCCACGCTCTACGCCAATGCTTTGCCGGGCTTCTTCAGCCTCGCCAAGAGCGAGGTGAAACTCGACAATCCGCTGGCGCAGGAATTCGTGTCCTGGCGTAACAAGTGCAAGTCGACGATCCGCTCGACCTACAAGATCCTGTCGCGCGGCACGCCCAATCTCGAAAACGAGACCTGGGTGGAATCCGCCAATGTGATCAACGGCGTAGACACGCCGCAAGCAGCTGCCGAGAAGCTCCAGAAGGGGCTCGACAGTTGGTATAAGCCGGCTAAGTAAGTTCGGCTCGGCCGCGCCTCGATGACGGCGCGGCCATCCTCCCCCTCATCGCCATCTCCGACAACAGCAACGCACATGCGAGGATTGCTGCAATGTCTCTCGAAGATTCACCAAGTAGAAAAGCGTTCCGCTGGCACATTCCGGTTTTCCTGGCGCCGGCCGTCATCATCTACACGCTCGTGATGATCCTGCCGCTGATCGGTACCCTGCAGCTTTCGCTGTTCCGGACCGTCGATGGTGTGTCGAATTTCGCGGGACTCGACAATTTCCGCACGCTGTTCGGCGACCCGCGCTGGGCCTCCAGCTTCTGGAACGCCCTGCGCAACAATTGCTGGTTCTTCCTCATCAACATGGTGGTGCAGAACCCGATCGGCGTCGTGCTGGCGGCCCTGCTCTCCCATCCCAAGCTGCGCTTCGCCGCCTTCTACCGCACGGCGATCTTCATCCCGACCGTGCTGTCCTTCGTGATCGTCGGCTTCGTGTGGAAGCTGATCCTTTCCCCGCTCTGGGGCGTGGCACCCTCGATGCTGGACCTGATCGGCCTCAAGAGCTGGTTCACGCCGCTGCTCGGCAAGGAAGCCTATGCGCTGACCACGCTCGGCCTCGTCTCGGTCTGGCAGTTCGTCGGCATCCCCATGATGCTGATCTATGCCGCGCTCTTGTCGATCCCCGACGAGGTGATCGAAGCGGCCGAGATGGACGGCATTACCGGCATCGCCCAGTTCTGGAAGATCAAGCTGCCGCTGATCCTGCCTTCGATCGGCATCATCTCGATCCTCACCTTCGTCGGCAATTTCAATGCCTTCGACCTGATCTATTCGGCGCAGGGCGCGCTGGCCGGGCCGAACTACGCCACCGACATTCTCGGCACCTTCCTCTACCGCACCTTCTTCGGCTTCCAGCTGCAGCTCGGCGATCCGAACATGGGCGCCACCATCGCCTCCATGATGTTCTTCATCATCCTGGCCGGCGTGTGCGTCTATCTCTTCGCCATCCAGACACGGCTGCGGCGCTATCAGTTCTGAGGAGATCGACATGAGCAAAGCCACGCACTCTCCGGCCCGTTCGATCGCAGCCCATACGGTGCTGATCACCTACACCGTGATCGCCCTGTTTCCGGTGATCCTGATCCTGATCAACTCCTTCAAGTCGAGGGACGCGATCTTCCGCTCGCCCCTGACACCGCCGGGGCCGGCGACCTTCGACGCCATCGGCTACAAGACCGTGCTCGCCCAGGGCGACTTCTTCCTCTACTTCCAGAACAGCATGATCGTCACGGTGGTCTCCCTGTTCTTCGTGCTGCTGCTCGGCGGCATGGCGGCCTTCGCGCTCGCCGAGTATCGCTTCAGGGGCAACACGCTGATGGGGCTCTACCTGGCTTTGGGCATCATGATCCCGATCAGGCTCGGCACCGTCGCCATCCTGCAGCTTATGGTCGCCACGGGCCTGGTCAACACGCTGACGGCGCTCATCCTGGTCTATACGGCCCAGGGCCTGCCGCTGGCGGTCTTCATCCTGTCCGAGTTCATGAAGCAGGTCTCGGACGATCTCAAGAATGCCGGGCGCATCGATGGATTGTCGGAATACCGCATCTTCTTCCGCCTCGTCCTGCCGCTGGTACGGCCGGCCATGGCGACCGTCGCGGTCTTCACCATGATCCCGATCTGGAATGATCTGTGGTTCCCGCTGATCCTGGCGCCAGGCGAGAAGACCAAGACCATCACGCTGGGTACCCAGGTCTTCATCGGGCAGTTCGTCACCAACTGGAATGCCGTGCTGGCGGCGCTGTCGCTCGCCATCCTGCCGGTGCTGGTGCTCTATGTGATCTTCTCGCGGCAGCTCATCCGCGGCATCACCTCGGGCGCTGTCAAATAGAGCCTGGCGTCACGCCATGCCGCCCGCTTTGCGCGAGACGGCCCGGTGATGAGCCGGCTCAAGGTATCCGGTCGCTCAATCTGCGATGAAATTTTTTCGTGGTCCGCATCGAGCGGATGAAGAAGCGCGCATGCGCCCCACAGGCAAACTTCAGGGGAAGTATCATGGGTTCGCTGAATATCGAGAATGTGAAGAAATCGTTCGGCTCGGTTGATATCCTCAAGGGGATAAACCTGGATGTGAAAGACGGCGAATTCGTCGTCTTCGTTGGACCGTCGGGCTGCGGCAAGTCCACGCTGCTGCGCATCATCGCGGGGCTGGAGGACACGACCTCCGGGGGCGTGAAGATCGATGGCCAGCGCGTCAACGACGTGCCGCCGGCCAAGCGCGGCATCGCCATGGTGTTCCAGAGCTATGCGCTCTATCCCCATCTCACCGTGCGCAACAATATGGGCCTTGGCCTCAAGCAGGCCGGCGAGGCGGCCGCCGAGATCGACAAGCGCATCAAGGCTTCCTCGGCCATGCTCGCGCTCGAGCCCTATCTCGACCGCCGGCCGTCCGAACTCTCTGGCGGCCAGCGCCAGCGCGTCGCCATCGGCCGCGCCGTGGTGCGCGAGCCCAAGCTCTTCCTGTTCGACGAGCCCCTGTCCAATCTCGATGCGGCGCTGCGCGTCAATACCCGCATCGAGATTGCCCAGCTCCACCAGCGCCTCAAGGCGACGATGATCTACGTCACCCACGACCAGGTCGAGGCCATGACCCTGGCCGACAAGATCGTGGTGCTGAATGCCGGCCATATCGAGCAGGTCGGCGCTCCCATGCATCTCTACAACGACCCCGACAACACCTTCGTCGCCGGCTTCATCGGCTCGCCCAAGATGAATTTCGTCGATGGTGCGCGCCTGGGCGAGAGCGTCAAGACGATCGGCGTGAGGCCCGAGCATGTCTCCGTCAGCCGCGAGGCCGGCGACTGGAAGGGCACGGTCGTTTATGCCGAGCATCTGGGTGCCGACACCTATCTCTACCTCGATACCGAGAAGGCAGGCTCGATCACCGTGCGGCTCTCCGGCGAGTATCAGGTCGAGCCGGGCGCCACCATCTACGCCACGCCCGATGCGACGAGGACCTTGCGCTTCGACGAGAACGGCAAGCGCCTGCGCGGCTGAGTGGCACGGTTCGGTGTGCCGGTCCCGCTCCGTCGCCATGCCGACGGAGCTGAGAAAACCGGCATACGGCCTCGCCGTCGTCTCTCGTGCATGTAGACAAAACATTTATTGTGGACTAGTTCGTCTATGCTTGCCATTTGACGGATGAATCCTGCAATGACCGACATCGTCGAAGATGCCCTGCCTCGCCTGATCGCAATGCGGCACGATCTGCATCGTCATCCGGAGATCTCCCGCGAGGAAGCCTGGACCTCGGCCTTCGTTGCCGAAAGGCTGACCGAAATGGGAATTCCCGTCCATACCGGCGTCGGCGGTTATGGCGTGGTCGGCGTCGTCGAAGGGAGCGGGGAGGGCCCCGGCGTGGCCCTGCGTGCCGACATGGATGCCCTCGCCATGGATGAGCACAACAGCTTCGGCCATCGCTCGCAGATCCCCGGCGCCATGCACGCCTGCGGCCATGACGGCCACATGACCATGCTTCTGGGGGCGGCGTCCTATCTCTCGCTGACCCGCCGTTTTCGCGGCACGGTCTATCTGGTGTTCCAGCCGGCGGAGGAGCGCTATGGCGGCGCCCAGCTCATGCTGGATGCCGGCCTGCTCGAGCGCTTCCCCGCCCGCAATATTTTCGGCCTGCACAATTGGCCGGATGTGCCGGCCGGCGAGGTGATCGTTCATGACGGCCCGGTAATGGCTGGGGCGGGGGAATTCACCCTGAAGTTCAAGGCGCCCGGCGGTCACGCCGCCATGCCGCACATGACCGGCGATCCCGTGCTGGCCGGCAGCCATTTCGTCACCGGCATCCAGCAGGCGGTGGGCCGGGCCGTCAATCCGCTCGAGGCGGCCGTCGTCACCGTCGGCTCGTTCCAGGGTGGCTTTGCCCAGAACGTGATTTCGCGCGAAGCCACTTTGGCCGGCACTTTCCGCGGCCTGCGCCCGGAGATCCTGGCCCTGTTGAGGGGGCGGGTCGAGGAGGTCGCTCAGTCCGCGGCCAGGATCGCTGCGACGGAGGTCGAGATCGGCTTCGACGAACTGCCGAGCCCGCCCGTGGTCAATACGCCGGCCGAAGCCGAGATCATGCGCCGGGCTGCCCGCACATTGCCCGGTAGTCCCGCCTTGCATCTCGGCGTGCCGACCATGGCGGGTGACGATTTCGGCGCCTTTCTCGAGCATCTGCCCGGTGCCTATGCCTGGATCGGCAATGGCCCATCGGACCGCAATGGCCGGCTTCACCAGCCCGACTACGATTTCAACGATGCCATCATCGGCACTGGCGTTCGCCTTCTTTCGGCCACGGCCGAACAGGCATTGTTGTAGACATAAAATCTCTTGTAGACTTTTTTGTTCTTGAGGCCTAAACGTTGCGGCCAGGATGGCGATGGCATGGCGAGCTTTATCGAGAAGCCGCGCCAACCGCGCCGCGATAGGGGATGACGCTTGGATCGGATGCCTATGGACAGCCTTCATCGCTATCGCCCGATCTGTGACGCCATCGCGGCACTGTTCCAGCCCTATGTCGAGGTGGTCCTGCATGAGCTCGCCACCGACAAGGCCGTCTACATCGCCGGCAATTTCTCCAAGCGCGTGCTGGGCGAGCCCTCGCTGCTGCACGAGGTCGATTTCGATAGCCAGAACCCGGTGATCGGTCCCTATGAGAAGGTCAACTGGGATGGCCGGGCCCTCAAGTCGATCACCGTCGTGCTGCGCGACGAGGCAGGCGCTCCGCTGGGCGTGATGTGCATCAACGTCAACGTCTCCGACTTCCACGCCGTGATGCAGACCTTGTCGGCGCTGGTGCGCGTGCCCGAGCCGCATTACCGGCCGGATGCCCTGTTCAAGGAAGACTGGCACGAAAGGATCAACGAGTTCATCCGGCAATGGACGCAGGGGCGCAACGTCACGATTTCCTCGATGACCCATGCCGATCGCAAGGATCTGGTCACTGCTCTTGCCGACAGCGGCGCCTTCAGCGGCAAGAACGCCGCCGCTTATATCTCGCGCGTGCTCGGCATGGGGCGCGCGACGGTCTACAAATATTTGAGAAACGAGAAATGATTAGCCTTTCGCTGGCCCAGCTCCAGGAGCTGGTTTCGATCGATGCCGCCGCCATCTCAGCCATCACCGATGCCTATGTCGCCGTCGCGGACGGCCGGGCCAATGTGCCGCCGGTCGGCTATCTCGGGCTGCCGGCGCAGAATGCCGATTGTCACATCAAATATGGCTATATCGCCGGCGACCCGATCTTCGTGGTCAAGATCGCTTCCGGTTTCTACGACAATCCCAAGCGCGGCCTGCCGTCCAGCAGCGGCATGATGATCGCGATTTCGGCCGTCACCGGCGCCACCGTCGCCATCCTCAACGATGAAGGCTGGCTCACCAATCTGCGCACCGGCATCGGCGGCGCCGTCGCCACCTTCGCCCTCTGCCGCCCGGACAGCGAAGTCTTCGCCGTGCTTGGCACCGGTACGCAGGCGCGCTTCCAGATCCGCGCCGCTGCGGCGCTGGCCAAGCGTCCCGTGCAGTTCCTGGTCTGGGGCCGTTCGGTGCAGAAGGCGCGCGAACTCGCCGACGAATTCGCCGATTCGCCCATCGACGTCTCGGTGGCGGCCGATCTGGAAGAGGCCTGTCGCTCGGCCGACGTGATCATCGCTACCACGCCCTCGACCACACCCTATGTCGCGAGCGAATGGGTCACGCCTGGCACCCACATCACCGCCGTCGGAGCTGACGCCCCCGGCAAGCAGGAACTGGCCCTGGCCCTGGTGGCACGGGCGGATCTGCTGGTCGCCGATCTCGCCAGCCAGAGCCTCGACCATGGCGAATTCGCCGCCGCCTTCCAGGCCGGCCTGTTCCGGCAGGAGGACTGCCTCGAACTCGGCGCCATCCTGAACGGATCGAAGCCGGGGCGCGGTTCCAGCGACGCGATCACCATTGCCGACCTCACCGGTCTGGCCACCCAGGACATCGCCATCACCAGGACAGCCCTGCAGCGGGTGCCCGATCTGGTGATGTGAGTCCGTTTTTCGTCGTCTGAGCGGGCAGCCCGCCATGCCCGCGCCGTTCATGTTTCTTGAGAGGGGACTGCCGTGAAGAGAGTATTGTTGGTTTCGCTCGCCGCGCTGCTGGGCGTTTCGGCTGCCAGGGCCGAAAGCCTGCGCATCGCCTCCAGTGCGGATTTTCCGCCCTGGGAGTCCGTCGATGCCGCCAATGAGATCGTCGGCTTCGATCGTGACATCGGCAACGAGGTCTGCAAGCGCATCGGTGCCGATTGCAGCTGGACCAACCAGGCGTTCGACGGCCTGCTGCCCGGTCTGCAGGTCGGCAAATACGATCTGATCATGTCGGGCCTGTCGATCAATGACGAGCGCGAGAAGCAGGTCGATTTCTCGGCACCCTACGCCGATGCGCCCAACAACATCGTCGTCGCCGCCGGGAGTCCCGTCGCCCAGGCCAAAGACACCAAGGCTCTCGAAGAGGGGCTGGCCGGCAAGGTGATCGGTGCGCAGACGGGCTCGACCCATGAGGCGGTGATCCGGGCCCATTTCAAGGATGCCGACGTCCGTCTCTATGACCGGGCCGAGCAGGTCGCCGACGATATCGTCGCCGGCCGCCTCGATGCCGGCCTGATGGAACGTTCCGCCTGGGAAGGCATGATGGCATCCCGCAAGGACAGCGGCATCACCATCGCCGGCCCGCTGATCACCAGTGCCGACTATGCCGAGTTCGGCCGGGGCCAGGCCATCGCCCTGAAGAAGGGCAAGGATGATCTGAAAAAGCGGGTAGACGAGGCCGTCAACGCCATGCTCGCCGACGGCACGGTCGCCAAGCTTTCGGAGAAGTGGTTCAAATACGACGTCTCCTTCAAGAAGAAATGAGTGTAAGCGCCGGCGCCGCCGCGTAGCGCCTTGAGCCGATGGGATGCTTGCCCCCTCTCCCTAAAGGGGAGGGGGAGCGCCACTCCAGCGGGCTCCCGAAGCGAGATCCCTCCGATGTCCGTGGTTTCAACCTATCTTCCGCAACTCCTTCAGGGGCTTCTCGTCACCCTGCAGGTGGCCGTCGGCAGCTTCGTGGTCGGGTTCGTTCTTGCCGTGGCCGCCGTCTTCGCCTGGAGCTCCGGTCCCAGGCCCCTGCGCTGGCTGGTGGCCTCCTATGTGGCCGTCATTCGCGGCCTGCCGGAACTGTTGGTGATCTTCCTGGTGTTCTATGGCGGGACGGTGCTGCTCACCGGACTGGCGGGAGACTATGTCGAGGTCAGCGCGCTGGCGGCAGGCATCGCGGCGCTGTCCTTCGTGTCGGGCGCCTATCTGACCGAGATCCTGCGCGGCGCCTTGCAGACCATTCCTCCGGGGCAATGGGAGGCGGCGCGCAGCCTCGGCCTCAAGCAGGGCCAATTGTTCCGCAAGATCATCCTGCCGCAGATGTTCTCCCACGCGCTTCCCGGCCTTGGCAATCAATGGCTGGTCATCCTGAAGGAAAGCGCGCTGGTCTCCATCGTCGGGCTGGAGGAATTGATGCGCAAGGGCGTGGTGGCGGCCGGCGCCACCCACCAGCCGATGACCTTCTATCTCATCGTCGCGGCCCTTTTCGTCCTGATCACCACCGTCTCGACCGCCGTGCTGAGCTTCGGCAACAGCCGCCTGACCTGGATGCGATAGGAGGCGACATGTCCCTGGAAATGCTGCTTCGCGCCATTCCCGTCGTCCTGACCGGGCTCAAGCTGACGCTGCTGATCACCTTGGCTGCCTTTGCGGTCGGGCAGATCGTGGCGCTGCCGGTCGCCCTGGGCCGGGTCTCGAAGTTCCGGCTGCTGCGCGGGGCGACCTGGCTCTACACCTTCCTGCTGCGCGGCAGCCCGCTCCTGGTGCAGCTCTTCATCCTCTATTACGGCCTCGCGCAGTTCCCTGCCGTGCGCAGCAGCGTGTTCTGGCCGATCCTGCGCGATCCGGTCTATTGCGCCATCCTGGCGATCGGCATTAATTCCTCGGCCTATGTCGCCGAGGTGATCGCCGGCGGCATTCGCAAGATACCGGCCGGGCAGTTCGAGGCCTGCATCTCGCTCGGCCTGTTGCGCCGGCGTACCTTCATCGATGTCGTATTGCCGCAGACCTATCGGGCGATCTTTCCCTCGATCGGCAACGAGATCATCCTCGTGCTGAAGGCGAGCTCGTTGGCGAGCGCGGTGACCGTGATGGAGATGACGGGCGCGGCGCGGGCCTTTACCGCCAAGACCTATGCGCCCTTCGAAGTGTTCATCGTCGCCGGCCTCGTCTATCTCCTGGTGGGCTTCGTCTTCAGCCTCATCTTCCGGGTGAGCGAGAGTGCGTTGTTCCGCTCGACCGGCCTCGGTTCCAGCAAGGCAGCGGCGGCTGGCCGCCGGCCTGCGGAGGTGGCGTCGTGATCCAGGCCGACAATCTCACCAAATCCTATGGCCCCCATGCCGTGCTCAAGGGCGTCAGCCTGTCGATGAAGGCGAGCGAGCGGGTGGTGCTGTGCGGCCCGTCGGGCTCGGGCAAATCCACCTTCATTCGCTGCCTCAACGGCCTGGAGACGCGCAGCGGCGGTGATATCCGCATCGCCGGCCATGCCTTGGCGCGGGACTGCTCCAACGTGCTCGATCTCGCCGGCGAGGTCGGCATGGTGTTCCAGCAGTTCAACCTGTTCCCGCACAAGACGGCGCTCGAGAATTTGATGCTGGCACCCCGCCGTGTGCATAGGCTCGGCCGCAGGGAGGCGGCGGAACTCGCCATGGCGATGCTGGAGCGCATGCGGCTCGCCGACAAGGCGGCTTCCTATCCAGGCCAACTCTCCGGCGGCCAGCAGCAGCGCGTGGCCATCGCCCGGGCGCTGTGCATGTCGCCGAAGGTGATGCTGTTCGATGAGCCGACCTCCGCCCTCGATCCCGAAATGGTGAAGGAAGTGCTCGATGTGATGATCGACCTTTCGCGCGAGGGGCTGACCATGGTCATTGTCACCCATGAGATGGGCTTTGCCAGGAATGTGGCCGACCGCGTGGTCTTCCTCGATGGCGGCCGGATCGTGGAAAGTGCAGGGCCTCAGGCTTTTTTTGAAAATCCGCAACACGCCCGCACCCGGGATTTCCTGCGCCAGATCGCGCGGCATTGACCCGGCCTGGCGAGGCCTCGGCCAAGGAGAATAGTGTCATGAATCCAGACGTTCTGGCCTCGGCCGCCCGCTCGGTGCAGGCGCGCCAACGCATCAAGGCCCATATCTACGAGACGCCGCTGCTGCCGTCCCGGCAGATCGGCGCCGAAGCAGGCAGCCGGCTCTTCTTCAAGGCCGAGAATTTCCAGCTGACCGGCTCCTTCAAGATCCGGGGTGCCAGCGCCAAGATCTCGGCGATGGCGCCGGGCCGACATCTGGTCACCGCCTCGTCCGGCAATCACGGCATCGGTTCTTCCCAGGCCGCCCGTTCCTTCGGGCGGGACCTGACCGTGGTGTTGCCTGAGACGGTAGCCGCCGCCAAGCTCGCCCGCATCCGCTCCTATGGTGTGGAGACGCGGTTGCATGGTGCGGAGACCTGGTATGCGGAGCAGCACGCGCTCGAGCTCGCCCGCGACAAGGGGTATGAATATATCTCGGCCTATGACGATCCCCACGTCGTCGCCGGGCAGGGCACCATCGGGCTGGAACTCCTGGAACAGCACCCGGACATCGACAATGTCTTCATTGCCATGGGGGGCGGGGGCCTGATCAGCGGTATCGGCAGTGTGCTGAAGAGCTTCCTGCCCCGTGCGCGCGTCTATGGCGTCGCGGCCCGCAACTCCTGCGCGCTTGCCCTGTCGATGGCAGCGGGCAAGGTGGTCGAGACCGAGCATCTGGAGACACTGGCGGATGGCGTCGCCGGCGGGCTTGCCGAGGAGACGATCACGCTTGAGCTGGCGCGGGCCGTGGTGGACGAGACGATCATCTGCTCGGAAGAAGAGATTGCCGCCGCCCTCCGCGACCTCGCCTTCAAGGAGAACATGCTGGTGGAAGGCTCTGCCGGCCTGGCCCTGGCGGGGTTCGCCAAGGTCGCGGACGCCTGCCGCGACCAGGTCAACGTGGTGCTGCTGTGCGGGGCCAATTACGACCGGGACAAGCTGGTCAAGGCCGTATTCAGCTGAAGAAACGGCCCAATCCGTGGATCGAACTGGGCCGTTGATCGATTAGACGAAGGAACCCGCGCTGTGGGCGGCTGCGTGGGCCTGATTCTGCGTGACGGCCGTGCTGTCGCCCGCAGGCTCAGCCGATACCGACGTGAGCGTGATGGCGGTGACGGCGCTAAGAAATAGAAAAATAGACGTAATGATGATCTTCATTTCTGGAATCTCTCGAAAATATAGGGAGGCAATGCTTCCGAGGAGGAAGCTCCATGCTCCACGAGCGCGATGAAATTTCACGCAAGCTAAAAATTAAATATGATTTCGTTATTGAATAAGAATTGCACCGATCTCAACGCTGATCAGCGCATGCTCAAAACATGCGCAATGCGGACAGAAAGATCCGTGTTTCGCTGGCTATTGGAGCCCTTGAAATCGGCGAGAACCCCCTTCCCCCGAAAGCCTCCTGATTCTCCATCGATGTTACTTACCGGTAACACCCAGGGGTGAAATAGTCAAGGCCGCAGGGACATGATGCGGATATTTCAAAGCCGAATGGAGGATAGGCCAGCGCAGACGGACGCCTTGATTGCGAGCAAAATCCTCAATGGCTCTCGACTCCTCCGAAGTGAAGATAGCCGATGGCCAGGCCGAAATGCCTCGGCATTTTCGAGGATCACCCGGGACTTCGGTCGTTCGAATGCCGACAGACTGCAGATCCGGCGCAAGCCCGGCGGCGCCAAGGCGTTTCCTCCGTCATATTTCCGCGAGAGCCAGACGGGGTGGCGTTCAACCCATCTGGCCTCGAGCGTCAGACGCGAGAACCGCTTAGCATTCGCGCGAGCGCAATGAGGATGCAGGCGCCGATAAAGCCCGCGATGAGGTAGCCCAGCCACCCGCCGAAGCCCGCGCCTATCAACCCCAGCAGAAAGCTGGCGAGGGCCGCACCGACGATGCCAAGAATGATGTTCATGAGAACGCCGGTGTTGCTCTTCATGAACATCTCAGCCAGCCAACCGGCCAAGCCGCCGATAATGATCGCAGCGATCCAGCCAACTTCAGGACGATCCATTCCTTCACCTCCGCTTCTATCGGATTGTCTGGGATTTACGCCTTGTCGATGACCGACTTGACCGCGTCCTTGACCTTGCCTTTGGCCTCCTGGACCTCTCCTTTGGCTTTTTGAATCGCGCCTTCGGCTTCCATCTCCTGATTACCCACGGCCTTGCCGACGCCTTCCTTCACCGAACCCGCCACTTTGTTGGCGATACCCTTCACCTTGTCCGTTGTGCTGTTCACCCGGTTACTCCCTTGAATGCAGACCCCCAGCTCACAAACGCGGGTGTCGTTTCGAGGTTCCGTAGTGATTTTGGCTTATGGATTAATCCGCCGCAGTACGTGAGCGGTGGCAGCGAAATTGCCGCAATCGAGAGATAACAAAATCGAAACCATTCGATTCCTACCGTAATTAATCGTCAATTACAGAAGGAATTGACTGGATGGGTATGCGCCTCATAAGCGGAATTTTCGCCTTTTCCATGATAATCATCTTCATGGCTATGGTCTCTGGACATGCAGAAACCCTGGGTACAGCATCCTTTTACGGTAGGGAGCTGAAAGGGCACCGTACCGCCAACGGCGAACGCTTCAATCCAGCCGGGCTGACGGCTGCCCATCGGACCCTGCCTTTCGGAACGACGCTGCGCGTTACCAACCTTAGGAACCACAAGAGCGTTGTCGTCCGCGTCACCGATCGAGGCCCCCATAAGCGTGGCCGCCTGATCGACCTCTCCTATGGAGCGGCCAAGGCCGTCGGCATGCTCGGCATGGGCACGACGAGAGTTTCAGTCGCCAAGATTGCGGCGTCTTCCCAGGCCTCGGACAAGGGCAACTCGCCGCCAAGGCTCCCGCCTGGTCGACGATAGCCAACGACCGCATGGACAGCTGCATCTTCACCCCCTTGGCCTGGAGGGGTACCTTTGCGTCCGGGACTTTGTGCGACCGGCTTGCCCCAAGCGCGCAATGGCTACTTGACCATTGTTGCCAGGAGGATTTTTGGAGCGGGCGATGGGAATCGAACCCACGACATTCAGCTTGGGAAGCTGACGTTCTACCTCTGAACTACACCCGCGCAGCGATTGCTGCGATCTTGTAGCCTGTTTCTCAGGGATGGATCAAGGCCGCCCCTGCGCTTTTCATTGAATGTGACAAGGCCCGGCTCAAGGCCGGGCCTGACGATCTCGCAACTATCGGCTCATTGCGCCGGGTCGCGGCGCCAGCCGCTCTCAGCTGTAGACCTTGAAGCGATCATTGTCGTTCATGAAGCTCTTCTCGGGGAAGGGCTGCTCGTTGGAGCCGAAGGGCATCTGGGCGCGCAGCTTCCAGGACTTGGGCACATGCCATTCCTTCTGCACGGCCTCGTCGACCAGCGGGGCATAGTGCTGCAGGCTGGCACCGATGCCGTGCTCGGCCAAGGCCGTCCACACGGCGAACTGCGCCATGCCGCCCGACTGTTCCGACCAGATGGGGAAATTGTCGGCATAGAGCGGGAATTTGTCCTGCAGGCTCTTCACCACGTCCTGATCCTCGAAGAACAGCACGGTGCCGGCGCCGGCGGCAAAGGAATCCATCTTGGCCTCGGTCGAGGCGAAGCTGTCGGCGGGCACGATCTTGCGCAGGATTTCCTTGGTCAGGTGCCAGAACTTGTCGCTCTGCTTGCCGAACAGGATCACGGCGCGCGAACTCTGCGAATTGAAGGAGGAAGGCACATGCTTGATCACGTCCTGGATCAGCAGTGAAATCTCTTCCTCGCTCTTGGGCAGCGTCTTGCCCAGGGCATATTGCGTGCGGCGGGTCTTGACGTGGTCGATAAAGGTCTTGGACATGAGAAGAATTTCTCTCTCAATGAAAATTTGCCAAAGCGGAAGAGGCGCCTGAATGCAGCCTCGACTGCAGATCTGCATGCCCTGAAATGGACATGCCGAAAACCTGCATAATCTCGATCGTTAGGTTCGATGAAATTGATATGTCGCTCGCGGTGACTGTCAGCCTCCGCTGTCAACGCCGGTCTCGGCCACGGCTTCCAGGCGGGCGGCGATCTCGCGACGCAGGGTCCGCCGCAGTTCCGCTGCCCGATAGCGTCGTTCCTCGGTCGGCCCTTTCACTTCCAGAACCGGTACGGCCGAGGGGCGGCCCTCATCGTCCACTGCCACCATGGTGAAATAGCAGGAATTGGTGTGGCGACGGGTGCCGGAGCGGATGTTCTCCGCTTCAACCCGGATGCCGACCTCCATCGATGTCCGCCCGGCATGGTTGATCGAGGCCAGGAAGGTAACGAGTTCGCCCACCTGGATCGGCTCCTTGAACATCACCTGGTCGACGGACAGCGTCACCGCATACTGGCCCGAGAAGCGCGAGGCGCAGGAGAAGGCGACACGGTCGAGCAGGTTGAGCAGTGCGCCGCCATGCACCTTGCCGCTGAAATTGGCCATGTCCGGTGTCATCAGCACGGTCATTTCGAGGCGGCGGCGATCCATGGCGTTTTCCCAGGCTAGGTTGCTCGCCGCCGAGTGTAATGGAGAAATCTGCAGGACCTCAAACGCACGCGGGATTTCCCGACATGGGGCCCAGGCATAGGCAATGGCTGGAAGCTTTTTTCGATCAGGTCTTGCTCACCGGCTGGGAACGCAAGCGGCCTGCGATGGAGGGATCCGCGCGGCGGCAGAGCTGCGGCGACAGGTCCTTGAGGATGAGCTCGAGATCGGCGACCGCCATGCTGCCGATCTCGAACAGGGCATCCCTGGTGCCACCGGTGCGATGGGCCGAGAACACCATGTTCGGCGTGGTCCGCATCGGATCGTCGGCCGGGACCGGCTCGACCGGGAAGACGTCGGTGGCCACACGGATATGGCCGCTGCACGCGGCCGCGATCATGGCCGGGAAATCGACGACCGCCGCCCGGCTCATCAAGAGGAAGGCCGAGCCCTTCTGCATGCGGGCAAAGTGCGGGGCGCCGATGAAATGGGCGTTTTCCGTGGTGGGGGCGGCGAAAACCACGACAAAGCGGCTGCGTTCCAGCAACTCATCCAAATCGGTTTGCCGGCAATCCAGCCGCTCGATCGTTTCCGCCGGCAGCCAGGGATCGTAGACCCTGACCTCGTTGCGGAACGGGCGGATGAGTTCGCGGAATTTGCGGCCGAGATCCCCGAAGCCGATGATGCCGACCGGGGCGCCCTCGAAGCGGATGGTGTCGAGATTGGCTTCCAGGCCATAGGTCTCGGTGCCGGCCCGGAAGGCGCGGTCGGCGGCACTGATGCCGCGGGCGAGGTCGAGGGCGAGGCCGAGCGTGGCTTCCGCCACCGGGGCTGCGAAAGCGGAGGCCGGTGTCAGCACCCAGATGCCGCGCGCCTGGCAGGCGGCATAATCGATATTGGGCAGGAAATTGGTCTCGACATTGATGATGGCTTTGAGCCGCGGGGCCCGCTCGAGCCTTTCGGCGGACATTGCCGTCTGCCCGATGATGGCCACGGCATGGGGCAGCAGCGCCTCGATCTCGTCGTCGTTCATCGGCCTGGCCTCGCTGATGACCAGGCGTCCGAGGCGTTCGAGGCGGGCTCGCACCGATGGTGCCATGATCTGTTCGAGCGTACGCGGTAGGGGGTCGACGAGAATGACGGGCGTGGCCATGGCAGGTCCTGTGCACGGAAACCCGCAAAGCATGAAGGGTCGCGACGGAGTCTGCAATGGTCAGACCATAAGGGTTTGACGGCAGAGCCCGTGAATGCGTAAATCGGAATATGTACAGCGCCACCACGCGGCATATCAAAGTGACGGTCCGCCCCCGTTTCCTTGCCGAGGAATCGCGGCCGGCGGACGGGCGTTATTTTTGGGCCTATACCGTCGAGATCGCCAATATGGGCCCGGAAACGGTACAGCTGCGGTCGAGGGCCTGGGAAATCACCGACGAGAATGGTCGCCGCGAGGAAGTCAGGGGCGCCGGCGTTGTCGGCGAACAGCCCGTACTGGAGCCCGGCGAGCGCTTCGAATACACTTCCGGCTGCCCGCTGGGAACGCCGTCCGGCCTGATGGTGGGCACCTATTTCATGGTGGCCGACAGCGGCGAGACTTTCGAGGTCGCCATTCCGGCCTTCTCTCTCGACAGTCCCTACGCCAAGCGCAGCGTCAACTGAGGGTCGGGCGGCCTTAGGCCGGTATTCATCCTCCGATTTTGACCTAGTACGCCGAAAAGCGAAGTCTTTCCGTTGAAAGCAACAAGGAAGTGCTTTATATATCCGGCATGACCGGAAAGCCTGATGCCACCATGGTTTTCGTCCTGGCGCCGACCGCCGAAGATCGCGGCGCGCTGCAGGCGACCCTCGTCGCCTACCGCCAGGCGATGACCATTCTCGACGGGACCAAGGGAGCCAATCTCGTCGCCCTTCACGAGGAGGCCTATGAGGAGATCCGCCTGAAGACGGGGCTGCCTTCGCGCATGGCGACCCTGGCCCTGCGCGATCACAGCCGGCGGCAGCCGGGCGAGGCGATCGACGACATTCCGCTCGATTCCAAGCTGTTCGCCGTGAAGGGGCCGGACAGTGTCAGCATCGCCACCATCGATGGCCGGGTGGTCATGCCCTATTCGGTGAGCGGCTATCACGGTGGCTGGGACGATTTCGCCGAAGCCCGCCTCGTCTTCGAAGGCCCGTCGCTGCGTATCGACGTCGGCGTGCAGGCCAGCATCCACCCTCAAAAGGAGACCCCGATGTCCAATGAAGGTATTCTCGCCCGGCTCGGGCGGGTCATCGCCGGTGTCGTCAACAATGCGGTCGATACGGCGGAAGCAGCCAATCCCACCGCCGTCGCCCAGCAGGCCGTGCGCGAGATCGGCAAGATCGCCGAAGAGGCGCGCGCCGCGCTCGGCGTCGCCGTCGCCGCCGGGCACCGCCTCAAGGCCAAGGCCGATGATCTCGATGCCGAGATCCGCGACCTCGACGGCAAGATCAGGGTCGGCCTCGAGAAAGGGCGCGAGGATCTCGCCCGCGCCGCGACCGGCGTCCAGATCGATCTGGAAGCGCAGCGCGAAGCGCTCTCCAAGGCGATCGCCGAGAATGCGGGGGAGATCGCGGAGGCCGAAACCACGCTGCGCAGCATTGCCTCGGCCCGGGCCGACGCCCAGAAGCGGCTGGAGGATGCCAAGCGGGCGGAGCGCGCCGCACCTGCCGCCGTGACGCCCTCGCAGCGCAATGATCAGCGGCTCGCCGACGCGCTGGCGGCGGTGGAACGCGTGACCGGCGTGCCGGTCAAGCCCACCACCGGCGCCGCCGAAGTCGAAGAGCTCGGCCAGTTGCAGCGCCAGGACGCGATCGAGGCGCGGCTCAGAGCCTTCAGGGATGGCCAGCGATGATGGGCAGCCTCGTCCAGCCGGGTACGGCACCTTTCTGGGTGGCATTGCTGACGGTGGTCGGCCTCGGTGTGGTCGAACTCGTCTCGATGCTGCTGGGCGCCTCCGTCTCGGCACTGCTCGACGACGGTCTTGGTTTTCATGCGTCGGGCGATCATGCGCCCGGCGACCATGATAGTGGCCTGCTCGGCGCCTGGGCTTCCTGGCTCAATGCCGGCGGCGTGCCCCTGCTGGTGCTGATCGTCATCCTGCTGTCCGCTTTCGCCGTGTTCGGCTTCGCCATTCAGGCGGTGGCCTCCAGCCTCGCCGGGCCATTGCCGGCCGTGATCTCGGTGCCCGGCGCACTGGCGGCCGCGATCCCCGCCACGCGCTGGCTGGGCCGGGGCGTGGGCAAGATCATCCCGCGCGAGGAAACCAGCGTGCTCAGCCAGGACGAGTTCATCGGCCTGACCGGCACGGTGACCATCGGGCCGCTCGACCAGGGCAATCCCGGCAGCGTGCGGGTCAAGGACCGCTACGACAATTTCCACGCCCTGCGTGCGAAAGCCGCGCCGGGGCATGTCATCGAGACGGGCGCGCTGGCGCTGATCGTGGATGGGGCCGACGGCCTCTTCCAGGCCATTCCCGCACCGCAGGCACTCGACAGCGACAGCAACAGGAGCTGAACCATCATGGACTTCTTCTCAGTGGGGCTCATTGCCGGAGTCATCGTGACGGCGATGGTCGTCATCGGCATCATCATGACGACGCTCTACACCAGGTCCACGCGCGACAAGGCCTATGTGCGGACCGGGCTGGGCGGCAAGAAAGTGGTGCTCGATGGCGGCTCGGTCATCCTGCCCATCTTCCATTCCTATTCCTGGGTGTCGCTGAGCACGCTCAGGCTCGAGGTCAAGCGCTCCGAATATGAATCGCTGATCACCAAGGACCGCATGCGTGCCGACATCACCGCCGAGTTCTATGTCCGGGTGAAGCCCGATGCCGAGAACATCGCGCTGGCCGCCCAGACCCTGGGCGATCGCACCAACGACGCGGATGCTCTCAAGACCCTGGTGGAAGCCAAGTTTGTCGACGGCCTGCGTTCGGTGGCGGCGACGATGTCGCTGCGCGACCTGCAGGAGCAGCGCGCCGAATTCGTCAAATCGGTGCAGGCGGCCGTGGCGCACGATTTGCAGTCCAACGGCCTGGAGCTGGAATCGGTCTCGCTCACCCGTCTCGACCAGACCGACATCAAGCATTTCAACCCGAACAACACGTTCGACGCCGAGGGCTTGACTGCGCTCACCAAGATCACCGAGGAGCGCAAGCGCGAGCGCAACCAGATCGTGCGCGACAACGAGGTCGAGATCGCCACCAAGGACCGCGAGGCCGCCCTCAGGCGCCTCACCATCGAGCGCGAGCAGCGCGATGCCGAGCTGACCCAGGAGCGCGACATCGCCAACAAGACGGCGGAAACCCGCGCCGAAACCGCCAAGGCCGAGCAATTGGCACGCCTGAGCCAGGAAACGGCCCGGCTCGATACCGACCGGGGCATTGCCGAGCGCGACGCCGAGGCGCGCCAGGCTCGCGAGGCGGCGCGTATCGGTGCCGAGCAGGGCATTGCCGAACGTGAGGCCGTCGCCCGCAAGATCACCGAAACGGCTCGCATCGACGCGGCGATCACCGTCGCCCGCAAGATCGAGGAGGAGCAGGCTGCCCGTGCCAAGGCCGATGAGGCGAAGGCAGCCGCCATCACCGCCGAGGAGCAGGTGACCACGGCCCGCGAGGTCGAGATCGCCGAGCGCGCCAAGCGCATCGCCGTGATCGATGCCCGCAAGGCCGCCGAGCAGGAGGCGACCGCCATCACCGTCAAGGCCGAGGCCGAGCGCCAGGCCGCCGAGAATCTCGCCGCCGCTACCAAGATCCAGGCCGATGCCGAGGCACAGGCCGCCAAGATCCGTGCCACCGGCGTGGTCGAACTGGGCGAGGCGGAAGCGCGGGCCGAGCGGGCCAAGAACGAAGCACGCAACGCATTGGCGGAAAGCGTCATCGGCTTCGAGCTCGCCAAGGCGCGTGTGGCGATCGTGCCGCAGGCGCTCGAACAGGCGATGAAGCCGATCGAGAAGATCTCGGACATCCGGATCTTCAGCGCGGGCGGGCTGGCCGGTGCCGTTGGCAATGGAGGAAACGGCGAGGCGGGCCATCCGATCGGCGATCTCTCCAGCCAGCTTCTCAGCTTCACGGCCCAGAAGCCCATTCTCGACGAAATCCTGGCCCAGGCCGGTTTCCGGGGCGCCGATCCGACGCAAGCGTTGCTGGCTGCATCGCTTGGTGGCGGGCACAAGGCGCCGGCTGCAAGCCGCAGCGAAGAGCCTGCGCGTCATACGCAGTCGGACGACACCAAGCACCACGATTGAGACTTGAACGTCGCGGAGCAATTTGCGGTATGGAAGCCAGCGCAAATTGCTCCGCCATTCTTCGGAGACGGGAAAAGCAACCGCTGCCGTGCCGCCTGGCCTGTCGGGATGTGGCTTCCAGCAATGCTCGCTCTTTCCAACCGGCCTGTCTTCACCTATGCAAGGTCGATTCCCGCCCCCAAACAGCCCACAGCCATGCACGGTAACGCTGCCCGATATATCGAAGTGAGGGTCTGGCCGCGTCTTCCTGTCGAGGAAATACGGCTGGAGAGGGAATGCCGTTGGCGGCGCCGGGAAGACGGCATGGCTTCCCCGCCGGACAAGTCCGGACATGGCATTGATCGAATGCCGTGATGCTGAAGTCTCCGCACGCCCTGTTGGACGAGGCTGTCCGGGCACATAAGGCCGGCCGGCTGGCCGAAGCCCAGTCCCTCTATCGCAAGGCCGTAGCCTTGCAGCCGACTAACAGCCCAGTGCTGCGGCTTTATGGTGTCTGCCTGCAGCAGCAGGGGCAGTTGAACCAGGCGATCGCGCAATTCCGTCGTGCCATTGCCGCCCAGCCGAGCAATGCCGAAGCCTGGCGCAATCTCGGCGTTGCCCTGCAGGACAAGGGCGACATGGCCGGCGCGGTCGAGGCTTACCAGAAGGCCATCGGCTGGCAACCGGGCTATGGGGAAGCCTTTCGCAATCTCGGCAATGCGCTCGCCGTTCAGAAACGCTGGAACGAGGCGGTCGTGGCGTATCGTGAAGCCCTCCGTCTCAAGCCGGATTATGCGGAAGCCCATACCAATCTCGGTGCGGCGCTGCTGGAAAAGGACGATATCGAGGGAGCCATAGAGGCGCATCAGCGTGCCATTGCCCTCATGCCCCGGTTCGTGCCAGCGCATAACAATCTCGGCTTGGCCCTGTTGCGCAAGGGAGCCTTCGAAACGGCTGTGCGGGTCCTCCGGCGGGCCGTTGCCCTGCAGGCGGATTATGCGGAGGGCCATAGCAACCTCGGTGCGGCCTATGACGCTCTTGGCCACAAGGAAGAAGCTCGTCATGCATTGCGGCATGCCTGCGAGCTGGCGCCCGCCAACGCACATTGCCTGCTCAACCTCGGCCTTCACCTGCAGCAGCATGGCATTCATGACGAAGCGCTGGCGGTCCACGGGCGCATCGCCGCACTGAAGCCTCGCAGCGTCGATCCCTATTTCAACATCGCCGGCATTCACGCCGCCAGGGGCGACCACGATGCTGCGCTCGTGGCCTTTCGCGGGGCCGTCAAGGCACAGCCCGCCGACGCCAATGCGCATCTCGCCCTGGGTTTCTATCTCCTTGGCCTCGGCGATTATCGCGAAGGGTTCAGTGAATATGAGTGGCGCCGCCGTACCGACGGCTATCGCACATTCGTCGGCGATCGGCCGGAATGGCGCGGCGAGGACATCGCTGGCAAGACCATTTTTCTCTATCATGAGCAGGGCCTCGGCGATGCCTTGCAGTTCTGCCGCTTTGCCCGGCTCCTCCGCAGGCGGGGCGCCGAGGTTCGCCTGGAGGTGCACCCGCCGCTGCGTGCGATCATCGCCGAGGCATTCCCCGAATTGTCGGTATTCGCCGCACCGGAAGAAGCGGGCTTCTTCGATGTCTACGCGCCCCTCATGAGCATTCCACATCGTCTTGGCCTGCCGCGCGAAGACATCGAGGGCCTCCCTTATCTGGCGGCCAGGCCCGATCGTGTCGAGACATGGGCTGGGCACCTGCCGGAGGGGTTCAATATCGGTGTGGTCTGGCAGGGCAATCCGCAAGGCGCCATCGACCGCGGGCGTTCGATTCCACTGATCGAGTTTGCGCCGCTGGCTCGGGTGAAGGGGGTCAATCTCATCAGCCTTCAGAAGAATTTTGGTCTCGATCAGCTCGATCAGCTGCCTGATGACATGGTGGTGCGGCGAATGCCGGCTTCCTTCGACGGCGGCAGCGATGCCTTTCTCGATACGGCAGGCCTGATGCAGAGCCTCGACCTGGTCGTGACCTCCGATACCTCCGTGGCGCATCTGGCCGGCGCCCTGGGACGTCCGGTCTGGCTCATGCTCAAATATGCGCCGGATTGGCGCTGGGGGTATGTGGGAAAGACGTCGCCCTGGTACGATTCGATGCGCCTGTTTCGGCAGGCGCGCCCGGGTGACTGGAGTTCACCATTCGCCCAGGCCGCCGAAAGCCTCGCCGCGTTGACCAGAGGAGCGTCATGACTGCCCCCACCCAGGCCCTGATTCCGGTGTCTTATGGAGAATTGCTGGATAAGATCTCCATCCTGGAGATCAAACAGGAGCGCATTGCCGACGCCGTGCGCAGGGCGCGCGTGAGCGACGAGCTTGGCTTGCTGCGGGTCGTCTGGCGGGATAGCGGACGCGAAGCCCCGGAGGTGCTGGCTGTCTATCGCGCCCTCAAGGACGTCAACCTTCGTCTGTGGGAGATCGAAGACGAAATCCGGGACCATGAGTCACGCAGGGATTTCGGATCCGGTTTCATCGAATTGGCTAGAGCGGTTTACAAGACCAATGATCGTCGATCGGCTCTGAAAGACCGGATCAATACACTGACGCAATCGTCCCTTTCCGAGCAGAAGCTCTATTCATCATATTGATTGCTTTTGCGTCTGACATTTGCGGTATATCGGTATTTCCTCAGCGTCGCTTGGCGTCCTGCGATTTTAATGGTCTCGCGATGATTATCTTTAAACGCGTTGCAATTTTTCGAATATTCTCCGAAGTGTCGTGTTTTTGTTGCAGGTGTGTTGCTTAATTATCACGCGCATTCCCGAACCTGCGGAGGAATAAGTTATTTCATCATGACCGTCTTGCGAATTGCCTGACGAATTCAATAGCCTTGATCCCGCAATATTGGGATCTGTCACTCAAATGAATTATCTTGTTCGTGGTCTTCTCGGTTCCTCTTTCCTCGTCGCTGCCGGCCTGGCAATGAGCGGCCCGGCATCGGCGCAGCCGGTATCATCAAACCGTTCCGATGCCGTCGCGCCCGTCTTCAGCTGGCAGGGCTTCTACGCCGGCGTGATCGGCGGCTATGGCCATATGCATGCCGAGGGCAGTGCCGCCCATCCCGCCGGTCCCGATATCACGACGACCACCTTCTTCACCTCGGGGTCTGGAACCTTTACTTTCACCGACACCGTGCCGGGCGCGCCGGCGGATGCCGCGAATTTCAGCATGAACGACGAGAGCTGGTTCCTGGGCGCCGAGGCGGGCTACGATCATGATCTCGGTCCCGTCGTGGTCGGCGGTGTGGTCGACTTGGCGGGGTCGGGCATGTCTGGTCGTACGGTCGCGGGTGACAGCGCGATCAAGGTCGGGCTGGATTGGTTCGGTACCGCGCGCGTGCGCATCGGGCTGCCGATCGATCGGTTCCTGGTCTATGGCACCGGCGGCCTGGCGATCGGCGGGATCAAGACGGACCTGAGCACACCGCTCGGGGCGACGTCCGATCGCTTCACCAAGGTCGGCTGGGCGGCTGGTGCCGGCGTCTCCTATGCCGTGACGGAAAAGGTCGTGCTCGATCTCAGCTATCTGCATCTCGGGTTCGGCTCGCACAGCGTATCGGGTGCGGCCGGAAGGGCCAAGGTCAAGCTCTCCAACGATCTGATCCGCTTCGGGGTGAGCTACAAGTTCGATTGAGCGCGCGCCGGAGCCGGTCTCCGGCGGTCGCCGCCTCCGCGATGCTGTCCCATCAACGCTGCCATTGACAGCATCGCCCTCGCGCCTAATATATTTTTCGTCGAAACAGCCGCCCTCAAGCAGCAACCTTGGGGCGGCGTTTTGATTTTTTGGCCCAAGCGTTCTGCGATTTGGCGGCTTCGCCATCAATCGCAAGATGCGTCGGAACCAAGAGTTGGAACAAAGTGCTGTTTCGCCGAAGCGCGCTTTGCTCTTGTCATCATGATGTTCCAGGACTGTCTCAAACCTCTAGAATTGCCAACCTGAAAGCCACACCCGTGAACGCCTCCGTCAAACCTCAGCCGTCCCATGATTCCGCCCCATCGGCCATCCTGCCGACTTATGCCCGAGCGGACGTGGCTTTCGAGCGAGGCGAGGGCGTCTGGATGATCGGCTCGGACGGCGAGCGCTATCTCGATTTTGGCGCGGGTATCGCCGTCAATTCGCTCGGCCATGCCCATCCGCATCTGGTTTCGGCGCTGACCGAGCAGGCCCAGAAGATCTGGCATACCTCCAACCTGTTCCAGATGCCGGGCGGCGAGAAGCTGGCCCGCCGGCTGGCGGATGCCACCTTCGCGGACAAGGTCTTCTTCACCAATTCGGGGGCCGAGGCGCTCGAATGCGCCATCAAGATGGCCCGCAAATACCAGTCGGCCAACGGCCATCCCGAGCGCTTCCGCATCATCACCTTCGAAGGGGCCTTCCACGGCCGTACGCTGGCGACCATAGCGGCCGGTGGCCAGGCCAAATATCTCGAAGGCTTCGGCCCCAAGGTCGATGGTTTCGACCAGATCGCCTTTGGCGACCACGAGGTGCTGGACCGGGCGATCACGCCGGAGACGGCCGCTATCCTGGTGGAGCCGATCCAGGGGGAGGGCGGCATCCGCACCCTCCCGCAGGCCTGCCTGAAGGGCATGCGCCAGCTCTGCGACGCCAAGGGCCTGCTGCTGATCTTCGACGAGGTGCAGACCGGCGTCGGACGCACCGGCAAGCTGTTTGCGCATGAATGGGCGGGCGTGACGCCCGACATCATGGCGGTGGCCAAGGGCATCGGCGGCGGCTTCCCGATGGGCGCCTGCCTCGCCACCGACGAGGCGGCCAAGGGCATGACTGCGGGCGTGCATGGCACCACCTTCGGCGGCAACCCGCTCGCCATGGCAGTGGGCAATGCAGTGCTCGACGTCGTGCTCGAGGAAGGATTCCTGGAGCATGTCGCCAAGGCCGGCCTGCTGCTGCGCCAGCGTCTGGCCGAATTGAAGGACCGCTTCCCCGATATCATCGAGGAGATCCGGGGCGACGGTCTGATGCTGGGCTTGCGTACGCGCGTGGCGCCGGGCGAGTTCGTCGGTGCCCTCCGGGCACAGAAGCTGGTGGCCATTCCGGCCGGCGACAATGTCACGCGGTTGCTGCCGCCGCTGATCATCTCGGATGAGGAGCTTCTCGAAGGCGTGCGCCGAATCGAGGCTGCCTGTGTCGCCCTCTCGCACAAGCTCAAGGCTGCCGGACATTGACGATGTTGAAGCATTTTCTCGATCTTTCCGATCTTCCCACCCAGGACCTGCGGGCCGTTCTCGATCTCGCCGCTTCGATCAAGGCCAAGCGCGTGAAGGGCAAGGTGGCCGGCGAACGCCCGCTCACCGGCAAGGTGCTGGCCATGGTGTTCGAGCAGCCCTCGACGCGGACCCGCGTTTCCTTCGATGTCGGCATGCGTGAGCTTGGGGGCGAGACCCTGATGCTGACCGGCGCCGAGATGCAGCTCGGCCGCGGCGAGACCATCGCCGACACCGCGCGCGTGCTCTCGCGCTATGTCGACGCGGTTATGATCCGCATGCTCGACCATGCGGCGGTACGCGAGCTGGCGGCCAACGCCTCGATCCCCGTGATCAACGGCCTCACCAAGCTCTCCCATCCCTGCCAGATCATGGCGGATATCCTGACCTATGAGGAGCATCGCGGCCCGATCAAGGGCAAGACGGTAACCTGGACGGGCGACGCCAACAATGTGCTGACTTCCTGGATCGAGGCAGCGCAGCGCTTCGACTTCACCATGCGTGTCGCCGCGCCCCAGGATCTTTCGGTGCGCAAGGAGGTCGCCGACTGGGCCCGTGCCAACAAGGCCCGGCTGGAAATCGGCACCGACCCGCGCGAGATGGTCGAGGGAGCCGACTGCGTCGTTACCGATTGCTGGATTTCGATGGGTGATTCCGAAGGCTATCGCCACAATCTGCTGCGGCCCTACCAGGTCAATGCCAAGCTGATGGCGCTTGCCAAGCCCGACGCCCTGTTCATGCACTGCCTGCCTGCCCATCGCGGCGAGGAGGTGACGGACGAGGTGATCGACGGGCCGCAATCGGTGGTGTTCGACGAGGCCGAGAACCGCCTGCATGCCCAGAAGGGCGTGCTCGCCTGGTGCTTGGGGCAGGCTGCGGCATGAGCGAGCCCCATCTGATGGAAGACGATCACATCCTGCCCTTCCAGGCCGAGGGCCTGGACGTGCGGGGCCGTGTCGTCAGGCTCGGCCCTGCCATCGATACCATTCTGCGCCGCCACGATTATCCCGCGCCGGTGTCGCGCGCGCTCGGCGAGGCGACGGCCTTGGCGCTGCTGCTCGGCACTACGCTGAAATTCGACGGCCGCTTCATTCTGCAGACCCGCACGGACGGGCCGGTGCGGATGCTGGTGGTCGATTTCCAGGCGCCGGACCGGGTGCGGGCCTGCGCCACCTTCGACAAGGAGGCCGTAGCTGCCGCCATCGACGCGGGCAAGACCAGCACGATCGAGCTGCTCGGCAGCGGCCATCTTGCCATGACCATCGACCAAGGGCCGGACATGGCGCGCTATCAGGGTATCGTCGCCCTGGAGGGCGAGAGCCTGGAAGCGGCGGCGGACCAGTATTTTCGCCAGTCCGAGCAGATTCCCACCCGCGTCCGCCTGGCCGTGGCCGAGAATTACGTGGCCGGGGAGGGGACGAGCTGGCGCGCGGGCGGCATGATGATCCAGTTCCTGCCGTCTTCGCCCGAGCGCATGCGCATGGCCGACCTGCCGCCGGGCGACGCGCCCGAGGGTGCCGAGGTGATGCAGCATCGCGAGGACGATGCCCAGGAGGACGATTCTTGGGTGGAAGCCAAGCTTCTGATGGGCACCGTGGAGGATCACGAGCTCACCGATCCGAACGTCTCAGCCGAGGAACTGCTCTATCGCCTGTTCCACGAGCGCGGAGCCCGAGTGTTCGAGAGCTCGGCCATCATCGAGAAATGCCGCTGCTCGCGCGAGGCCGTCACCACCATGCTGCGCAATTTCTCGCAAACCGATCGCCGAGACATGGTCGCCGACGACGGGTCGATCACGGTGACCTGCGAGTTCTGCAACGCCCGCTACGAGTTCGACAAGGCCGAGACGGAAGAACTGGTGAACGCCTGATCCTGGGAGCGCGGGCCTCTTGCCCGCTCTTCCTTTCCTTGCTCGCGCCGTTTTCAAGAGCGGGCAGGATGCCCGCGCACCCGGAAATCTCATGCCCGCACGTTATACCCCTGCCGAACTCACCGCCAAGCTGGTCTCCTTCGATACGGTCAGTTCCCGCTCCAATCTGGCGCTGATCGATTTCGTTGCCGATTACCTGGCCGGACATGGCGTCGACAGCATCCGCCTGCCCAATGCCGCCGGCGACAAGGCTGCTCTGCTTGCCACCATCGGCCCAACCGATCGGCCGGGGGTGGTGCTCTCCGGCCATGTCGACGTGGTGCCGGTGGAGGGCCAGGCCTGGACGGCGCCGGCCTTCGAGGCGCGACTGGAGGGCGATCGCCTTTATGGCCGCGGCACCTGCGACATGAAGGGCTTCGTTGCCACTGCGCTTGCCCTTGTGCCCGACTTCCTGGCGATGAAACTCAAGGCGCCTATTCATATCGCCATCTCCTATGACGAGGAAATCTCCTGCCTCGGCAGCCTCGACATGATTGCCCGCTTCGGCCAGGACTTGCCTTTGCCGCGCGCCTGCATCGTCGGAGAACCGACGCTGATGGAGGTGGTCGATGCGCAGAAATCGCTCGCCGGCTACCTTACGCGCATCACCGGCCGCCCAGCCCATTCGGCCATGCCGGCCCTCGGCGCCAACGCCCTGCATGCGGCCGCCCGCATCATCAGCCATCTCGACGATATCGCCGACGAGCTGCAGGCGGCGGGCGATCCCTCGGGTCGGTTCGAGCCGGGCTATTCCACGGTGCAGGCCGGCCTCATCCAGGCCGGCAAGGCCATCAACATCGTGCCGGACGAGGCGCGCATCGTCTGGGAATGCCGCGGCCTGCCCTCCCTGCCGGTGGAGTTCGTACCGGACCGGATCCGTGCCTTCAGCCAGGAAGTCGTGCTGCCACGGCTGAGGCGCAACGCACCCGAGGCGGATATCGTGACCGAACTCGACGTGGCCGTGCCGGCGCTCTCGCCCGAGCCCGGTTCCTATGCCGAGACGCTGGCCCTGCGCCTTGCCGGGCGCAACCATACCCAGGCCGTTTCCTACGGCACCGAGGCCGGTCATTTTCAACTCGCCGGCATTCCCACCGTGATCTGCGGTCCGGGCTCGATCAAGCAGGCGCATGGCGCCGATGAATGGATCGCCCTGTCCGAGCTCGAGGCCTGTGCCAGCTTCCTCAAGCGGCTCGGCCAGACGCTGGAGGTTTGAGGCGATGTTCTACGAGCCGCGCAAGGGCGACCACGGCCTGCCCCATGATCCGTTCAAGGCCCTGGTGACGCCGCGCCCGATCGGCTGGATCACCACGATGTCGGCGGCCGGAGCCATCAATCTGGCGCCGTTCTCCTTCTTTAACGCCTTCCAGTCGCGGCCACATCTGGTCGGCTTCGCCGCAGATGGCCGCAAGGACAGCGTCGTCTTCGCCGAGGAGACGCGTGAATTTGTCTGCAATCTCGTCACCGAGGATTTGATCGACGCGATGAACGCCACCTCCGCGAGGTTGCCGCGCGGCCAGAACGAAATGGAGTACGCCCGGCTCGAAGCCGCGCCCTCGCGCCTGGTGAAACCGCCGCGCGTGGCGCGTGCCGCCGCCGCATTGGAGTGCCGCTGGACCCAGACGATCCATCTCGTCGACGCGGAGGGCGCGCCGAGCGACGCCTGGCTCGTGTGCGGCGAGGTGGTCGGCATCCATGTCGATGACCGCTTCATTCGCGACGGCCGCGTCGATACCGCTGCGATGCGCGTGGTCTCGCGCCTGGGCTATCGGGACTATTCCGTAGTGGAAAGCACGTTTGAACTGGAACGCCCGACCTAGCGGCCGCTTGCATCTCCAGTCGTCGGAGGTAATTGTTACCTCTCTATAGTGACGGATCTTGGGGCGGGCGCTGGTATGATCAGGGGCCGACGCAAGATGTCGGTTGCGTTGACGTCGATCCAGTTACGCCACAAGCGGAGGCTCCATGCTCAAGGAATTCAAGGAATTTGCCCTTAAGGGCAATGTCGTCGATCTCGCCATCGGTGTGATCATCGGTGCAGCGTTCGGTCTGATCGTCGCGTCATTGGTTGATGACATCATCATGCCGATCATCGGCGCAATCACGGGCGGGCTCGATTTCTCGAACATGTATGTCGGCCTGAGTTCCAAGGTCCCCGAGGGCGTCTCGCTCGATGATGCCCGTAAGGCCGGTGCCGTCTTCGCCTATGGCAAGTTCATTACCGTCACCGTCAAGTTCCTGATCATCGCCTTCGTGCTCTTCCTGGTGGTGAAAGGCATCAACCGCGTCAAGAATCTGAAGCCTGCGGCCGAGGCAGCCCCTGAGGCGCCTCCTCCTCCGCCGGCCGATATCCAGCTGCTGACGGAAATCCGCGACCTGCTCGCCAGACGATAAGCTCATTATGCGGCGGCCTTTTCCGCAAGGCGGAGAGGCTGCTTGCATTCATGCATGCCGGCGATGGAAACCATTCCAAGTTTTGGTTTCTGCCGCTCGCACGGATGTCATAAGGTCCGGCATTCCCATTGCAAGGATGATGCCGTGACTGCCGCCGTCGAGACGATTCCCGCCGCCCCCTCCTTCCTCGATGGCCTCAGGCCGGAAGCGCTCGGCGCGCCGGAAAGCGGCATCGTCGAGGTGATGAATTACGGGCGTACGCGCCAGGGCATGATCCCGCTCTGGGCCGGCGAGGGCGACGTGCCGACGCCGGCTTTCATCACCGAGGCGGCGACACGGTCGCTGGCGGCCGGCGAAACCTTCTATACCTGGCAGCGCGGCATCCCCGATCTACGCGAAGCCTTGGCGCGGTACCACACCAGTCTTTTCGGCAAGCCATTCTCGGCCGATCGCTTCTTCGTCACCCAGTCCGGCATGCACGCGATCCAGACGGCGGTTCGCCTGATCGCCGGCGTGGGCGACGAAGTGATCGTGCCGACACCGGCCTGGCCGAATTTCGCGGCGGCCATCGGCGTGGCCGGCGCCAAGCCGGTGATGGTGCCCCAGATCTTCACCGAGCAGGGCTGGAAGCTCGATTTCCAGCGCCTCGCCGATGCCATCACGCCGCGCACCCGCGGCATCTTCATCAATTCGCCGTCCAATCCCACCGGCTGGGTCGCCACCGCGGAGGATATCGCCTTCGTGCTCGATCTGGCGCGCCGGCACGGGTTGTGGATCTTCGCCGACGAGATCTATACCCGCTTCCACTATGCCGGCGGGCGCGCCCCTTCCTTCCGCGACATCCGTACGCCGGAGGATCGCATCATCTTCACCGACACCTTTTCGAAGAACTGGGCGATGACCGGCTGGCGCATTGGCTGGATCGAAGCGCCGCCCAAGCTCGGGCAGACCATCGAGAACCTCATCCAATATTCCACCTCGGGAGTCGCCACCTTCCTGCAGCGTGCCGGCATCGCGGCGCTGGAGCGGGGCGAGAGCTTCGTCGAGCATCAGATCGCCCGTGCCCGCCAGGGCCGCGACATCGTCATCAGCGGCCTGAGTGCCACCGGCAAGGTGCGCTTCGCCCCGGCGAGCGGCGCCTTCTATCTGTTCTTCTCCGTCGAGGGGAAACCGGATGTGCGCCGCCTGGGACTCGAAATCGTCGACCAGGCCAATGTCGGCCTCGCGCCCGGCACGGCCTTCGGGGCGGGCGGCGAGGGCTTCATGCGGCTGTGCTATTTGCGCAGCCCCGAGCAGCTCCAGGTCGCCACCCAGCGCCTGGTCGATTGGTTGGAGAAGATCTGAGGAGCGCAAGAGGCGGACAAGATGTCCGCGGTCCCAGCCGCGCCGTTTCCTGCGTGACCTCGGCAAGGTTTGCGCTGCAACCGCCAAGGCTGGGACCGCGGACGTCCCGTCCGCCTCTTGCTTTCCCACAAGTCCGGCGCTTCCAGGAGGGGACGAGAGGTCCGCTCTTGCCGGATTTACGGCTTGGCGCCGAGCCGCGACAGGCCGCCCTTGGCCGGCTTGTTGGCGGGGTCTAGTTCCAGCGCCTTGTTGAAATCGGCGATGGCATCGTCTCGCTCGCCCCGGCTCTCATGGATGCGTGCGCGTGTGACGAAATAGTCGGTCACGTGGCTATCGGCGGCGATGGCGGCGTCGGCATCGCGCAGCGCCTCGTCATAGCGATCGGCGGCGAGATAGGTCAGGGCCCGTTCGTTGAGGGTATCGGGCTTGTCCTTGGTGAGTTCCAGCGCCTTGGCAAGGTCCGCGAGGGCATTGTCGTAGTCCCCGAGTTCGCGCCAGATGATGCCGCGCGAGACATAGGCCTGGTCGCTGCTGGGCTGTTCGCGGATGGTCTCGTCATAATCGGCCATCGCCTCGTCATAGCGATGCAGGGCAGCAAAGAGCTGTCCGCGTTCCAGGCGGGCGGACGGGAAATTGGTATCGAGCGCGAGCGCCTTGGTATAGTCGGCGATGGCGGCTTCGGTGTCGCCGAGCTGCCATTGCACGAAAGCGCGGCTGAAATAGGCGGAATCGAAATCGCTGTCGAGGTCGAGCGCCTTCTGCAGGTCTTCCAGGGCGCGGGTATAGTCCTTCATCTCGATGAGAGAGCGGGCCCTGGCGTAGAAAGCGTTCTTGTAGGTCTTGTCGAGCCGGATGGCCTGCGTGTAGTCGTCGATGGCGGCCATATGCTCCTCGAGGGCACGATGGGCATCGCCACGGCCTTTATAGGCCTCTTCCTCGCGTCCGTTGAGGGCGATGGCCGCATCGAAATCCTTGATCGCCTCCTCGTTGCGATCGAACTGGAGCAACGCGAAGCCCCGATTGACCAGCGGGAGCGCCGAGCGCTTATTGACGGCGATCACGGCGGCATAGTCGGCCAGTGCGGCATCCATCTCGCCGAGGCGGGACTGGGCGTCTGCCCGCGCGGTCAGGCTGGCGGCATCACGCGGCCGCAAGTCGAGTGCCGCGCTGAAATCCGCCACTGCCTTGCCATCGTCGCTGTTTTCCGCATAGGCCTGCCCGCGCCGGAAATACACCAATGCCCGGGTCGATTTGGCCAGTTTCCGGTCGAGCAATTGCGTGCACGCGGGAATGCGCTGCTCGGCCGCTCCTTTCGAGCAATCCCTGTCGGCGCTGTCGGCGAGAGCGGGCGTGCCGGCGCAAAGAGCAAGCAGGACAAGGGCGGGGCGCAAAAGGGCGGTCATACCGGGCACGGTTCCACTGACGGGGCGAAAGAAAAAAGATGGCACAGCCTCTAGACCAAGCCGTGGCAGCTGGGAATGGCAGAACTGTGATCTTTCCCCCTCTTAAGCCTACTGGGGCCACGCCCTTGTGAATTTCGACAAACCTGTGTTATCGATTTAGCGTCATTTGGCCGGACGACTGGGCCGGTGCGTCCATGCTCGAGCACGGCGCACGTTCAGGACACCCTCCCCAAATTTCGCAAAACCGGGCGGAGCACGGATTTCCGTGGGACGTCCATGCTTTGGAACGAAGTAAAGGACTATCTATGAGCACGGGAACCGTAAAATGGTTCAACACCCAGAAGGGTTACGGCTTTATTCAGCCCGATGACGGTGGCCGCGACGTGTTCGTGCACATCACCGCCGTCGAGCGTGCCGGTCTGCCCGAACTGCGTGAAGGCCAGAAGATCGGTTACGAGATCCTGACGGATCGCAAGACGGGCAAGGCGGCAGCCGGCAATCTCAAGGCTGTGTAACCCCGACAAGCATCTTCAGGCGGAGGGGTTACCGGTTCGCGTGAAGGCCATCGACGATAACAAGAATGGAGAGCCTGTCCGGATCGCATGACCGGAAAGTCCTCTCACCCAATCCCATTCAGAGGCGCGCTCCGGCGCGTCTTTTTTATTGGCCGCAGCCTCGTGTGCCGAAGCGGGCACTTCACGAAGTGCTGAACCACCTTACCATTTGATCATTTGAGATGGCGGCAAAGGATGTTCAATATCCCGTCGCTTGGGGGCGGACGAGAGGGTTGTATTAACCTTAATTCCGCATGGTCGAAGGCAATGGATTCCTCGCCTGGCCGATGGCGTATTTCTGAAAGGCCGTCTTCATGATCCGACTCCTCGCGGGTCTTAGTGCTGTTTCCACGATTGGTTTTGCCGCAGGTTCCATCATCGGCCCGGTGCCCCTGTATCTGCCCTTGGCCTCCCTCGTGCTCACGGCCGTCTTGTTCCTTGCCGCCCGCATTCCGACAGTTCTGCGCTTCCTGGTGGGGCTGTTTGCCTTCGCCTTTCTCATTCTGGGTGCCGTCACGGCCTTGAACGAGGCCGGTTGGCTGCCGGAAGGGATCCAGGCCTTTCTGCCGCCCGCCAACGCTGCCATTGTCGCCAGCATTCTCGCTTTGCTGCATTACCTGATCTATTTCGTGCCGGTGCTTCGCCGCATCGTCGATCTCGTCAATCCCTATTTCGAAGCTGAGGACCGGACTGAGCTCAATCTGGGTTTTCTCGGCAAGTGGCCGATGCGCGAGCGGACGGTGGCCCTTGGTCTGCTCGGCTTCGTCGTCGTCATCAACGTGTTGCTGGTCTATCTGAACGTCCTGTTCAATTTCTGGCAGAATCGTTTCTACACCGCGATTCAGGACAAGGCGGCAGCGGCCTTCTGGACGGAAATGGGGGTGTTCGGCAGCCTCGCCACCTTCTGGGTGCTTCGGGGCGTGCTCGATTCCTATGTTAACGGCTATGCCGTGTTGCGCTGGCGCAATTGGCTGTCGCAGCGCTATGTCAATGATTGGCTGTCGGACAAGGTTCACTACCGGTTATCGCTGGCCGGCAACAAGACCGACAACCCCGACCAGCGCATCGCCGAAGACGTCCGTGACTTTACGCTGTCTTCCTACGACAATTATACCGGTATCTTCTCGCAGCTCCTCAGCATCTATGCTTTCGTCAGCATATTATGGGGCATCTCGGCCGAGTTTCCCTACCAGCTTGGTGGCTTCGACCTCAGCAAGATCCCAGGCTATCTGGTGTGGATGCTCCTGGCCTGGGCCGTGCTCTTCACCTATCTCTCGCACCTCATCGGCCGTCCTTTGGTGCCGATCAACTTCAGGGTCCAGAAGCTCGAAGCCGATTTCCGCTACAATCTCGTGCGTGTGCGTGAGAATGACGAGCAGATCGCGCTCTTGCATGGCGAGGACGTCGAGAAGAAGGGCTTGCTGGCCCGCTTTGCGGCCGTCTACGGCATGCGCTTCGCCCTGCTGGTGAGGCAGATCAAACTCGGTTCGCTCACCTTCGCCTATGGCCAGTTCAACCTCGTCCTGCCGTTTTTCCTGCTCGCACCCGCTTATTTCGCCAATGAGAGCATGAAGTCGGGCACGCTGATGCAGACCGCCGACGCTTTCGGCAACATCATTCCCGCCTTCTCCTTCTTCGTGACGTCCTACGCCACGCTGGCAGCCTACAAGGCAACCATCGACCGTCTCACCGGATTCGACTCCGCCATCGCCAAGGCCAACGCAGCTCGCGATGACGGCGTGCATGCCCTGCCGCAAACGAGGCAAACGGCCATCGATGGCCGGGATGTCGACGTTGCCCTGCCGAACGGCGCGATCCTTCTGGACAAGGCGGACTTCAGCTTGCCCAAGGGGGTACGTACGCTGGTGACCGGGCCGTCGGGCTCCGGCAAGACCACCTTGTTCCGTGCCATCGCCGGCATTTGGCCCTATGGCAGGGGCACCATTGCGCTGCCACAGACGGACGACGTCATGCTCCTGCCGCAGCAGCCCTATTTCCCGCTCGGATCGTTGCGTGCTGCGCTTGCCTATCCTCTCGGCGAGGAGGCCTTCGAGGAGAAACAGTACCACGACGTGCTGGAGCAGGTCGGCCTCGGCGAACTCGCCGATCGCCTCGACGCCGACGACAAATGGGACAATGCCCTCTCAGGCGGGGAAAAGCAGCGCATCGCTTTGGCGCGCGCTATCCTGCGCCGGCCTGCCTGGCTGCTGCTGGACGAGGCGACCTCCGCGCTCGACGAAAAAAGCGAGACCGAGCTCTACGGCCTGCTTCGTCAAGCCTTGCCCGATACCACGATCGTTTCGATCGGGCACCGCTCCTCGCTTGCCGGATTGCATGATCGCCGTCTGGCGGTCGTACCCGATGAGAAGGCTGCGCATGTCGAAGAACGTCCGCTGGCGGAGTTCGGGGCACGATGACGATGTCTTTTCCTTCTCGCTTTAAGGCCCAGGCGCCGTCTTGGCCCGAAGAATTCGGCTGCTTCATCTGGCTTCCTTCCGTCCCATGACATGACAGATGAGCAGCGCCATAAGTCAGGTTGCTGGTGCAAGAACCACAAGGGCGCCATTGCGCTCGCACACAAAGGAACTCTCTAGGTGTTCACCTCCTTCTTCCCAAAACCAAAGGTCTTCTTTTTGACGGCCTGCCTCTGGCTGCTTGCCGCAATACTGCTCTGGTATGGAGGTGCGAGAGGGTGGGGCCAATATATTGGACTGCCTGCCAGCGAGGGCGATGGCGACGTGGTCGACCTGTCCTATTTCTGGACCAATTCCTTTCTTTGGTTCTATATCTATTTCACCGTGTTTCTGGTCGTCTTCTATGGATTTTGGGCCGTTTTAAGCCCGCACCGCTGGCAGAACTGGTCTATTCTCGTATCCGGTTTTCTGATCTTCGTGACTTATTTCGGCGTCCAGGTCAGCGTTGTGATCAATAATTGGAGGGGACCCTATTTCAATCTCATCCAGAAGGCGCTTTCTGCGCCAAACTCCGTATCCGCGTCCGAATTGTATCTTGGATTATTGACATTCCTGGTTATCGCATTGGTTGCCGTTGCTGCCTTTGTGCTCACCTCGTTCGTGACGAACCACTATGTCTTCAGGTGGCGCACGGCGATGAACGATTTCTACATGGACAATTGGACCAGGCTGCGTTCCATCGAGGGCGCTGCCCAGCGTGTCCAAGAGGACACGATGCGGTTCTCCACCATCGTTGAATCGCTCGGCATTTCTCTGGTGAGTTCCGTGATGACGCTGGTGGCATTCCTGCCACTCCTGTCGTCCCTGTCGCGGCATATCGTTGCCTTGCCGGTGGTCGGCGTCATCCCCCAACCCCTGGTCGTGGCGGCGATCCTATGGGCCGTGTTCGGGACGGTGCTACTGAGCGTGATCGGCATCAAGCTGCCGGGGCTGCAATTCCTCAATCAGAAGGTGGAAGCGGCCTATCGTAAGGAACTGGTCTATGGCGAGGATCACGTCGACCGGGCTGGGCCCATTACGGTTCAGGAATTGTTCGCCAATGTAAGGAAGAACTATTTCAGGATCTATCTGCACTACACCTATTTCAATACGGCGAGGTCACTTTATCTGCAGGCCGACAATGTCTTTGGGATCTTCCTGATGATTCCGTCTTTTGCGGCTGGCGCCCTTACGCTTGGCCTTTATCAGCAAATCGCCGGTGCCTTCAACAGTGTCGCCAATTCCTTCCAGTTTCTGGTGAATTCGTGGACGACCATCGTCGAATTGCTGTCCATCCACAAACGTCTGCGGGCCTTCGAGGCGTCGCTGGATACCAGCGGCAGGATGACTCATTCCGAACCCACGGCTGTGGCGTGAGGTAACGTTGCTTCCATCGCAACGCAAAAAGGCCGGTCTCTTGCGGACCGGCCTTTTCAATTCTACCCCAAGCCTGTTCTTACGCTGCCGGCTGGAATTTCATCTCGCCATAGGGGCCACGCAGGGTCAGCGTGTAGCCGTCATAGGACCAGTCGGTCGAGGTGCGCATCACGAACAGGAAGACCTGCTCGTTGTGCATCAGGCGGTCGGCGCATTTGCGCTTGCTGATGGCCACCGGGCCGATGGCCATGCGCTGATCGGCGCGCGGAATGATGGTGGCCGACCAGTTGTTGCAGGCCGAGAAGCCCGTGCCGCGATAGCTGTCCGAGACCAGGATGGTCGGCCGGTCGTCCTTGAAGGTCTGATCCTTGTAGGAGATTGCCGCAAAGGTGCGGTTCATCGGGAAGGGACGGGAGGCCTTGCTGTCCATGGGCTTGGGCAGAGTCGGCGGCACATTGTTCGGCGGCACCGAGCCGAACATCGAACAACTCGTCAGGGTCACGGCCGACAGGGCGGCAAGGGCAAGGGAACGCAGAACGCGCATCAAATCCTCCGGTTCATTGCCGCGCACGATAGAGGCGGAGCTGAAAAATCGCAACGCGGCTTATACAGGATACACGGCCTGGAGAGAAAGATGTTCGCCGTCTTCGGACTGTATCCGCCGGAACAGGCCTACGTCGGTATGACAGTAGTGGTCTCAGCCCAATCTCTCGGTGATCTTGTCGATCAGGCTTTCACGCAGGGCGCGGTAGGCGTCGAGCTTCTGCTCGCGGTTGCCGCTGACGAGGCTGGGGTCCGGGGTCGGCCAATATTCGACGTCGGCGGCCAGGGTGCGCGTGAGGTCGAGCGCCTTGTGGTGGGCCTGCGGGGCGAGGGTGATGATCAGGTCGAAGTTCAGTCCTTCCAGTTCTTCCAGATCCTCGAAGCTCTGGGGGCGGTGCTTGCCGAGCGAAATGCCGATCTCGTCCAGCGCGGCGGCGACGAAAGGATCCGGCTCGCCCGGGCGCACGCCCGCCGAGCCGAAAAAGATGGAGCGACCGAAATAATAGCGCCCGATCGCCTCCGCCATGGGCGAGCGGACGACATTGTGCGCGCAGGCGAACAGGACCGACTGTGGACGGCGGCCCTCCTTCACGCCTCAGCCTTTCCAGTAGAGCGCAGAGACGAGGGTGAACAGCCGCCTGGCGGTGGATAGATCGAGCCCGATCTTGCCGGCCAGCCTTTCGCGCAGGATTTCCGAACCCTCATTGTGCAGGCCGCGGCGGGCCATGTCGATCGTCTCGATCTGGGAGGGCGTGGCGCTGCGGATGGCCGCGTAATAGCTGTCGCAGATGGTGAAATAGTCGCGTACCACGCGCCTGAGCGGCGTAAGCGAGAGGATATGCACCACCACCGGTTGGCTGTCGGCATCGCGGATGTCCAGGACGAGGCGGCCATCCTGCAGGGATATATGCAGTCCGTAGGGGCCGGCATCATAGCCGACCGGCGAGAACACATTCTCCTCGATGAGGTCATAGGCGGCGACCCGCCGCTCATGTTCTTGATCCTGGCTGCCGCGCCCGATGCTGCGCTCATCGAGATGAACGGCGATCAATCGGCAGGTGGGGCTGAATTCCTCATTGTCCATAACATCTCATAGCATGGTGCCTAAGCAGATTCTCCTTGATTGAGCCGGGGGCTCGATCAAGGAGAACCTGCAACATCTCAAACACTTGCAGAGTTTCTCGATGTTGCCTATCCGCAGGCGACATCGAGAGACTCTGCCTCGGCTCTCATAGAGCAAAGCTCGTTGAAACGGAACGTTGCTTCATATCGGGGAATGTCGACCTCGTTCCATCGCTTGATGGAGTTGGGAGGTCGCCACTCCGTGCTTTTGCGCCTTAAAGCCGGTTGCTGCGGATCGAGACCGAACGGGCATGGGCGGCAAGGCCCTCCGCCTCGCCGAGCGCGATCGCCGCCGGACCTATGGCTGCAAGCTGCTCGGGCCCGCATTTGAGGATGGAGGTACGCTTCATGAAGTCGAGCACGCCCAGGCCCGAGGAGAACTTGGCCGAGCGGGCCGTCGGCAGCACGTGGTTGGAGCCGCCGACATAGTCGCCGATCGCCTCGGGCGTGTGCGGCCCAAGGAAAATGGCGCCGGCATTGCGGATACGCGCCGCCAGAGCCTCGGCATCCCGGGTGATGATCTCCAGATGCTCCGCAGCGAGGCGGTCTGCCAGTGGCGGGGCCTCGGCCAGCGAGGCCAGGGTAATGACGGCGCCATAGTCGCGCCAGCTGGCTCCGGCAATCTCAGCGCGGGGCAGGGTGGCGAGCTGGGCCTCCACTTCGTGTTCCACCTGAGCGGCCAGGGCGGCGCTGTCGGTGATCAGGATCGACTGGGAGGCCGTATCATGCTCGGCTTGGGCCAGCAGGTCGGCGGCGATCCAAGCGGGATTGGCGCTGTCGTCGGCGATCACCAGCACTTCCGAAGGGCCGGCGATCATGTCGATGCCGACATGGCCGAAGACGCGGCGCTTGGCGGCCGCCACATAGGCATTGCCCGGCCCGGTGATCTTGGCGACGGGTGCGAGGGTGGGGGTACCGTAGGCCAGGGCGGCGACGGCCTGGGCGCCGCCGATGCGATAGACCTCGTCGACCTCGGCGAGCTTGGCGGCCGCCAGCACCAGCGGATTGAGGACGCCGCCCGGGCTCGGCACCACCATCACCAGGCGTGGGCAGCCGGCGACCTTGGCCGGAATGGCATTCATCAGGACGGAGGAGGGGTAGGCCGCCGTGCCGCCCGGCACGTAGAGGCCGACGGCCTCGATCGCCGTCCAGCGCCAGCCGAGTTCCACGCCGATGGCATCCTTGAACAGCGTGTCCACAGGCTTCTGGCGCTCGTGATAGGTGCGGATGCGGCTGGCGGCCAATGCGAGTGCCTCCAGCGCGCCGGCATCGCATTGGGCCTGCGCCGCCTCGATCTCCGCCGCGGTGACGCGCATGGTCTCGGGCGTGAGCGTCAGGCGGTCGAAGCGGGCGGTGTAGTCGATCACCGCCGCATCGCCGCGCGCCACCACATCCTCGATGATGGCGCGCACGGAGGCATCGACATCCTCCGAGATCTCGCGCTTGGTGGCGAGGAGGGCGGCGAAGGCGTCGGCGAAATCGGCCTGGGTGCTGTGGAGCCGAACCGGCATGGCATTTCCTTGTGCGGCGGACAGTCGTGAAACGAGGCGCTTTGCTTGAGAGGTCACGCTGCCCCTCACCTTACCTCTCCCCGTAGGGACGGGGCGAAGAGGCGCAAGCGTCATGCCTGATTCTCAAAGCTTTCATCTCGCCCAACCGTCTAGCGAGATGAAAGCTTCTTGAATTGAACTCGACGTTGAAGTCCCCTCGCCCCGTCCCTACGGGGAGAGGTAAGGTGAGGGGCAGCGCAAGCGTGAGTACTTGCGCTGAGGGGAGAATGCAATGCGGTAGCAATCTCCAGCTTCACACCCGGGCGGGTGGCGGGGAGCCGCAGGGCCAGGCCGGGCCGAGATCGGACATCGCTGCTTCCAGGCACTCCACTTCGAGGCGAATGGCACTGCCACCCTCGAAATAAAGCGTCACCAGCCCCGCCGGATCGTCGCTCACCTCGAAGGAGATCGACAGCAACACCGCCTTCTGGCTGGCGTTCTGCTCGAAATGCGAGTGCTTGACCCCGAGAACCCGCTCGAAATGCAGGCCCGAGCGGCGCCTCGTGCGTTCGCCGCTCTGGGCGCCGCACCAGTCATAGCGATCCATCACCAGGGCGAAGCGCTTCTCACGCGGCAACCAGGCAATCTCTGCCGGCGCGACGGCCGCATCCTGCAGATGGGTGGAGATGACCTCCAGGTCCTCTCCATCGAAAGCAAGCAACTTGAGGGGTTCGGGCGACAACATGAGTTGCATGTAATGTCCCGCAAGCTGCGCGGCAAGAGGTCGCGGGGATCGACGGTTCCAAGGCGCGCCTTTCGCAAGGACGCCGGTACCGATGGCAAGATGCCGAGGCTGCCCGGAAGAATGGCGGTTCCACCAAGCGGATCCTCGGCGTATGACAGAGGCGACCCATCCGAGAGTGCCAATGCCCATGCCGGTGTCCCAAACAGAGCCCAAATCCGAGTCAGTTTCGCGCAATGGTGGCCGCCTGATCGTCGATGCGCTGGTGGCGCAGGGCGTCGAACAGGTCTTCTGCGTGCCGGGCGAATCCTATCTTGCCGTGCTCGATGCCCTGCATGATGCCCCGATCAACGTCACTGTCTGCCGCCAGGAAGGCGGAGCGGCGATGATGGCCGAAGCCGTCGGCAAGCTCACCGGTCGGCCCGGCATCTGCATGGTCACGCGCGGGCCCGGCGCTACCAATGCCTCTCATGGCGTCCATATCGCCATGCAGGATTCCACGCCGATGATTCTCTTCATCGGCCAGATCGAGACCGGCATGCGCGAGCGCGAGGCTTTCCAGGAGGTCGACTACAAGGCTTTCTTCGGCTCGATGGCCAAATGGGTGGTGGAGATCGACAAGGCAGAACGCATTCCCGAACTGGTTACCCGCGCTTTCCGCGTCGCCATGCAGGGCCGTCCGGGGCCGGTGGTGGTCGCCTTGCCGGAGGACATGCTGGTCGAAACGGCCACGGTTGCCGATGCCGCCTATGTCGAGCCGGCGCAGACCTGGCCGGGCCGCGATGAGTTGGCCCGCCTCGAAGCTCTGCTGGGCGAGGCCAGGAAGCCTCTGCTGATCGTCGGCGGCTCGGGCTGGTCTGATGAGGCGGTGACGAGCCTGGTTCGTTTCGCCGAGCGCTTCGACCTGCCTGTCGGCACCTCGTTCCGGCGCCAGATGCTGTTTCCGGCCGACCATCCCAATTATGCCGGCGATGTCGGCATCGGGCCCAATCCCAAGCTGGCCCAGCGCATCAAGGAGGCCGACCTCCTGATCCTGGCGGGCGGGCGTCTTTCTGAAATGCCGTCCTCCTCCTATTCGCTGGTGGACATTCCCACCCCACGCCAGAAACTCGTCCACATCCATGCCGGTGCCGAGGAACTGGGGCGGGTCTATCAGCCCACCCTTGCGATCCACGCCACGGCTCAGGCCTTCGCCTCGGCCCTCGACGGTCTGCAGCCGTCCGGCAGCCTGCCCTGGTCGGCCGAGACGCGCCAGGCGAACCGGGACTTCCATGACTGGACCGACGAGCCCAAGCCGATCCCCGGCACGTTCCAGTATGGCGAGGCCCTGCTCTGGCTGCGCGACCGCTTGCCCGAGGACGCTGTGATCTGCAACGGCGCCGGCAACTACGCCATCTGGGTGCAGCGCTATCTGCGCTTCCGCCGCTATGGTACGCAGCTCGCGCCGACATCGGGCTCGATGGGCTATGGCATGCCGGCTGCCGTGGCCGCCAAGGCATTCGACCGTTCGAAGACCGTGGTCTGCTTCGCCGGTGACGGCTGCTTCATGATGAACGGCCAGGAATTCGCCACCGCCGTGCAGTACGACCTGCCGATCATCGTCGTCGTGGTCGACAACGGCATGTACGGCACCATCCGCATGCATCAGGAGCGCGAATTCCCGGGGCGCATCTCGGCGACGAAGCTCAAGAACCCGGATTTCGCCGCCTATGCCGTCGCCTTTGGCGGGCATGGCGAGACGGTGACGACGGCCGCCGAATTCGGGCCGGCCTTCGAGCGGGCGCTGGCGTCCGGCAAGCCGGCCATCCTGCATTGCCGCATGGACCCGGAAGCGATCACGCCGATGACCACGATCACCCGGATCCGCGAGCAGGCGCTGGCGAAATGACGATATCTTCCTGGGATCGCAGGCTTCCAGCCTGCTCTTCCCTCTCTGCAGGCTCGGTATTTTCAAGAGCAGGCTGGAAGCCTGCGATCCCAGCGACCCTCGCCCTTCTCCTTCTGGCATCGCCTGCCTTCGCCGGCGATGCCGTGAAGGGCAAGGCCGGTTTTGCCCGCTGCGCGGCCTGCCACCGGGTCGGCGAAGGCGCCAAGAACGTCGTGGGGCCGCAACTCAACGGCATCGTCGGCCGGCCGGCGGCCTCCTCGCCGGACTATGTCTATTCGCAAGCGATGAAGGCCTCGGGCAAGACCTGGGACGAAGCGTCCCTGCGCCTCTTCCTCACCCGTCCTTCCGCCGCCGTTCCCGGTACCAAGATGACCTTCGCCGGCATCCGCGACGAGGCGACGGTGGATGATGTCATCGCCTATCTCGCGACCTTCGATGCCGAAGGGAACGCCAAGCCATGAGCCATCCCTTACAGAACCGAGTGACACCTTTCGGAGATATCGTCGCTTTAGCGGCGCGTGGAACAATGATGGGTAATCGTGGTGGGCGTCTCCATGATGATCATCAGCGACTGGGGCGTCGACGTTGGGCATCCAGGGCTTGGATATGTTGCGAACTCAGCTTCAAAGGTTGGCGGCGATCGGTAATGGCGGCAGGAAGTGGCTACACCGAGTTGTTCTTCCTGGATGAAGTGACGGCCCTTGCCGCTGGCCATCGCCCCTGTTTCGAGTGTCGCCGTGCTGATGCGAAGGCCTATCAGGCGGCATTTCCGAGCGAAGACCGGACTGCTGGAGGCATGGACCGTATTCTCCATGTCGAGCGCCTCAACGACCATCAGGTAGCAGAAACACGAGGCCTCCCAGACGGCGCCGTCTGGACCGATGGCGAAGACGCCTTCACACGCCGCGAAGGCAAAGTGTTGCGTTGGTCTCCCGAGGGCTGGGAAGAGGCCCAATGGCAGGATCGGCCAGCACGGATATTGACGCCGCCGGCGAGTGTCGCAGCGCTCCGCAACGGCTTCAGGCCCAGGTGGCACCCCACGGGGGGCGGGTCTTCAGACCCGCCTGGAATCGCCGTGTTCACCGAATGAGCAAGGCGGGTCTGAAGACCCGCCCCCCGGTCAGTCCGCCAGCGCTGCCGAAATCCGCTTGTTGAGCTCCTCCGGGTTGACCAGCGCGAGAGCCCCGCGTGTCTTGCTGACCAGGCCTTCCTTCTCCAGGGCCGAAAGCTCGCGGGAGACGGCCTCGCGACGGCAGCCGATGCGGGCGGCGAGGTCGTGGTGGAAGGGCGGCGGTGAGAGCACGCGCTGTCCGGGATGGCTTGCGCGGGGCTGGGACAGGCGGATGAGCTCGGCATAGAGCCGGTGCTTGGTCTGCAGGAAGGAGTGCTCGGCGAGCTTGGTGTTGAGCGCGCGCACGCGGCTGGCGAGCAGTTGCAGGATCTGCTTGCAGACAGAGGCGTTCTCGGTGAGCAGCTCCATGAACACCGGGCCGGAGATGATGCACATCTGCGAACGGTTGAGCGCGGTCACATTGGCCGAGCGCCCGACGCCGTCGATGGCCGACAATTCCCCGAAGAACTGGCCGCCGCCGAGCTCGGCCAGGATCACTTCCTTGCCGGTAATGGTGCGGTAGAGCACGCGCACCTTGCCGGAGATCAGGAAATAGACGTCGTTGGAATTGTCGTCATAGTCGACGACCAGCTCGTTCTCTTCGAACTTGGCCCAACGCACCCGGCCGTCGAAGGCCTTGATCGTGGCTTCGTCCAACGCCTGGAACAATGGAATCTGGGACAGGGTATTCGACATCGTTCCTCCGCTGAAGCGTCTGCCGAGCCGTAGAGCAAGCGCGTTCATTCCATGAATGTCACGACCGGAATTCGATCGTGGCGGGCCTCCATCGCCGCGCAAAGTGCTTCATGGCGCGCTTCGTGGCAAGCCCGCGCATCCAAGATCCCGTTACCGCCGACATGGCCACGGAATTTCCATGGAACGGCAACAGGATCCCAATTTGCCTCGCCGCGTGCGGCATCTTATTTTCGAGCCAACGATTCGGTTCAATTTCCGGAGCAAAGCGCGTTTAAGCGGAAATGCACTTTTGCTCCCTCTCTTTGGTTCGAACGCGTCTTTGCGATTCGTGGTGGTTTACCCAAATCGCAAAACGCTATGAGGAAACACAATGTCGAAAACGCGCGTCGCGGTACTGTTCGGTGGGCGCTCGCCGGAGCATGACGTCTCCATCGTTTCAGGCCTGCAGGCGCTCAACGCGCTCGACAGCTCGAAATATGAAGGTTTTCCCGTCTATGTCGCGGGGGATGGTGCCTGGTTCACCGGCGATGCCCTGCGCAACCGTGCCAATTACATTCCGGACGAAGAGGCCCGGCGCGCGCTGACGCGGGTCGACCTCGATTTGTCGGCCGGCAAGGGGCTGCTGATTCCGCGCGGCAAGACGGGACTTTTCGCCAAGAAGCCCGTGGCGATCGAGTTCGACGTCGCCCTGCTCGCCTTCCATGGCAATATCGGCGAGGACGGCCAGATGCAGGGCGTGTTCGAGACGGCCAACGTGCCCTATACCGGCGCTCGCACCCTGGCTTCGGCCGTCCTGATGGACAAGGCCATCACCAAGCGGGCCTTTGCCGGGCGCGGTATCGGCATGCTGCCCGACGTGGTGGTCTCGCGCCCCGCGACCGGCCTGGTGCCCGACAAGGCGGGCCTCGAAGCCTCTCTCAAGAACATCAGCTTCCCTGTGATCGTCAAGCCGGCGCATCTGGGCTCCTCGATCGGTGTCGCCCGGGCCGAGGACGTCGACACCGTGCGCCAGGTGCTGCCCGGCATCTTCAAGTTCGACACCCACGCGATCATCGAGCCTTTCGTCGAGAATCTGGTCGAATACAACGTCGCGGTGCGCCGGGAGAAGGGCGAGATCGTCACCTCGGCCATCGAGCGTCCCAAGCGCGAGACCGACCTGCTCGATTTCAAGACCAAATACATGTCCGGCGGCTCCAAGAAGACCGGCGGCGGCAAGCAGCCGGGCGCCTCGAGCCAGGGCATGCTGTCGCTGACGCGCGACATCAATCCCGAACTGCCGGCCGCCATGGAGAACACCATCCGGCAATGGGCGAGCGAGGCCTTCGATGCCGTGAACGGCACTGGCGCGCCGCGGATCGACTTCCTGTCCAATGAACGGACCGGGGAAGTCTGGCTCAACGAGGTCAATCCCTGCCCGGGTTCCTTCGGCTATTTCCTCTGGGAGGCCGCGGCCAAGCCGGTGCTGTTCACAGCCTTGCTCGACCAGCTCATCGAGGAGGCCAAGGCCTGCCACCGCGCGGCCCAGCTGCCCAGCGATCCCACGCCGACGGATGCCCGCCTGTTCAAGCGGTGATTTGACGCGTTCCCGGGTGCGCGGACGTCCCGTCCGCTTCTTCCTCCCCTGCAAGCACGGTGTTTCCAAGAGCGGGCAAGATGCCCGCGCACCCGGGAAATCCTGCTTCAGGGCCGGTCCAAATCTCGGCGCTCCAAAATCGCGGCCCGGACCCGGTCCGGCGTCGCCGGCACCCGGCGCAGCCTGATCCCGGCCGCGTCATGCAGCGCGTTGAGGATGGCCGGCGCGGTGGGAATGAGGGCCTGCTCGCCGACGCCCTTGGCGCCGAACGGGCCGACGGGTGAGGCGTCCTCGATCAGGATCGTCTCCACCGGCGGCACGTCGCCGATGGTGGGAATGAGATAATCGTGCAGGTTCTCGCCGCGGCCGGGATGGAACTCCTCCATCAGGGCAAGGCCGAGGCCCTGGGCGACGCCGCCTTCGATCTGGCCTTCCACCAAGGTGGGATTGATGGCGCGGCCGACGTCATGCGTGGCGGTGATCTTCAGGACCTTGATGGTGCCGAGCTCGCAATCGACCTCGATTTCGGCCATATGGGCGCCGAAGCCGTAGAGGGCGTAGGGCTCGCCCTGGCCGTCCGCGTCGAGGGGGCTGGTCGGCGGATCGAAGGTCTGTTCGGTCGCAAGAGCATAGCCGAGATCGTTGGCCGGCAGGTCCGCCAGCCTGAGCGTGCGCACCCTTTCGCCGTCCTCCACCGTCAGCACGGCATCGCCGAAGCGGATGGTGGCCGTTTCGCCGGCATTGGTCTGGCGCAGGATCTGCGCGCGCAGGTCCCGCCCGGCGAGCTCCGCCGCCTTGCCGGTGACGAAGGTCTGGCGCGAGGCCGAGGTCTTGCCGCAATCGGGCGACAGGTCGGTGTCGGCGGAGACGAGGTCGAAGGCCTCCACCGGGGCGCCGAGCGCCTGTGCGCAGATCTGGGTGATTGCCGTATTGGAACCCTGGCCGATATCGACCGCGCCCTGGTGCAGCGCCAGGCGCCCATCGGACTTGAGCCCGAGCCGGATGGTGGACGGATTGGGCAGGGACGTGTTGCCGCAGCCATACCACATGCCGGCAACACCCACTCCGCGTCGCAGGAAACCGCGCTGGCTGCCATTGAAGGCGGTGGCTTCCTCGCGTGCTCGCCGCCAGGGATCTCGCAAGGCCTCGAGGCACGTCTTGATGCCGACGCCCTTGCCGAGGACCTGACCCGTCACGGTCGGCAGGTCGTTGGTGAGGGCGTTGAGAATGCGGAATTCCAGCCTGTCGATGCCGAGCTTGTCGGCAAGCGCGTCATAGAGCTGTTCCTGGGCGATCGAGGATTGCGGCACGCCAAAGCCGCGAAAGGCGCCCGCCGGCACCAGATGGGTGTGCACGGCACGGGCGAGGGCGCGATAATGCGGGATGTAGTAAGGGCCGGAGGCGTGCACCGGCACGCGGTTCGCCACCGTCGGCCCCCAGGAAGAATAGGCACCGGTGTTGAAGTCGCCGGAAAAATCCATGGCGGTGAGCTTGCCGTCCCCGGAGGCGCCGATCCGCAGCTTCATGTGGGCCGGATGCCGCTTGGTGGTGGTCGAGATCGATTCCGAGCGCGAATAGACCATGCGAACTGGACGGTCGAGCTGCCAGGCGGCGACGGCGATGAAGGGCTGGACTGAGAGGTCGAGCTTGGAGCCGAAGCCGCCGCCCACGGCGGTGGGGATGATGCGCACATTCTCCGGCGGGATGCCGAGCAGGCCGGCGACGTCGTCGCGATCCATATAGGGCGCCTGCGTGCAGGCCTGGATCTCGATCCGGTCGCCCACTCGGCGGGCAAAGCCGGCCTCCGGTTCGATATAGGCGTGCTCGACGAAGCCGGTCTCGAACTCACCCTCCACCACGGCATCGGCAGCGGCGAGCGCCGCTTCGGCGTCACCACGCACGACGCGGCCTCGGGTCAGGACGTTCTCGGGGCGGGCGGAATGGAGGAGATCGGTCGAGGCGAGGGCCTCGTCCATGGCCGCAAGGGCCGTGAGCGGGGTCCAGTCGACCGGGAAGGCCGAGAGGTCGAGGGCCTGGATGGCTTCCGGCTCGCCCACCACGGCAGCAATTGCCTCGCCGCGGAAACGGGTTTCGCCACTGGCGAACACCGGCTGATCGGCAAAGGCCGGAATGACGCCGTAGCAATTGCGGCCCGGCACGTCGCGGGCGGTGAAGACCCTGACGATTCCGGGATGCGCGGCGAGGAAAGCGTCGACGTTGCCGATCTCGAAGGCGGCCCGATGGTGCGGGCTGCGTATGGCACGCAGGGCCAGGACATCGTGCGGTGTCTCGTCGGCACCGAAAATGTCGCGCCCTTCCACCTTGGCCGCGCCATCGAGACGATCGATACGCGAGCCGACCGGGCTTTCGGGGGTGGAAGGCAGGACGGTTGCAGGGCCTTCAGCCACAGCCAGCACGGCGGCGATGATCTTGCGATAGCCGGTGCAGCGGCAGAGGACGCCGCCGAGAGCATCGGCGACGCTGTCTTCCGTCACCTCGGTTCCACTCTGCAGCAAGGCCGTGGCGGCCGTGAGCATGGCGGGCGTGCAGATGCCGCACTGCGCCGCGCCGTGCCGCAGGAAGGAGGCCTGCAAGGCCCCGGTGAGAGGGTTGCTGCGGGTGAGCCCCTCGATGGTGTCGACCCGGCGCCCCTCGATCTGCGCCGCGGCAACCAGGCAGGAACAGGCCGCCTCGCCGTCGAGCAGGACCGTGCAGGCCCCGCAGTCGCCGGCATCGCAGCCGACCTTGGTACCCGTCAGCCCGAAGCCTTCGCGCAGGACCTGGCTCAGGCGGGTGCCGGGCGCCGCCGCGACGGTGGCGGTTTCGCCATTCAGCATGAAGCCGGGCAGCCTCTGGTCCATCCACCCCTCCCTATTGCAAGGTCGCATCGAGCGTTCGGGCAATCAAGGTTCTTACCGCATCACGCCGATACTCGGCACTGGCCCTGACGTCGTCGATCGGCGCAAGGCCTGCGAGATGCTCGGGTTCGATCATCGCGCCGAGGCCAGGCCCCGCTTTCGTGCCGACGAGCGCCGTCTCCAGAGCGGTGAGGCGTCGGGCGACCTCCGAACAGGCGCCGACCGCGATACGCGCCTCGACGATTCTACCTTCATCGTCGCAAGCGATGATGACGGCCACCATCGCAATCGAGATGACGAGATATTTGCGAGCCCCGAGCTTCAGGAAGGCCGAACGGCCGGCCTCGATGCTGCGCGGCACCAGGACTGCACTCACCAATTCGTCGGGGCGCCGGGCGGTTCTGCGATAGCCCGTGATGAAATCGGCCAGGGCCAGCTCGCGCGTGCCTTTTGCCGAGCGCAGTTCAACGCGCGCATCGAGGGCGAGCAGAGGCGGTACGCCATCGGCGGCGGGCGAGGCATTGCACAGATTGCCGGCTATGGTTCCCGCATTCTGGATCTGGATGGCGCCGACCTCGCGGGCGGCCTGCTGCAGAGCATGCAAAGCCGGCGGCAATGCAGCCCTGGCGATGGCCGACCAGGTCGTACGGGCGCCGATGCGGATGAGGTCGACACCGAATTCGATGCCCGACAGCCCTTCAATGGCGGACAGGTCGAGCACGGCGCCGGTCAGGGGTCTGTCGCCCAGGCCAGGGAAGATGTCGGTGCCGCCGGCGAGAATGCGCATCGGCTCAACTGCGAGGGCCTCGCAGGCTTCGTCCACCGTTCTGGGGCGCAGATACATCCCCACCTCGCGGAGTGAGAAATTGTTAGTGTACTAATAAATTATCGAGGTCCCGGAGTCTGTCAAGTGAAGGTTGAGAGGGCGGGTGCAAGACGCCCGCCCGCCGAGGTCAGGCCTTACAGGCCAAGGCTTTTGCGGATCGCCGGCAAGCCGGGCTGCCCATCGAAGGTCGTGACTCCCGCGAGCCAGGTTTCCAGCACGCCGGGATTGCCCTTGAGGTATTTTTCCGCCGCCGCCGGGCCGTCCAAGCCGTCGCCTGTGATCATCTGCATCATCTGGTTTTCCAGCTCCACAGTGAATTTCAGATTGGCGATGAAGCGGGCTGCATTCGGGCATTGTTCGGCCCAGCCAGCACGCACATTGGTATTGACGACGGCCTTGCCATAGTCCGGCCCGAAGGTGTCGTCGCCGCCGGTAAGATAGCGGATCTTGAAGTTGACGTTCATGGGATGCGGCGCCCAGGCCAAGAAGACCATGTCGTCCTGGCGGGCAACGGCACCCTGGAGCTGGGCCAGCATGCCCTGCTCCGAGGATTCGACGACCTGGAAGCCCTTCAGGCCGTTCTTGTTCGCGTCGATCAGGCCTTGCACCAGGCGATTGCCGTTGTTGCCGGGTTCGATGCCGTAGATCTTGCCTTGCAGGCTGTCCCGGAACTTGGCGATGTCGGCGAAGTCGTGCAGTCCCTTGGCATAGGTGTATTCGGGTACGGCGAGGGTGTATTTCGCACCCACCGGCAGATTGGCGCCGATGACCGCGATCGACTTGTCTTCCAGATAGGGCTTACGGTCGTTCTCCATGCTCGGTTGCCAGTCGCCGAGGTAGACGTCGATATCCTTGGCCTTCATCGAGGCATAGGTGACCGGAATGGAGAGCACGGTCGTCTCGGGCCTATAGCCCAGTCCCTTGAGCATGACCGAGGCGATGGCGGTGGTCGAGGTGATGTCGGTCCAGCCGACATCGGAAAACCGCACCGCCTTGCAATTTTCCGGATCGGCCGCGAGGGCGGGTCCCGCCGCGCCCACCAGCAGCGCGGCCATGGCGAATATGGTGCCGATATGCTTCATTTTACCCCTCCTGGAGCCGATGAGGCTCTCTCCTGTCCTTGATCCGCTGCGCGAACACGGCACGCTGGGACCCCGGAACAGGGATGCAAGGGGATACAGGCATCGAGGGCGCGCGGGCCTCCAGCCAAGCACAGTACCTGCGTACCGCCTATGTGACTGCGGGCACCCTTGTTGATGCGGATGCGCCGCTGTTACCCTAAGGCGGGCCGTATCACTGGTGCCTCCTGGCAGTGACAGGGTCCTCGGTCGTCCGCCGGCGCGCGACGCGGACCCTCAGGGCCCGACGATCACCGGCATCTTCGTCGCCGGCGGCGTGTTGCGGCTGCGCTGGGTGCGCACCACGCCATCGATGACCGTCATGCCGATGCCAGGCAGGTCGCCGAGCTGGATGCTGTCCAGAAGGTCCTTGCCCGCCGAATGCTGGGCCTTGTCCATCAGCACGAAATCCGCAGCCCGGCCCACTTCGATCAATCCGCAGTCGAGCGAGCGCATGCGGGCGGTGTTGCCGGTGGCAAAGCACAGGGCGATCTCGGCCGGCACGTCGCCGAGCGAGGACAGCATCGAGACCATGCGCAGGATGCCGAGCGGCTGCACGCCCGATCCGGCCGGCGCGTCCGTGCCGAGGATGACGCGTTCGAGCTGGTTCATCTCGCGCGCGGTGCGCAGCGTGTAGAGGGCGGCCCGTTCATTGCCGTTATGCACCAGTTCCAGGCCACGGCCGCAGCCCTCGCAGATGCAGCGGATCTGGTCGAGCGGCAAAGCAGTATGGCCGCCATTGATGTGGCCGACGACATCGGTATCGGCTTCCAGCACGACATCCTTGTCGATCAGGCCGGAGCCCGGAATCGAGGGGCCGCCGGTATGGATGGTCGACTGGATGCCGTATTTGCGGGCCCAGCCCACCATCCTGCGCGCGGTGGGGCCGTCCTTGACACCGCCGAGACCGACCTCGCCGAGCAGCTTCACGCCGGCAGCGGCGAGTTCCCTGAAGTCGTCCTCCACCATGTCGGGTTCGATCACCGGTGCGCCGGCATGGATCTTCACGCCGCTGGGCCGGAAGGCGGAGAAGGTGCGCTGGGCGTAGATCGCCATCGCCTTGAGACCGACGACATCCCGGGGGCGCCCAGGTGTGTGCACCTCGCCGGCCGAGATCATGGTGGTGACGCCGCCATGGAGGTTGGATTCGATCCAGCCGAGCTGGTTCTGCCGCGGCGTCCAGTCGCCGGCGACGGGATGGACATGGCTGTCGATCAGGCCCGGGGTGACGGCGGTGCCGGAGGCGTCGATCACGCGGGTGGCACCGGAAAGGTCGATATCCTTCTCCCGGCCGATGGCGGCGATGCGGCCGCCGACCGCTACGATGGTATCGGCGTCGAGGATAGGATTGGCGATGTCGCCGCTCAAGATGAGGCCGATATTGCGAATGACGAGCTTGTCATTGGCCCCGCCGTCCCTAGCTTCCTCATGCGCCATGCTGTGCTCCTCCCGATGGTTTGAGATCGTTAGTCTACAAACAATTTTGAACAGCTCAAGGGCCCATGGGGCGACGGCTTGTCGATCGCCCATCACCGAAAGTGCCGCTTTGGCCGATGCCGGCGCAGGCGTATTCTAGCGGTATCCGCCTCGTCCGGCTTCTCCAGCGCGGTGCGATGCGGCTGGAGGGAAACGTCATGAGCGATCGGGCAAGCGTGGAAGAGCTGGTGCGCCGGGCCTATGAGCGGCGCAGTGCCGGCGATTTGGACGGCATCATGCAATGTTTCGGGTCGGATCCGAGCTTCCGGCTCGCTGGCGATGAGGTGCTAGGTGTCCTGACGACCAAGGTCCGCGGGCAGGACAATTTGCGGCAGGCGATGCGCCAATTGGTGGAGGCCTGGGACTGGAAGGACTATCGGATCGACGCCATCCTGGTGGATGGCGATCGCATCGCCGTCCACGCCAAGGGCACCATGCTGTTCGTGCCGACCGGGCAGCGCTTCGATACGGAGACGCTGGACTTGTTGGAGATCGCCGACGGCAGGATCAAGCAGTTCCTGCAATTCTGCGATACCCATATGGCGGCCAAGGCAATGGGCTTGGCCGCCTGACTGTGCGCTTCGATGGGCGTCAGGCTACGGCATCGTGCCCGATCTCCGACTCGGTCACGACGCTGTCATTGATTGTTGATGCATCGTCTTCGCCGAAAGCCGGTACCCACCTTTCGGCACCATACTCTAGCGCGATGAAGCTGCGTCAGCCGGTCTCTTCGTCTTCCTTCGCCTCCTCGGCTGCGTCGATGGCTTCCTTGTTCAGGGTGACGCCGACGGTGTCGGGACGCTCCAGCGGCTCGGGCTTCATCAGGCGCTTGGAATTGACCAGGTCCATGCCGGCATAGATGCCACCCTGCTGCTGCGCCACGATGCGCCTTGCGTCGCGATCGCGCACATCCTCGATGATCTCCTCGGCCTCGACATTGTCGACACCGAGGGCTTCCAGGGTCGATCGTCCGAAGGCGAGGGCGCTCTCATAGGTCTCGCGCATGTGGAAATCGACGCCGGCACTCAGCAGCGCCAGCACGTGCTGGCGGTCATAGGCGCGGGAATAGACCTCGGTGAGCGGAAACTCGGCCTTGACCATCTCGACGATCTTCACCGCCGTGGCGCGGTCGTCGATCGCAACGCAGATCACGCGGGCCTCGCCGGCACCGGCCGCGCGCAGCACGTCCAGCCGGCCGCCATCACCGAAATAGACCTTGGCACCGAAGCGGGCGGCGACGTCGATCATCTCGACATCCTTGTCGATGATGGTCGTCTCGATGTCGGCGGTGCGCAGGACCTGCGAGACGACCTGGCCGAAGCGGCCGAAGCCGATGACCAGAGCCTTGCCGTGCGCGTCGGAATAATCTTCCTCCCGGGTCAACTCGGCCGGGGCGAAGCGGGTGAGCAGTCGCTCGGAGCCGGCCGCGATCAAGGGGCCGAACAGCATGGTGAAGGCCGCCAATGCCTTGACGAAACCGGCCTGCTCGCCCTGGAGGAAGCCGTAGGACAGTCCGAGCGGGATCAGCACGAAAGCGAATTCGCCGGCCGGCGAGAGCAGGATGCCGGAGCGGATGGCATCGAGCTTGGTGGAGCCGGTGAGGCGGAAGACGGCGGCGACCGAGACGGACTTGACCAGGATGAGGCCGAGGGCGGCCACCACCAGGGCCAGCCAGTGCTGCAGCACCAGGGCGCCATTGATGTCCATGCCAACGCTCATGAAGAACAGGCCGAGCAGCAGCCCGCGGAAGGGCTCGATATCGGCCTCGAGCTCGTGGCGGAAATTCGATTCGGCCAGCAGCACGCCGGCGAGGAAGGCGCCAAGGGCCATCGACATGCCGGCCCACTGCATCAGGAGGGCAGTGCCGAGCACCAAAAGCAGGGCGGCGGCCGTCATCACCTCGCGGGCGTCGGTGGTGGCGAGGATGCGGAACAGCGGGTTGAGCAGATAACGCCCCGCCAGCACCACCACGGCGATCGAGCCGATCATGATGCCGGTGCGGGTCCAGCCGCCGCCCTCACTGGCCGCATGGGTAGCTTCGACAGCAAAAAGCGGGATCAAGGCCAGGATCGGCACCACCGACATGTCCTGGAACAGCAGGACCGCGAAGCTGCGCTGGCCATAGGGCGCCTGCAATTCGCCGCGCTCGCCCAGGACCTGCAGGGCGATGGCGGTGGCGGAGAGGGCAAGGGCAATTCCGGTGAGTGCCGCCCCCATCACCGACAGGCCGAGTGCATGGGCGATGCCGCCGATCACCAGGGCGCAGACCACGAGCTGCAGGCCGCCGAGGCCGAAAATATCCTTGCGCATCGCCAGCAGGCGCGAGAGCTGCAGCTCGAGCCCGATGACGAAGAGCAGGAGGACGATGCCGATCTCGCCGATATGCTGGATGGTGACGGTATCGGTGAACAGCGCGAAGCCGGAAGGGCCGATCGCCAAGCCGGCGATCAGGTAACCGAGGATAGCGCCGAAGCCGATGCGCTTGAAGATGGGAACCGCGACGACGGCGGCGCCGAGGAAAAGCAGAAGGCTGGGGAGAAAACTGGCGTTGGAATGTTCCATGAGCCTTCATGCAATTGGAGAGCAGCGAGGTCAATTCCCTTGGGACGCCAGGCACTCGAGAACGCGAATGACCGGGCTGGGAGACCTTGGAAAGAGACGGGCGTCTTCCAGATTTATTGCTCTGGCGGCCCGGTTCAAGGGCGCCCTTCGACAAGCATGATCCAGGCAAACAAAAAGGGCGGCGCTTGCGCACCGCCCTTCGAGATTCTCACGAGGAGACCGGACTTAGAAGTCCATGCCCCCCCTCAAGTCCGGCATGCCGGACTTGAGCATGTTTCGCTTTTGGGCGAAGGGACTTCTTAGAAGTCCATGCCGCCCATGCCACCGCCCGGCATTGCCGGAGCCGCAGCGGCCTTGTCCTTCGGCGCTTCGCCGATCATCGCTTCCGTGGTGATCAGGAGCGAAGCCACCGAAGCGGCGTCCTGCAGCGCGGTGCGCACGACCTTGGCCGGATCGACGATGCCCTTCTCGAGCAGGTCGACATATTCCTCGTTCTGCGCGTCGAAACCGAAGGTCTTCGACTTGTTCTCGAGGATCTTGCCGACGACGATCGAGCCTTCGACGCCCGAGTTCTCGCAGATCTGCCGGATCGGGGCTTCGAGAGCCTTCTCGACGATCTTGATGCCGGCGCGGATGTCGGAGTTGTCGGAGGAGAGCTTGGCGACCGCAGCCTTGGCGCGGAGCAGAGCCGTGCCGCCGCCGGGGACGATGCCTTCCTGAACGGCCGCGCGGGTGGCGTTCAGAGCGTCGTCAACGCGATCCTTCTTCTCCTTGACTTCCACTTCGGTGGAACCACCGACGCGGATGACGGCAACGCCGCCGGCGAGCTTGGCCAGACGCTCCTGGAGCTTCTCGCGGTCGTAGTCGGAGGTGGTCTCTTCGATCTGAGCCTTGATCTGGGAGACGCGGCCTTCGATGTCCTTCTTCTTGCCGGCGCCGTCGACGATCGTGGTCTTCTCCTTCTCGATCGACACCTTCTTGGCGCGGCCGAGCATCTGGAGGGTCACGGTCTCGAGCTTGATGCCGAGGTCGTCGGAGATCACCTGGCCGCCCGTGAGGATGGCGATGTCTTCCAGCATGGCCTTGCGGCGATCGCCGAAGCCCGGAGCCTTGACGGCAGCGATCTTCAGGCCGCCACGCAGCTTGTTGACGACGAGGGTGGCGAGAGCTTCGCCTTCGACGTCTTCAGCGACGATGAGCAGGGGCTTGCCGGTCTGCACGACGGCTTCGAGCACCGGCAGCATGGCCTGGAGGCCCGAGAGCTTCTTCTCGTGGATGAGGATGTAGGGATCCTCGAGGTCCGCGATCATCTTCTCGGCGTTGGTGATGAAGTAGGGCGACAGGTAGCCGCGGTCGAACTGCATGCCTTCGACGACGTCGAGTTCAGTTTCGGCGGTCTTGGCTTCTTCAACCGTGATGACGCCTTCATTGCCGACCTTTTCCATCGCCTTGGCGATCATTTCGCCGACTTCGAGGTCGCCGTTGGCCGAGATGGTGCCGACCTGGGCGATTTCGCCGTTGGTGGTGACCTTCTTGGAGGACGCCTTGATCTGCTCGACGACGACGCCGACAGCCTTGTCGATGCCGCGCTTCAGGTCCATCGGGTTCATGCCGGCGGCCACGGCCTTGGCGCCCTCGCGGACGATGGCCTGGGCGAGCACGGTGGCGGTGGTGGTGCCGTCGCCGGCGGGGTCGTTGGACTTCGAGGCCACTTCGCGCACCATCTGGGCGCCCATGTTCTCGAACTTGTCCTCGAGCTCGATCTCCTTGGCGACGGTGACGCCGTCCTTGGTGATGCGGGGCGCGCCGAACGACTTCTCGATCACGACATTGCGGCCCTTCGGGCCCAGCGTGACCTTGACGGCATTGGCGAGAATGTCGACGCCGCGCAGCATCTTGTCGCGCGCGTCGGTAGAGAATTTGACTTCCTTGGCAGCCATGTGGGTGTCCTCAGAATGAATGGGGAGAATGGTAGCTGCCGATTAGGCAACGATACCCATGATGTCGGATTCCTTCATGATGAGGTAATCCTCACCATCGAGCTTGATCTCGGTGCCGGACCACTTGCCGAACAGGACGCGATCACCAGCCTTGACATCGAGGGGGGTGAGCTTGCCGGCTTCGTCGCGGCCACCCGGGCCGACGGCGATGACCTTGCCCTCCTGGGGCTTTTCCTTGGCAGTGTCGGGGATGATGATGCCGCCCTTGGTCTTTTCTTCGGCATCGACGCGCTGGACGACCACGCGGTCGTGGAGCGGACGGAACTTCATGGTTGTCTTCCTCTTGTGCGAGGGGCGGGGCCCCTTGGTCCACATCGAAGGGATTTTATGATAGACCGTTAGCACTCAGCAATGGTGAGTGCTAACGACTGACCGGGATTTAGTCAGCCCCCTGCGGACTGTCAAGGAGCGCCCCTGCAAACAATTTCGACCAAAGTGAATTTGGTGAATGGGACGGGGGACGAATCCCGGCCGGGCCTCAGGCCGGGCGGGCCCGCGGAGCGCTGAAGGTGGCGAAGAGACAGGCTGCCATGATCAGCGTAGCGCCCGCGAGCGTCCAGTTCGTCGGCACTTCGGCGAAGAGGTAGTAGCCGAAGATCATCGCCCAGACGAAGGCGGTATATTCCATGATGCCGAGCCGCGCGGCATGGCCACGCGCATAGGCCCAGGCGAGGCACAGATGCCCGAATGTGCCGAACAGGCCCACCGTGGCCGTGATCGCCCAATGCTCGAGCGTGACCGGTTGCCATTGCCACAGCCCGGCCGGCAATACGAACAGGAAGGCGAAACAATTGGAGAGCATCACGATGGTCAGGGTCGAATCCTGGCTCGACTGCTGGCGCATCAGCACCATCGACAGGGCATAGAAGAAGGCGCAGCCGAGCGCGGCCAACAGGCCGATCACGTCGAAGGCATGGGCCTGGCTGGCCTCCTGGCCACGGGCGATCACCAGCACGCCGGCAAAGCCGACCAGGATGGCGACCAGCGCCCGCACGGCGATCGGCTCCTTCAGGATGATGCGCCCCAGCAGTGCCATCAGCAACGGGGCGAGGAAGGTGAGGGTGATCGCCTCGACCAGCGGCAGCCGCGAAATTGCCGTGAAGAAGCAGGCCGCCGTCGCCAGCACCACCACGGCGCGCAGGCCGTTGCGCCTGAAGGCGGCCGGACTCGGCCAGCCCTTGGCGAAGAGGAGATAGATCGCCAAGGCGATCACGGCCCCGGCGCCATAGCGCATGGTGATGGCCTGCATGAGGGGATAGGTGGTCGAGATCACTTTCATGCCGGTGTCGAGAAAGGCCAGGAAGGTCACCCCCAGTCCCGACATCAGGATAGGACGCAGCGAAGCCTCGTTCCTCATGGCCGCACCGGCCCTCGGAGTTTTGCCGGGGCGCGGGGCCCGGCGGCGCCATCCCTCTCGCGGGCTTCACGGGTCTCGATATCGGGGAGGAACACGGGGTAGCCGCTGTGCATCAGGAAATCTTGTTTCCTTTCATTAATAAGGATGGGGGTGAATCGTCCATCGGGCGTCGAAAATATTTCTTTGTCCTCGACCCGTTCGCACTCCTGCCGGAAGCACTTTCCAGCAATCGGAGGAAGACGGCCGGGCACCTTTGCCTTAGTTTTGCGTCGTGAGGTTGCGTTGCGTGCGAAAGCGCAGGGACCCGCGACCAATCGCCGTCTTTACTGTCCATCATGGTGCATCGGCCCGAAATCCGGGTTATGACTGATCCAGATTGGAAGAATTCGAAGCGAGCAACGATCTCTCGGGGCCGGTGTCGCCGGATATTGACCATCGCCGGCCAGGGCCGGCCGAAGGCGAGTTTGGGTTGAAATGATGAACTATACTGCGATTTTCGAAACGGCTGTCGACGCTCTCCGGCGCGAGAAGCGCTATCGTGTCTTCGCCGACATCGAACGGATCGCGGGGCGCTTTCCCCATGCCCTCTGGCATGCGCCCGATGGTCCGCGCGAGATCGTGGTGTGGTGCTCCAACGACTATCTCGGCATGGGCCAGCATCCGGCCTCGATCGCGGCGATGGTCGAGGCGGCCCAGCAACTCGGCGTCGGTGCCGGCGGCACGCGCAACATCTCGGGCAACAGCCATCAGGTGGTGATGTTGGAGCAGGAGCTTGCCGATCTCCACGGCAAGCTGGCGGCCCTCGTCTTCACCTCCGGCTATGTGTCCAACCAGACCGGCATCTCCACCATCGGCAAGCTGCTGCCCGACGGCCTGATCCTGTCCGACCAGCTCAACCACAATTCGATGATCGAGGGCGTGCGGCAATCGGGCCGCGAGAAGGTGATCTTCCGCCACAACGATCTCGATCATCTCGAGGAGCTCCTGCGCAAGGCCGGCAAGGAGCGTCCCAAGCTGATCGCCTTCGAGAGCGTCTATTCCATGGATGGCGACATCGCGCCGATCGGGCGGATCTGCGATCTGGCCGAACGCTACAACGCCATGACCTATCTCGACGAAGTCCATGCCGTCGGCATGTATGGCGCGCGGGGCGGCGGCATCGCCGAGCGTGACGGCGAGATGGCACGCGTCGACGTGATCGAAGGCACGCTCGCCAAGGCTTTCGGCACGCTGGGCGGCTATATCGCCGCCAACACACCCATCGTCGATGCCGTGCGCTCGCATGCGCCGGGCTTCATCTTCACCTCGGCGCTGCCGCCGGCGGTGGCGGCGGCGGCCCAGGCCTCGGTCCGCCACCTCAAGACCTCGCAGAGCGAGCGCGCGGCCCAGCAGGCCAATGCGGCCCGCACCAAGGCGGCGCTTGCGGATGCCGGCTTGCCGGTGACGATCTCGCAAACCCATATCGTGCCGGTGATCGTCGGCGATGCCGAACGCTGCAAGGCCGCCAGTGACATGCTGCTCGCCGAGCACGGCATCTATATCCAGCCGATCAACTACCCCACCGTGCCACGCGGCACCGAGCGTCTGCGCATCACGCCGACGCCTTTCCATGACGAAGCCTTGATCGCCGAACTGACGAAGGCGCTGGTGGCGGTGTGGCGCAAGCTCGACCTGCCCTTCCGGCTGCGGGCCGCCGCGGAATAAGCCGGCCTCCGGTACGCAATTGCAGTTCGCCGAGGCGTCTTCGAGTTCGCACGACCATGTCATAGCCGGGCTTGACCCGGCTATCCAGAAGCCGCACGCGCAACCGGCCGCGAGGGCTGGATTGCCGGGTCACGCCCGGCAATGACAAATCGGAGCGTTTCTTCCGCAAGTGAAATGCGTTGTCTCCGAAATTCGGCTTCTCGTCATGCGAACCGCGTGAAGCACGCCGGCGTGTTGCGGGCGCGTGGTGGCGCTTGCGACGGCGGCATGGGCCGAGACGGGACGGGGCCCAAAACAGGCCGCAGCGGTAACCATGATTGCTAGCCGAAAAGTTACCATATTTCGGGAATGGCGCGCCTTGTGGCCCGAAATCAACGGCTCTGCCTTTTGATTCAATCTTTGTTGGCGATTTACGCACAAACGTTTCGTTACGGCTTCCGGGGGGACTGGGGCCGATCGTTCCGGCGTTTGTTGACGTGAGTATCCATGCGCGTACTGGGCCTGCCAGCCATTCTCGTCGCCTGTCTCGCTCTTGCGAGTTGCAGTGCCATCAGCGGCGATCCTGACCGGCCCATCCGGCCGCCGGAGACCACGGGCTCGGTCGCTTCCTCCATTCCGGCACCGCCGGAGCCGGAACCGATCCAGCAGCCTCTGCCCGAGGGCGTGCCGCCGGACACGGTAGCCATGGTGCCGCCGCCGATTTCCAAGCCGCCACTGCGGCCAGTCGCGTTACCCGTCGAGCCGGTGGCGGCGGTCATGGCGGCGCCGATGGTCAGGTCGGGCCCGCGCGAACGCATCTATGGCCGCCGCTTCCGCGATGCCAAGCCGATCAATTTCGGCAGGGCTTCGCCGCGGGCCTTCGCGGTCCATGGTGTCGACGTCTCACGCTGGCAGGGCGACATCGACTGGCAGACCTTGCGCCAGCAGGGCGCCAATTTCGTCTTCATCAAGGCCACCGACGGTGGCGACCATCTCGATCCCCTATTCAAGCGCAATTGGCGCGGCGCGCATGAGGCGGGCCTGCGTCGCGGCGCCTATCACTTCTTCTATTGGTGCCGCAGCGGCGCCGAGCAGGCACGCTGGTTCATCCGTAACGTGCCGCGCATCCCGGGAGCGCTGCCGCCGGTGCTCGATGTCGAATGGAACGCGGATTCGGCCTGCAAGCGGCGACCTTCGCCCAGCAACATCCGCGATAACATGCAGGCCTTCCTGACCATTGTCGAAAGACATTACGGCCAAAGGCCTATCATCTACACGGCGCCCGGCTTCTACCACGACAATCTGGAAGGGGCTTTTCTCGATTACCCGTTCTGGCTGCGCTCCGTCGCCCGCCATCCTTCCCAGGTGTTCGAGGGCAGAAAGTGGGTGTTCTGGCAATATTCAGGCTCGGGCCTTTCGCAGGGCGTGGGCGAGAAGATCGACCTCAACGTCTTCAATGGCAGCGCCGAGGCCTGGTATCGCTGGCTCGGGATGAATGCGGACGGGGGTGGTGCAGGCCAGGATCGGTATGCGTCGCGATAATAGCTAACAATTTCAATAGACTTTGACGCCGGTGCCCAAATGATGAATCGTCGACTCGATCGGATTTCGAGTCGATGGATCTTCCAATGCGCATCATCCTCGCCGCCTTTTCCGCCTGCTTCCTGGTTTTCGCCTCGCTCGGCGCGGTCCTGGCGGCTGAGCGCTGGGAGACGCTGCCGCCGACGCCGGCGCCCGTCGCCAAAGGCAGCTTTGCCGACATCAACGGCATCAAGCTTTATTACGCGACCCTCGGCAAGGGAGCGCCGGTCGTGCTGCTGCATGGCGGCCTCGGCAATTCCGACTATTGGGGCCTGCAGGCCAAGGCCCTGGCACGCCGTCATAAGGTGATCCTCGTCGACAGCCGCGGCCATGGCCGCTCGAGCCGGGACACCAAGCCCTACGGCTATGATCTGATGGCCGACGACGTCGTCGCCCTGCTCGACAAGCTCAAGATCAGACAAGCCGACATCGTCGGTTGGAGTGACGGTGCCATTCTCGGTATCGATCTGGCCATCCGCCATCCCGATCGTGTCAACAAGGTCTTCGCCTTTGCGGCCAACACCGTGACGTCAGGCGTCAAGGACGGAGTCGACAAGAATCCAACCTTCGCCGCCTATATCGAACGGGCCGGCAAGGAATATGCCAAGCTGTCGCCAACACCGAAGGAGTATGAGGCCTTTGTCGGGCAGATCAGCCAGATGTGGGCGACACAGCCAAGCTGGACCGATGTGCAGCTCAAGGCGATCAAGACACCGGTGCTGGTGGTCGATGGCGATCATGACGAGGCGATCAAGCGCGAGCATACCGAATATATCGCCGCCACCATTCCCGGCGCCGGCCTTCTGATCCTGCCCAATGCCAGCCATTTCGCCTTCCTGCAGGATCCGGCCTTGTTCAATGCGGCGCTGCTGGGTTTCCTCGACGGGAAATGAGCACGGGCTGGCAAGGCCTGACGCCGACTATCCATGGGCGAGGAGACGGAATGTCGATCGACCGTCGTGATCGGGGGAATGCGCCGACTCCCCGCTAGGTTCGACGGTCCGGATCGAACCGGTGAAGGTAACCCGCGAAAACGTCCACCGAGGCAGCCCGCGCGATCTGCGGCAGCAGGCGGCCGATCTCGCCGCGGTGATAGCCGCCATGCGTGACGACATGCGCCAGCATTTCCTCGCGTGACATGCGTCCGGGCTGTCCGTCCGTAAACCTGAAACGAATGGGTGCCTGCAGTTCCTCCGCCGACAGGCCGGCGACATAGTCGATATAGGCTCTGTCCGTCCGGCGAATATCTGCGGAGAGAGGCTGCAGCGACGGCAGATCATCTGGCTCGTTGTTGTCATAGCCATGGCTGAACCCCTGAAGATGCGCCATGAAGATGCGATCGACGATGTGAGCGTGATTGAGAATGCGCAGCGCCGGGCCGAAATCAGAGGGCGGGCCGGCGCGCTCCAGCTCGATCATCGCATCCAGCAGGAGATCGTCGGCCCAGGCCTTGTAGCCATACAGCGAAGTCAGAAGCGACTGGGCGCCCATGCGCTCTCTCCATCTTGCTCGGTTGACGCAGACTTGCATCGCCGCTGTATTCGCGCAAATTCGAATTCCGGGCTCGCGAATAAGCAGATGTTATGGCTCTTCCGATCAATCTGAGACAGGTCGAGGCCTTCAGGGCCGTCATGCGTGCCGGCCGGATGACCCTGGCGGCGGAGCTGATGTCGGTGACGCAGCCGGCCGTCAGTCGCCTGATCGCCGATCTGGAGCGCGCCACCGGTCTCACATTGTTCGAGCGCAGGAGCAATCAGATCAGGCCGACCCGTGCGGCGATCGATCTGATGCGAGAGGTGGAACGCTCCTTCGTCGGCCTGGACCGGATCGCTTTGCTCGCCCAGGAGATCGGGCGGCATTCGGCCGGAACCTTGCGGATTGCTGCCATGCCCGCTTTGGGCAATGGACTGCTGCCGCGCTTCCTGGCCCGCTTCCTACGCGATAAGCCGGGCCTGAACGTGTCCCTGGATACGCTGCCTTCCGCCATGGTCATCGAGGCGGTGGCTGTCGGCCAGGCCGATATCGGCTATGCGGATGAACCGCTGGACAGGAGCGGCTTCCTCGTCGAGGCCTATCCTGCCGCCGCGCTTGTCGCTCTGCCGGCGCGCCACCCTCTGGCCGGCAAGACCGTCATCGCACCCGGCGATCTTGCCGGCGAACGCGTCATCAACCTGGATCCCGGCACATTGTTTGCGATGCGGGTTGAATTGGCGCTGGCCGGCGTGCCGCGCCTTGCCGCGCTTGAAACAAGGCTCTCCTACACGGCCCTCACCTTGGTGGTCGAAGGTGCGGGCATTGTCTTGGTCGATCCGGCATCGGCGAGCGAGTTCGCGGGGCGGGGTATCGTCTTTCGCCCCTTCAGCATTTTCATCGATGCCGGTTTCCAGATGATCCGTTCGGCAAGCCAGGTGCGTCTCGAGGTGGCGGAGCGCTTTGCCAGCGAATTCGATGCTTATCTGAAGGAGCACCTCGGCGAGATGCTTCAGCCCGAGCGATAGGGCAATCGGTATCTCTCAATAGGCGAGACGGCCCCGCAGATCGTCGAACGGAATCATCACATGCTGCCGATATGGCGTGCGCGCCATGAGACGCTCGTACCACGCCTGCACATTGGGAATGTGAGGGCGCGAAATATCGAGGTTGAAATAGCGATAGAGCGCGGTGCCGACGGCGATGTCTGCCAGGCTGAGATCGTCGCCCAGCATATGGCATCTGCCTTCCAGCCAGCGATCGAGCAGGAGGAAATGGGTGCTGCAGCATTCGATGCCGCGACGGATGCGCGGCCAGTCCCTTTGGGCTTCCGGCGTGCGGTAGAAGCCCCAGAACACGTCGGAGAGGAAGGCAGGCTGCAGCGCCGTCTGCGACCAGTCCATCCAGCGTTCGAATTGGGAGCGCTCGCCGGCATCGTCAGGCCAGAAACGCCCGGCGCCGAAGCGGGCGGCGAGGTAGCGCAGGATCGTGTGCGATTCCCACACGATGACGCCGGCATCGTCAATGACCGGCACCCGGCCATGGGGGTTGAGCGCCAGGAATTCGGGTGTATCGAGGCCGCCGAAATCGCCGCCCGCAGGAATATGGTCATGGGCGATGCCGAGTTCGCCGACCAGCCACATCACCTTCTGGACGTTGAAGGAATTTCGGCGTCCCCAGATCTTCAGCATGCCGGGCAGCCCTTGATGTCAAAAGGGCGCGAACCGGCATGGTCGCGCCCCGTCATTCGATTGCAAGCCGGATCCAACTCTCTGTTTTTACGCATTTTCTCAATCGAAAAGTCTGTCAGCTTTTCTGGAAAACGCTTTTGCGAGGCGGAAAGTCTCAGCCCTCGCCGGAGATTCGCTCGATCTGGGCGCCGCAGGCTGCAAGCTTGCGTTCCAGGTTCTCGAAGCCGCGGTCGAGATGGTAGATGCGATTGACGACGGTGTCGCCCTGGGCGGCGAGGCCCGCGATCACCAGCGACACCGAGGCGCGCAGATCGGTCGCCATCACCGGCGCGCCCTTGAGGGTCGAGACCCCCTCGACGATCGCCGTCTGGCCATCGAGATGGATATGGGCGCCGAGGCGGGCCAATTCCTGCACGTGCATGAAACGGTTCTCGAAGATCGTTTCGGTGATGCGCGACTTGCCCTTGGCCTTGGTCATCAGGCCCATCAGCTGGGCCTGCAGGTCGGTGGGGAAGCCCGGGAAGGGCTCGGTGGTCACGGCGACCGGATCGATGCCATGGCCGTTGCGGCGCACGCGGATGCCTTCATTGGTGGCGGCGATCTCGGCGCCGGCCTCGCGCAGCACGTCGAGCGCATTCTCGAACAGTTCGGGCTGGGCGCCTTCCAGCATGACGTCGCCGCCGGCCATCGCCACGCACATGGCATAGGTGCCGGCCTCGATACGGTCGGAGATCACGCGGTGATGCGCACCCTGCAGGCGGCTGACGCCTGATATCTCGATGGTGGAGGTGCCGGCGCCCTTGATCTTGGCGCCCATCTTGATCAGGCAGTCGGCGACATCGACGATCTCGGGCTCGCGCGCCGCATTGTGGATGACGGTGGTGCCCTCGGCGAGCGTCGCGGCCATCAGCGCGACATGGGTGCCGCCCACGGTGACCTTGGGAAAGTCGATCTCGGCGCCCTTCAGGCCGTTCTTCGCCTCGGCGACGGCGTAACCGTTCTCGATGTCGATCTTGGCACCGAGCCGTTCCATCGCCATCAGCAGGAAGTCGACCGGGCGCGTGCCGATGGCGCAGCCGCCGGGCAGGGAGACGCGGGCATGGCCCATGCGGGCGAGCAGCGGGCCGAGCACCCAGAAGCTGGCGCGCATGCGCGAGACCAGTTCGTAGGGTGCGGTGGTATCGACGATGGAGCGCGCATCGAGACGCACCGTCTGGCCGGTCAGTTCCAGCTCGCCCGGGCGCTTGCCGGCAATGGTGACGTCGAGGCCGTGATTGCCGAGGATGCGGGCAAGCAGGGCGACGTCGGCCAGGCGTGGCACATTGGTGAGGGTGAGCACGTCTTCGGAGAGCAGGCTCGCGATCATCAGCGGCAGGGCAGCGTTCTTGGCGCCGGAAATCGGAATGACGCCGTGGAGCGGCGCGCCGCCGGTGATCTTGATTCGATCCATGGTCGATCCTTCGGAATGGCTTCGGCCTCGCCCGTGATCGGCGCAGTGGCGGCCGGGAGGCAAGCAGTCGAGCAGCGTAAGAGATAAGGTTAACCGGTTTGAGTAAACGAAGCGCAAAGGCCGGACAAGGGCGAAGCCCGGGCAGAATCGCGGCAGGGCCTATTCGCTGTCGTCCTGTGGCATTTTCGCATCGCCGTCGGCACTTTCCCGGCCTTCGCCCGATAATGCATCGCGCCCGGCGTCACGCCCGCGCGACTGGCTCTTGCGCCGGCCGAGATTGGCGCGCAGGGCCTTGGCCAGGCGCTCGGCCCGCTTTTCGGCCTCGGTTTTCACGGGTGTTTTCATCAAATGACGACTTTATGCAGCAACCGGCTTGCGCCGGCGCCTCCCTTGTGGCACTAGAGCGCCGCGCCGGGCAAGTCCTTCGGCAGAAGCTGCAGTAGCTCAGTGGTAGAGCACTCCCTTGGTAAGGGAGAGGTCGAGAGTTCAATCCTCTCTTGCAGCACCATCTCAATTCCTGAAATTTCTGATCGCTCAAGCCGTCGTTCCGGCGATTTGCGTTGCGCATTCAAGCATCTGTCCTTGATACGGCTCTCCGAAAGCCGCAGGGCCCCGCTGCATCCGAGACCTTTCGGTCAGGCGGATTCGCTGGGGATGTCTTTGGGCGATGGGCAGGACGGCCAAAAGAAACGGGCCGGAGATCCGGCCCGTAAACATCTTCCTATGGCTTGGCGAACGCCGATCCTGCCTCAAATCTCGGGGCGAACCAGCGTCTTGGCCGGTGGCCGCAGGTCGTAGATCGCTTCCAGTTCTGCCAGCATGTCCGGCAGGGACTTCGCGCCGGTGGCGGGAGAGGGCACTTCCTCGGTCACGTCGCCGTTGCGGATATGCTCCTGCCATTGGGCTTCGCTCATCTGGCCGGAAAGATAGCAGGCGCGAAGAAGATTGGCTTGTTCGGTAGTCATTGCAATCGATTGGCTGAAAGGGAAACAGGTATCGCCATGATAAAGCGAGGCGTCGCGCGGCCAAGTCAGCAATTAGGCGTTGGCCTGCGCCGAAAGAACTAGTCTGGAGGGAGTACGCCTCGCCCGGGGCCATGATGAGGCCGCATCAAGGAAAGTCTGTGATGCCAGGCGCGATGGCGGCGAGGCGAAGGGGCGGTCCCGAATCAGGAGACGGCCCGACTATGCCCGCTCAGGCGAGCGCGGCAGGACGTATGGCGATGCCGGGAAGGCGAGTTTCGATTTTTTCGGGCGCGGTTGAAGTTGCTGATGTGGTTGACGTTGCGTTAATCTTCCGCTCGTTCAAGACAAACCAGCGATGAGCAATTAAAATTACGAGAGCTACAATAAGATCGAGGACGATCATGCTGAGCATGGTCGAATTAAAAAAATAACTGAACCAGTCGCTGGAAATCTGAGCGTTTTGCGAAATATCTGTCATTCCCTGGTTGAACTCCAGTTCACCTACAGCGCCCCGCCGCCCGGTAGCCTTACGCTAGGGATGATTAGGTTGCACAAACGTTAACGCATGTCTCGTTATTTTGCCGTGACCGAGCGCACAGGATGCGCGGCACGATGCCACGCGGCTGCGCGGGAGAGGCCGGCCTACCTTGTCGGTGCCTGTTACCGGCCCTCGGGCGTCAGCGCGGAGACAAACGGTGAGCTACGGACTTTATATCGGCAGGAACCATACGGCTGACGGCATCGCCTATCTCGCCGGCTATGGCGATGAACCCTCGAGCCATTGGCTCGAGCTCCTGCCTCGCTGCCGGCATGAGGCGGATGCGCGCATCCCGGTCGGCGTGACGCCGCAGGCCGATCTGCCCGGCCGCATGAGCGAGATCCCGCAGGTTTCCGAAACGGCGCGGCATCTGCGCGTCAGCTACAGCTACTACAAGGGCGTGCCGGCCCCGCTCACCAATGGCGGCCTCAACGAACATGGCGTCGCCGTGCGCGACATCTGGTCATCTTCGCGCCCCGACCTGGTGGCGATGACGCCGGTGGACCAGACCGGCCCCAATTACAGCGACCTTGCTCGCCTCGTCCTGGAGCGGGCGCGCACGGCCCGCGACGGCGTCGATATCATCGCCGACCTGATCGCCCGCCACGGCTATGCCGACTATGGCGGCAATTCGCATCTGATCGCCGATGCCGAGGAGGCCTGGGTGGTGATCGAGTTCTCGGGTGGCCGAGGCCTGTGGGTGGCGGAGCGGCTCGGGCCGGATGCCATTCGCGCCTCCCGGCCGGGCTATGTCGGGCTGGTGCCGATCGAGGATCCAACCCGGGCGGATTTCCTCTATCCGCCGCACTTCGTCTCCTTCGCGCAGGAACAAGGGTGGCATCGGCCTGGCACGCCCTTCGATGCCAATGCCGTCTATGGCGACGGCAAGGGCCGCTGGGCCGGCGTGCAGTGGATCGAAGCGGAGATGGCGGCACGGGCGGGGCGGCCGGAGAAGATCGGCCTGGCGGACGTCTTCTGGGCGGTGCGCACGGAAAGGCTGACCGGCGACACCGCCGGCTATGGCCAGGTGGTGCCGCTGCTGGGCGCGGAGCCCGAGGCCTTGCGCCTCGTCTGGCACACCCAGGTCGGTGCGGTGGCGGCGCCGTTCGTGCCGGTGTTCCTGGGCATCGAGAGCGTGCCGGAGGAATATCGTCGGCATCGCTATCTCAGCGATGGGGAGGCCGCACGCTTCCTCGACACACGCCATGCCGAGAAGGGGCGCCCCGAAACCTTGTCGGCGGTGCCGCAGGGCATCGAATCGACCCGCTCGGCCGGACTCGCCGGCAAGCGGCTGCTCAACCTGCTCTTCCAGCACCACGAAACCTTCCTGCCCGAAGCCCTGGCACTATGGCAGGCGATCGAGGCGACGCTCATCGGGGAGCAGGCGCGAATTGCACGCAGCGCCGCAGTGCTGATCCAGGCCGGCGAGCCGGATCTCGCCGCGCACCTCCTCACCTATTTCACCGGCACGGAGCTGCGGCGTGCCCTCGATACCATGGAGCAGTTGGCGCAGTCCCTGGAGATCAGGACACGCCATCTCTTCGGCTTCAGGACGGAACGCGTCCCGCGTGCCCCTGAGCAAATATGGTGACAGGACCGCTGCGCCCCAGCATCGCTGCCATCCCTGCAAGGCTCAGCACCAGGGCGAAGGGAATGAGGCGAAAGGTGAAGGAGGCGTGCTGGATGGTGTGGTTGGCCTTGAGCTCCACCACCAGCATCGGCAGGAGCGTCAGCGCCAGAACGGCGAGCGCGCCGGCCGCCCGGCCGCGCCGCAGCGCCAGCGAGAACAGCACGAGCCAGGCCAGGAGGCAGGCCGCGATCGGCCACCAGCCCAGAGGCATGGCCGCGCTTTCCAGCAGCATCTCGTAGAGGGCCCGCAAAGGCCGGTAGACCCCGTCGCCGCCGCCGAACCAGCGGGCGAAATCCTGGCTCGGCACCGAGGTCTGTTCCCCGAAGATCCGTCCGGCGAGGACCACCAGGCCCCATTTCGTCGCCCACATGGCGAAATAGCCGGCTATAACAATGGCCTGCAGGTGGATGGCCTGCACCAGGCTGGCGCCGAGCGGGCGCTGCTCCGCCAGCACGGCGCGCAGCAGGAAGGTCCAGCCGAGCACATAGGCCAGCAGGTCGGGATTGTAGAGAAAATCGAAGAAATTGTAGACCGCGCCCATGGCGAAGGCCCAGGGCGCAAAGCCAAGCAGCTCCATCGGCCCCCGCTTGCGCAAGGCGACCGTCCAGCACAGCAGGAGGACCGAGAGGGAAATCGTGTGGGTCGGCGTCAGGCCTGATATCGGCAGGTCCGTCATCACCAGGCCCAGGGCCGTCACGGCCAGGAGCGTGGCGACCCGCGCCGGGCTCGCCGTGCCTCGGAGGACGGGAGGCAGGAACGGTGCCAGCGCCACAAAGGCGCACAGGAAGAGGAGGGCGCCGCCCCAGAGCTGCAGGCTGCGATAGGAGAAGAACGACAGGAATGGCTCGGTAATGAGGCGATAGCCGTGCCAGTAGCGCGAATAGGGGTAATGTGGCTGTTCGGAGCCGGCGAGTTGGTCGCGCAGGCTGTCGCAGATTGACTTCGGCGGCTGCCACAGCAGGGCCGGGGACTGCAGCGTGAAAGTGATCGGGTTGGTCGCCCCTGGCGCGATTGCCGTCGACAGGCCGACGCATTCGCTGAAATGGCTGAGCCGGTGCCGGCCGATGCGCTCGAACGCTTCGTGATCGCCGAAGGACTGGCTGGCAAAGGCCTGCCGGACTGCTTCCTTGATGGCCTCGGGTCGGCGCAGGCCGTCGGCCAGCCCCAGCGAGAGGGAAGCCAGCACGACGATCACGGCGAGGGCTGCTAGCGCCCGCGCGAGGGTTTTGGCGATGGCGGTCAGATCCACGCGGTGAGCCCCGCATTCCGGTAGCAATACGCCGGAACTGGCGGCAAATGCCGTATCTTGTCAATTCACTCGAGTTGCCTCGCGAACAGGCACGCGACTTGTCGGTTTGCTGGAAAGACTTTACGGCGCGATTGCACAAATATTAGGCGCTTCCTGAGAACGGGAGGCCTGTACATCCGGGGCCAAAGGCGGCATAGCGCAGGGAAAGCATCGATGGGCTCGGGACTCCCGGGCAAACAGGGAGAAGCCGAAAAAATGGCACAGGCAGATATCGCAGTCATCGGCATGGCAGTCATGGGGCGCAACCTCGCCATGAACATTGCCGAGAAGGGATTCAAGGTCGCCGTCTACAACCGTTCCTCGGCCCGTACCGACGAGGCCTTGGTCGAAGCCGGCGATCTCGCCGGCAACATGATCGCCTGCCGCTCGATCGAGGAACTGGTCGCCGCCCTCAAGCCGCCGCGCGCGTTGCTGCTGATGGTGAAGGCGGGCGCCGCCGTCGACGAGACCATCGCCCAGCTCAAGCCGCATCTGGCCAAGGGCGACATCATCATCGATGCCGGCAATGCCAATTATCGCGACAGCGTCGCCCATGACCAGGCCTTGTCGGCCGAGGGCTTCGAGTTCCTCGGCGTCGGCGTCTCCGGCGGCGAAGAAGGCGCCCGCCACGGCCCGTCGATCATGGTTGGCGGCAGCCAGAAGGCTTGGGAGCGCGTCCAGCCCGTGCTGACGGCGATCGCCGCGCGCTATCAGGGCGAATCCTGCTGTGCCTATATGGGCCCGGCCGGCGCCGGCCATTTCGTCAAGACGCTGCACAACGGCATCGAATATGCCGACATGCAGATGATCGCCGAAGCCTATGGCCTGATGCGGGCCGGCCTCGGCATGGCGCCGTCGGCCATTGCCGATGTGTTCGAAGGCTGGACCAGGGGCCCGCTCGCCTCCTATCTCACTGAGATCACCGTACAGGCCCTGCGCAGCACCGATCCCTCGACCGGCAAGCCGTTGGTCGACATCATTCTCGACAGTGCCGGCCAGAAGGGCACGGGCCGCTGGTCGGCCATAGAGGCACTCGATCTCGGCGTGCCGGCGAGCGCCATCGCCGCGGCGGTCGAGGCGCGTGGCCTGTCCAGCATGCGCAGCCTGCGCCAGGCGGTGAACGGCGCTCTCGGCGATGCCGAACGGGCCGCAATCGGTGCGGCGACGCCCGAGATCATCGCCGAGATCGAGAAGACGCTGCTCACCGGCAAGATCCTGGCCTATGCCCAGGGCTTCGACGTTTTGGCGGCCGGCTCCAAGCAATTCGGCTGGAACCTGCCGCTCGCCGAGATCGCCAAGATCTGGCGCGCCGGCTGCATCATCCGTTCGCGCATGCTCGATGCCATGTCGCGCGCCTATTCGGCGACGCCGGCGCCCGAATCGCTGATCCTCGACCCCGATTTCGCCGGCGAGCTCAAGGCGAGCCTGCCGGCTGCGCGGAAAATCCTCGGCCTTGCCGTGGCCAATGGCCATCCGGTGCCGGCGCTGACCTCGGCGCTCAATTATCTGCAGCAATTGCGTGCCAGCCGGGCCACCGTGGACCTGGTGCAGGCCCAGCGCGACATCTTCGGCGCCCACGGCTTTGAGCGCATCGACCAGCCCGGTGCCCATCACGGCCCTTGGCACACCGGCGCCGAGTAATTGAGGCAAAGTGCGATTTCCGCATGTCGCACTTTCTCTCCAACGCTTTGCATGGGTGCGTTTTCCAGGTCGAGAAGCCTCTCGGCTCTTCTGGAAAACATTCATGAAAAAAGGGGCATGGTCCGCCATGCCCCCCCTCGCAATGCCGATGTCGGACAGCCGACGCCTATTTTCAGAAACGATTGGGAACGCAGCGCCGGCCGGACGAGGCGGGGTGCGTGCCTCGAGGGCAGGTCGGGCGGCGATAGGCCGGGCCGGGACGCTGGAAACGGTCTGCGCGGCGGAATTCGCAGCGCCCGAAGCGGTTGCGTTCCATGCCCGGTCCGCAGCGGAAGGCAATTTCGTTGACGACCAACGAGCCCTTCGTCATCGGGGTGGAGGCAGGCATGGCCTGCGCTGCGCCCGATGCCACAGCAATAAATCCAAGTGCGGCAGCGATCTTTACAATTCTTAACATAGTATCCGTCTCCGTAGGTGAATATTAGCAGCCCGCCAACCAACGTAACGTAGGGGAATGTTGCGTCGTTGGGTATATGGAAGAGGGCGAAAAGTGTCAATGTGTGGCAATTGTTCAGGCCTAAACGCGCACATGCGCCGGCATGCGTGGTAAATTTTTAGTATTCTTGCCAGGGGTCACCTACTTGCTCGGGTTGGCCATTTTTCTGAACACGCTGTCTATGGCGTTCATCAGCAGCATGTCGGGCTGGTGCCGACAGACGCCCTTCACCGCCAGGATGATGCCGTTGCCGTCCGTGCGACTGCCGACCCAATGATTGTCGTTGCGGCTGTTGAGCCCGGTCCACCAGCCGAGAATCCAGCTATTGCCCTCGCCTTCGAGGCGTGTGGTGGAGAGCCAATATTTGCACGGCATTGTGCCGACGCCGAGCGCCATATAGTCATAGGCCCGGGCGGACGACGTGGTGATGAAGGCAGCTGCCGCTGCCAGGCAGAGCGCCCCGACGCGACTCATGCGTGGACCTTGTCGGGCAATTCCAGGACGGTCCGGTCGCTTGCAGACCCCTCCTGGTCGTGTCCCCGACCCGATCGGGAGGAGCCTGTTTAGAATCAGATGGAACTTACTCACCCTTCATTCCCGTCGCTGACATGATCGAATTGCGCCCCTTGCAGCAGGCGATGCCGGGCCAGGCGGACGCCGACGCCCCGGCCATGTTCCGAGATGAACTCGACCCCGCCGGTCTCGAGCGCCCGGCGGATGGCGGCGGCGTTCGCGCTGGTGATCTGTGGAACGTCGTCAAAGGCATCGGCTCGCCGGATCGTCGCCACGCCGAGGCTGGAGGCATCCGCCAGCTTCTGGGCGGTCCAGCGCAGCAGGGCACGGCCAGCCCGGATCTGCGCACCGGTAATCGGGGTAGCATGCATCACGTCAGTCCCCTCTCTTATCGGATGATCGGATAGCGCTCACGACTATACGCCGCCGGCTGTTGGGACGGAACCGGTTGCATGGCCCGCGCACCAGCAAATCCGCCGAATCCTGCGGGTTAATCTCGGCGGCAACTCTATAATGCATATTCCATGCACTATGCTTGACTTTGCCCGGGCAGGCCGCTCTGATGACCTGAAGAGAAAGCCAGGATGTATTCCTGTTCCGGCCGTGCCCCCCGCGACCGGGATCAGGAATATGCGCATGCCTTGGCGGGATACAGGGAGCCCAGCATGGCCAGGATCGAACGCATCGAATTGTCGATGGTGGTGCTCGAGCCCAAGGTGAAACGCGTCGATGCCATCCAGTCCTTCGTGGCACAGGAGACGCCGATCGTTCGCATCTTCGACAGCGATGGAGCAATCGGCATCGGCTATAGCTATACGATCGGTACGGGCGGGCATTCGGTCCTGGAACTCCTGGCGCGCACCTTCGCGCCGGCCCTGATCGGGCGCGAGGCCGCCATGGTCGAGCAGATCTGGCGCGATCTGCTCTTCCTCAGCCATGCCACTTCGGTGGGAGCCATCACCTCGCTCGCGCTTGCCGCGGTCGATACGGCGTTGTGGGATCTGCGTTGCCGCAAGGCCGGCCTGCCCCTGCATGTCATGGCTGGTGGCGCCCAGGACAGGGTCCGGCTCTACACCACTGAGGGCGGCTGGCTGCAGCTCGACACGGCGGCGATCGTTGCCGATGCCCTCCAGGCCAAGGCCGATGGTTTCGGCGGCTGCAAGATCAAGGTCGGCAGGCCGGTGCGCGAGGATGTGAGCCGCCTCGTCGCCGTGCGCGAGGCGGTCGGCGAGGGCTTCGAGATCTTTACCGATGCCAACCAGGCCTTCGCGGTGGACGAGGCGATCCGGCGCGCCCATCATTATCGCGAGGCGGATATCGGCTGGTTCGAGGAGCCTCTGCCGGCCGATGACGTCGACGGGCATGTCAGGCTGGTCGCCTCCACCTCGATCCCGATCGCGGTCGGCGAGAGCATCTACAGCCCCTCGCATTTCCGCGACTATCTGCAGCGGCGCGCCTGTTCGGTGGTGCAGGTCGATGTCGCTCGCATCGGCGGCATCACGCCCTGGCTCAAGGTGGCGCATATGGCGGAGAGCTTCAATGTCGCCGTCTGCCCGCATTTCCTGATGGAACTGCATGTCGGCCTGTGCTGCGCCGTACCGAATGCGCGCTGGGTGGAATATATTCCCCAACTCGACGGCGTGACCGGCAATACAATGCGCATCGAGGGCGGCTATGCGCTGCCATCGCAGGAGCCGGGCCTGGGGATCGATTGGGACGAACAGGCGCTCGCCACCTTGCAGGCGGAGGGCTCGGCCAGGCGCATCACGGCTCGCTGATGGAGGGAGGACTGTCATGGCAAGGCGGCTCAAGCTGCAATTCATCGCCGTGACCTGTGACGAGGATTTCTTCCGTCCGGTCCGCAAGGGCATGGCGGATGCAGCCGCGATGATGGATGTCGAGGCGACATTCACGGGGACAAAGGGAGTTGATGCCGGGGAAATGGCAGCGCTCGCACGCCAGGCCATGGCGGAGGGCATCGACGGGCTGGCATTGGTTGCCTTCGACGGCGCTGCCTTCGCGCCGGTGGTGGCCGAGGCCCATGCCAGGGGCATTCCGGTGGTGGCTTTCAACATCGACCAAGGCAAGGGCTGTGCCGGTACGCTCAGCGGTATCGCGCAGGATTTCGGCGGCGCGGGCCGGACCCTTGGCCGGCGCGCGGCAACTGCCATCGCGCCAGGCAGTCGCGTGCTGCTTACCCTCCACGATGCCGGTATCTCGGCGCTGGAGGAACGCCGCGACGGCATCAAGGCGGCCCTGGAGGGGCACGACATCGCGTGGGTCGAGACGATAACAGGCCATCAGGTCGAGGAGGCCGCCCGGCGCGTCGAGGCGATCCTGGCCGGAGAGCCCGGTATTTCGGCGATCCTGGCCACCGGCCAGGCCGACACCGAGGGCGCAGGGGTGGCGGTGGAGCGAACGGGCCGCACGCTCTATGCCGCCGGCTTCGATCTGTCGCCTGGCATATTGCGCCTGGTCGAAGCGGGACATCTTGCCTTCACCATCGACCAGCAACCCTATGCCCAGGGCTTCTATCCGGTGATTCAGCTCGTGCTCAATTTGCGCTATGGCTTGATGCCGGCAAGCCTCGATGCCGGAGCCGCGATCGTCGACCGTGCCAATGCATCCCGGATTCGGGTTCTGTCGGAAGCGGGCTATCGTTGAGGGGCTAAGGCCAGGCGGCTTCCTTCCGGTTGCGTCACGAGTGCGATCGAGGAGACACTGTAGAAATGTCGAACATGAGCGGGCTTTTCGGGCAGGGCCAAGGTGGACCCTCGCCGGAAAAGTCTGCTTGGAGGCGAGGGGAGGGGCGGCATGGGCATCCCGGCGACAAGACGGCGATTGAACGAGATCGTCGGCGAAACGCTGGCCTCCCATATCCGCTCGGGGGCGCTGCCGGCCGGCTTCGTCATTCGGGAAAAGGCGGTCACCGATCTCTTCGGTGTCGGTCGCATGCCGGCCGTGGTCGCCCTGGCCCGTCTGGAGGCCGAACGCCTGGTCCATCGCAGGCCGGCGTTGCGGGGCGTGGTCGTCGGCCTCAGCCGTACGGTGCCGGCAAGGCCGGGCGATCTGGCCGGGCATGTCACCCTGCCCGAGGGCCTTGGGCGCGAACTCGGGCAGCGCAATTGGCGCAGCCTGATTTATCCCGCCCTGGAGCGCCAGGTGGCCTCTTGCCTGCTGTTCGGGCGCTTCCAGATCCGCACCCCGGCGCTCGCCGAGCATTTCGGTGTCAGCAGGACCATCGCCCACGAGCTCCTGCTGAGGCTCGAGCGCGTCGGTCTGGTGCGCCAGGAAGTCAATGCACGCTGGTATGCCGGCCCGCTGACACCGACCCGAATCGACGAGCTCTACGAAATGCGCATCCTGCTGGAGCCGGCGGCTCTGCGGCAGTCGGTACGAGGGCTCGAACCGTCGGTCATCGAAGAAAGGCTCGACCGGGTGTCACAGGCCCATACTGCCGAGGCGCGGTCGGATGCCTCGCTGCTGCACCGGCTCGAAACCGATCTGCATCAGGATGTCGTGCTGCGCTGCGCCAATGAGGAGTTGCGCGCCACGCTCTATCGCTGCCAATTGCCGCTGATTTCGGTGCATCTGTCGTTCGGCAGTTATGGCGAGCGCACCGACATTCCCCAGATGATCGGCATGCACAAAGTCGTGCTCGAGCACCTTGCCGGGGGGCGGGTGGAAGAGGCGGCGCTCGCCCTCGAAAGCCATTTGAGGTGCTCGCGGGACGACAATCCGGCGCGCCTCGCCGATCTGCCCGCACTTGCTCCGTCGCAGTTACACCCCTATCTCGACCCGATTTGACCCTGAAACGGCTCAAATCGACGTAAATTCAATGTCAAATATGACGGGCGCGGCTGCGCTTGCATTTCTGCGCCGATGCCAGCATAAAAGCCCATCGATCTCGGCCGGACGTTTTGGCTGTGTGGTCTCATGGCCACGCTTGCTGATGACCTTCCTACCAATTTCGACCCATGGAGCTTCGTGCCGCCGGTCGGTTGCAGGAAGTTCGATCGTGCCCATAGGAAAGGTTCGTCATGAGCACAGGTACTGTTAAGTGGTTCAACTCCCAGAAGGGCTACGGCTTCATTCAGCCAGATGACGGCTCGAAGGACGTTTTCGTTCACATCAGCGCGGTGGAACGCGCCGGCCTGCGCGACCTGCAGGAAGGCCAGAAGATCACCTATGAGCTGACCGAGGACCGTCGTTCCGGCAAGCTGGCAGCTGATCGCCTGCAGGCTTCCTAAGTCCTGCGGTCGCGTCCCGGGACGCGCCTGAATTTGAGTTAGGATGGGTGAAAGCCCATTTGGCGCCTCCGGTCGCACCGGGGGCGTTTTTGTTTGAAAGGGGGCGCTGGATCGAATCGGCTCCTCGGTATCGGGCTGCAAGGAGCGGTTTTCGACGGGTGCAAGCGACAGGGACCATGGCAGCGGAAATGGCGCTGCTGGGCCGTTCGATGATCCGAGGATGAAGATCGGTATTCTTACCGGATGGCCAGCGGAGATGTCGAGGAAGGCGGGGCGGCCTTCAGGGCATCGACATGAGTCGCGAGAGCGGCAAGATTTGAACCGGCGGCCATATCTCGGCATCGCGTCCGATGCCGCCGCGAATCGTGCGTTCGAGAAACCCTATGACCGGTCGGCACAATCAGCCTGACAATGTCTGGGCGAGCAGCATTCCGGGAGCATGGAATGAAGATTTGTACCATCCCGGCACCAAGGCCGTGCGATGGTACAGTTGGGTGGACTCGAACCACCGACCTTCGGAGCCACAATCCGACGCTCTAACCAACTGAGCTACAACTGCATCTGGGCATGCGTTTAGCGGGATCGTTCCGCTATTTCAAGTGTGCAGGCAGGGGATTTTTTCATTCGCCCCCAATCAAAGAAAAAGGCCCGGACCAAGTCCGGGCCTCGAAACGTCAGCGGAGCTGAAAAATCAGGCAACGCTCTTGAAGGTCTTCTCGACCTGAGCCTTGACCGGAGCGATCGTCTCATTGGCGACCTTCTGGGCGAGCTCGCCATATTCCTTGGCCTGGGCCGAGAAGGTCTCGGCCTGCTTGCGCAGGAAAGCGGTGTTGAGCTCGATCACGTCCGAGAAGGTCTTCACGCCGAACAGGGCGATGGCATGGTCGAAGGAAGCGTTGGTGTTGGTGCGGGCGGACTCCAGGACCTTCAGGCCGAGGGTCGAAACGCCCTTGGAAGCGGTGCTGTAGGCGCCTTCGAAAGCGCTGGAAGCTTCTTCGGCAGCAACCTTGATCTTGGCATAGGTGTCCTTGGCCTGGGCAGCGCCCTTCTCGGCGAAGTCACGGACGGAAGCAGGAATTTCCAGCTTGGAGAGATTTTCGAAGGCCAGTTCAGTTTCAGTCTTGTTCTTGGCGGCAACCATAGAACGCTCCTTGGGAGTAAGGGTGAAATTGGATCAGTGGACTTAACGAAACGTCTTGAGGAGCCTTCGGCATGACATGCCGCGATGTGGGGCGACCTCACCTGCCACAATCTATATCAAATGCCCTTGTGCGATGCAATAACTCTGTTGCAGTGCACAATCGTCCGATAAAAGCACAAATTTTAAGCGATTCATGCCCAAAATTATGCCTATCGGTGAATTTTTGTGTGTGGTCAAAACCGTGGGGATCGACGGAATTTTGCTCGATATTGCGTTGCAATAGGCATTTTTGTGACAATTCCCCGCCAAATCGGTGCTCTTCACGTCCAGAAGGCAAGGCCGGCATTACGCAAGGGAAAGTATTGCTTGCGGTCTCGACGAAGAGATATGCCGTGAATGCAAGACAGGGCTGTCTTTTTGCGGTGACGGCAAGAATAGTTCAGTTGTCTGGAATTATTAACACGCAGATTTCAAGCAGTATTTTACCTTGCACCGGGCAAGCTTCCATGCCGAAAGCCCCAAATCAATGCTCGTGTGAGGTCCTGCCCGCATCTCCCCCCGAGAGGCCGGAAGGAATCCCTCGCATTTCCTGGAGTCGAGGTCGGGCTGCGGCCTTGCCGGGCTGCCTCTACGGGCAATCCCGGCAACGCGATTCGACGAGGCCCTATTTCTTCGGCTTGGTGACGTCAGAAGCCAGCTTGCTGGCCGTGGCACCGATATCCTTGGCCTGCTCGCCGAAAGCCTGGAGCTGCGCCTTGATGAAATCGCTCTGCAGTTGCAGCACTTGCTGGGGGTCCTTGGCCTTGACCAGGCTCGAGGCGAAGTCCAACGCGGCCGCGACGTTCTGCTCGGCATAGGTCAGGGCCTTGCGACCGATATCCTTGCCGCCGGTTTGGATGGCATCGCTCGTGCCTTCGATGGTACCGGCTGCCTTGTAGGCAGCCCCCATGAAACCGTCGAACGCCTTCTTGGCCTGATCGACGCTCTTTTCCGCCAGGTCGCGCATCTCGGACGGAATTTCGAAGTTCGGCGGCTTGGTTGTCATAGGCGTCTCCTCCGTTGCCCCCGTCCCCAGGCCGGTGACGGTGCGGGTGACGATAGCGCAGGCTTGCCGTTTTAACCATGCCCCAGATCAGCGGGGGATGACGGGGGAGCGGCGATTTACCCTTTTGTTTTCCATCTGTATTCATACTTTGTTAGTCATTTCGGCAGGTTCTTGGAAAACGGCATGATCGAGGCGATGTTGCGGACGGCTTTGATGGCCGATCAGCGCCTGCAGGCGCTGATGGACGACCCGCGCCCGGCCTTTGTCTGGCATCTGGACGGGCGTGCGCTCGCCTGGGCCAATCGCGCCGGAGCCCAGAGTCTGGGGCTGCTGCCCGCCGATATCCTGCGCCAGCAATCGAGCCCAGCCCTGGTCTCGCTCTCGCCCCAGATCGCGGCCATCGCCCGTAAACTGCCGAGGCCGGGCGCCATGCGGCTCGAGCGCCTGCGCCTGCCCGGCATGGGGGCGCTCGATACCCTGTCCTGTGCCTGCCGGTCCTTTGACGGTCCGGAAGGATTTCTCGGGCTGCTGGTGCAATCGCTCGATCTTCCGCGCGGACGGCGCCAGCACAGCTGGGCCCCGCCCTCGGTCGTGGATACGCTGCCGCCTTTGCCGGGCACGGAGCCGGCCTCGATCCCGTCCGGTGAATCGCCCGCCGCCAAGCCCTTCGAGCAGAGCGGTGCCTGGCGTTGGGTCGAGGCCGATGGCGAACGTGCGGAACCGATGAGGCCCGATGCGCCGCTGTCCTCGCCACCGGAGCCCGTTCGGAGCCAGGCATCCGAGCCCTCGCCGGTGGCTCGCAGCAAGCCCTTGCGCTTTGTCTTCCAGACCGATGCGGAGGGACGTTTCGTCTCCGTTTCGACCGAATTGGCGCAGGCTCTGGGCCGGAAGGCTGCGGACTGGACTGGTCGGCGCTTCGCCGACATCGCTGCGGCGCATGGCCTGCGCGACACCACGGCCATCATCGGGGCCTTTGCCGGCCAGCGCACCTGGACCGGCCTGTCCTTCCTGTGGCCCGATTCAGTCGCGCGCCAGGAAACGCCGGTCACTTTGAGCGCGTCGCCGCAATTCCAGGGCGAGGGGCAGTTTGCCGGATTCCGTGGCTTCGGCATGGCCGGTCTGCCACGGCCGCTATCGACCCCGGTCGAGGCCGAAGCACCGCCGCCGAAAGCCACGATCGTCTGGCAGGACGCCGATCCGGCGGAGGAAGAGGAACCGGCGCCAGCGCCCGTTCCTGAAGAGCCGACATTTCGCGCGACCGCCGGGAATACCGACAGCAATGTGGTGCGCCTGCCGAACAAGCCTTCCCAAGAAAGACCGGCCTCCGAGCGGCCTGTATCTGAAAGACCCACCTCGGAGCGTTCACCTCTCGAACGGCACAGCCTGACGCCGACGGAGCGCATCGCCTTCCACGAGATCGCCAAGGCTCTCGGCGCCCGTATCGAGGGTGAGCGCCGCGAGGAGCCGGCAAGGCAGGAGGTCCGCCCCGCGGCCGAGCCCGATCATGCCGATCGCGAGAAGGCTGCAACTGCGTCGGAATCGGAAACGCGCGCCGAAAAGCCTGACACGGCGATCCCTCCTGTAGAACCGGATCCCGAGCCCGCCGAACACGCGGTCGCGCCGGCCTTGAGTGCCGACGAGATCCGCTGGCTGGAGGATGCCGCTTCGGAGCCGGAGGCCGGCCCGGGCGAAACGGTGCCCGCAAGCGCGCCGGAACCGGTGGCACGCCCGGTCAAGCTCGGACGTCTCGACAAGGTGCCGGTCGCCCTGATCGATCGGCTGCCGATCGGCATCTTCATCGCTCGCGGCGAGGACCTGCAATTCGCCAATCGCACCATGCTCGAACTGCTCGGCTATCCCGATGTCGAAGCGATCCGCCAGGTCGGCGGCCTCGACCATGTCTTTGCGGGCAGCGACCCCGTTCCCCCGGGCGAGGAGGCCAATCCCGGCGTGCTCCTGAAAACGGCTTCGGGCGAGACGATTGCCGTCGACGGCCGTGTGCAGACCACGCATTGGGATGGGGAGAGCGCCCTGCTCATTTCCGTTCGCCGCCCGCTCGGCGAGGTCGGTGCCGACAAGCTGCACGCGGCGGAACGCCGGGCCGACGAGCTCCAGGCCGTGCTCGATACCGCCACGGACGGCGTGGTGATTCTCGACGGGCAGGGCCGCATCGTCAGCATCAACCGCAGCGCCGAGGCATTGTTCGGCTATGAGCAGCGCGAGATCATCGGCAAGGACCTCCTGCTGCTGTTTGCGCCGGAGAGCCATCGGGCCGCCTTCGACTATCTCGACAGCCTGCGCTCCAACGGTGTGGCCAGCCTGCTCAACGACGGCCGCGAGGTAATCGGGCGCGTGCGCCAGGGCGGTTCGGTGCCGCTGTTCATGACCATCGGCCGGCTCGGCAGCGAGAGGACGGGCGAGGAGGCCAAGCGCTTCTGTGCCGTGCTGCGCGACGTCACCAGTTTCAAGAAGGCCGAGAGCGAATTGACGGCCGCCAAGCGCCAGGCCGAGGAGGCCTCCTCGCAGAAATCCGACTTCCTCGCCAAGATTTCGCACGAGGTGCGCACGCCCCTCAACGCCATCATCGGCTTCGCCGAGGTGATGATGGAGGAGCGCTTCGGCCCGATGGGCAATGAGCGGTACCGCTCCTATGCCCGCGACATCCATACCTCTGGCGAGCATGTCATCAGCCTGGTCAACGATCTGCTCGATCTCTCCAAGATCGAAGCCGGCAAGCTCGACCTCAGCTTCTCCAGCGTCAATCTCAACGAGGTCGTGCAGCAGTCCGTCAGCCTGATGCAGCCCCAGGCCAGCCGCGACCGCATCATCATCCGCATGGCGCTGGCCGGAAACCTGCCCAATGTGGTGGCCGACGGCCGCAGCATGCGCCAGATCGTGCTGAACCTTTTGTCGAACTCGATCAAGTTCACCCAGGCCGGCGGCCAGGCCATCATCTCCACCACCTTGTCGGAGCGCGGCGAGGCTGTGCTCAGGGTGCGCGACACCGGCGTCGGCATGACCGAACGCGAACTCGCCATCGCCATGGAGCCCTTCCGCCAGGTCGCCTCGACCACACTGGGTGGCACCGGCCTCGGCCTGCCGCTGACCAAGGCGCTGGTGGAGGCCAACCGGGCAGCTTTCACCATCCAGTCCACCAAGAATTCGGGCACGCTGGTCGAGGTTACTTTCCCCTCGACGCGGGTGCTGGCGGAGTAAGGGTGCGTCACACGTGGCTGCCAGATCGCCGGCAAGGATATCAGAAGAGGGATGTGAGGTCGCGCCTTCCGTCGACGACACGGATGACCTCGACTTCGTTTACCGGCATGATCTCATCGTCCGGCTTGAGCCGATAAACGACGAGATAGGGTGCAATCACTAGGACTCTCGCAAATTCCCTGATTTCCGGGCGGGCGGTTCCAAGAGGAGGGTTATCGCGCAGCACAATTGGGCAACATCCTTCAAGCGATCATAGATCTTGTCTGCTGCGGCAGGACTGTCGAGGCCAATGGCTACGTAGATATCGAGCAGATCTTCTTCCGATTGCGGTGTCCAGATCAGCGCGGCGGCCATCAGGGCTTGGCTTTGATTGCTGCGAGGCGGCGACGGCCTTCGGCCCTTACAGCCTCAAAGTCGATGCTTCGGCCGGGTCCGCTGGCAATCCCCTCGTCCCAAGCCCGGCGCAGGCGCTCGATCTCGTTACGGCGCATTTCCCGCTTGACCTCCCAATCGCGCAGGGCTTCCCGCACGATCTCCGAAGTCGACGCATATTCACCGGCCTCGACGGCACCTCGGAGGCTCGAAATCTGCTTGACCGTCAGGGCGATGCTTACTTTTTCCACGGAGGCCATCAGGGCATATCCCCTTGTGTGGAGATCATGGATCTTGCTACTTTTTCCTACCATGATGCTAACAAAGGCGCAAACTTAGCCGATGGCACGCCCTAGATCCTACGGGCGCTCTCCTCCCGATGTCATCGCAGCCCCATACGCCACCGCGACCGTCGCTTCGAGCAGGAGCCGGGCGCCATCTCTGATGCTGGCGGGCTCGACATATTCGGCTTCGTTGTGGCTGATGCCGTCCCGGCAGGGCACGAAGATCATCGCTGTCGGCGCGACGCGGGCAAGGAACAGCGCGTCGTGGAAGGCGCCCGAGACCATTTTCTTGCTGGGCAAGGAGAGGCGGCCGGCCGCGGCCTCGATGGTGTCGATCATCCCGGGCGCGAAGACGCCCGGCGGCATGTCGAAGGCCATGCTGATCTCGACCGAACAGCCCTGCTTCTCGCCCTCGGCGCGGCAGATGGCCCGCACCTCGCCTTCGATGGCATCGAGCCTGATAGCCGAGGGATGGCGGAGGTCGAGGCTGAAGGTCACGGCCTTGGGGATGGCATTGACAGAACCCGGGATGGTGGCGATCCGCCCCACCGTCAGCCTGGCGTCGGCATCGGAGGGCATCACGCTGGCCTGGAGCTGATGCATCATGCCGACGGCCGCCACCATCGGGTCGCGGCGATAGGGCAGGGGCGTGGTGCCGGCATGGCCGGCCTCGCCGGTGACGGTCACCTTGAGCCAGCGCGTGCCTTGGACACCCGTCACCACGCCGATGGCGAGGCCTTCCTTTTCAAGCGACGGTCCCTGTTCGATATGCAGCTCGATATAGCCGGACAGGGGCGTACCAAGCGGACGCAGGGCCGCTTCGGGCAGGGCCGCGAGCGTCGCGGCGAGTTCGTCCGAGAAGGAGGCGCCATCGCTGCCGGCCAGGGACTGCCATTGCGCCGGATCGGCCGCGCCGGCAAAGGCCATCGACCCCATCACGCCAGGTGCGAAACGGCTGCCTTCCTCATTGGTCCAGGCCACCACTTCGATAGGTCCCGGTGTTTCCAGCTTGGCATCCTCCAGCGCTTCGAGAACCTCGAAGGCCGAGAGCGTGCCGAGGGCCCCGTCAAAGCGGCCGCCGGTCGGCTGGCTGTCGAGATGGCTGCCGATCAGCAAGGGCGGCAGGCTGTCGTCGCGGCCGCTGCGGCGGATGAAGAGATTGGCGATGGCATCCTGGAAGACGGTAAAGCCCCGGGCCAGTGCCAGTTCGGCGAGCAGGCGCCGGGCTTCCCGATCTTCCGGGCTGAGGGCCTGGCGGTTGACACCGCCCGCCGGCGTGGCGCCGATATGGGCGAAGGCCTCCAGCCGCTGCTGCAACCGTTCGGCCCTGATTGCCGGACGTGTCATCGCGCCAGCCCGGCGATGAAGGCCGTCACCCGGGCGGGATCGACCGGGTTCCACCACACACCGTCATGCTTGAGGGCGCTGGCGATGATCACGCCGTCGACGATGGAGAGGATGTCGTTGGCATTATCAGGAGTGACGCCACTGCCCACCAGAGTCGGCAGGCCGGCAGCTTCCTTGATCATGCGGATATAGCTCAGATCCGCGGCATGGCCGGTGCGCTGGCCGGTGGCGATGATGGCATCGGCGTCGAAGAAGACGAGGTCCTTGACCAGTTCCTCCACCGGCCTGTCGGCGACGATGGCATGGGCGCCGTGCTTGACATGGGCGTCGGCGAAGATGTGGATGCCGTTGGCGCGCAATCTGGCCCGAAAGCGCATGGCGCGGGCGGCCTCGCCCTCGACGAAGCCCTCATTGGCGACATAGGCGTTGGCCCATTGGTTGACCCGGATGAAGCCCGCGCCGGCGGCGCTGGCGATGGAAAGCGCCGGGATGGCGGCATTGGCGAGCACGTTGATGCCGATGGGGCGACCGAGCTCGCGCCGGATGCGGTCGGAGACCACCGCCATATAGGCCGAGGTTTCCGGGCCGATGTCGTCGGGCTTGGCGAAGGGGATGTCGCCGTGGTTCTCGACGATCACGCCGTCGCAGCCGCCATGCAGATAGGCCTTCGCATCGTCGAGGCCGCGCTGATAGATGGCCTCCACCGCCTCGCCCTGATAGCGCGGGGAACCGGGAAGGGGGGCCAGATGCACCACGCCGATGACGACCTTGGTTCTGCCATACAGGCTGGTCAGCGCATCGCCGGCAGCCTGGCCGATGGGTTTGGAGGAGGGTGTCATGGCTTTTCCGTTTCCAATGTCCTGATGAGGTCGCGGATCTCCGCCTTGCTGGGGCAGGATTCCGAGGTGCCGCTGCGGCCGACCGCGACGGCGGCGGCGGCGATGGCAAGGCTGGCGGCCTCTGCTGGCGTCATGCCGAGATCGATGCCGCCGGCGAAGATGCCGCAGAAGACGTCGCCTGCCCCGCTGGTATCGACGGCGTTGACCGCCGGGGCCGGCAGGCGGCGGTTGCTTCCCGTCGTTCCCTCGGCAATGAGGCAACCCCGGGGGCCGAGGGTGACGAGAACGATGCCGGCTCCCTGCCGAAGCAGTTCCATGGCGGCTTGATCGGGGTCCTCGCAGCGGGTCAGCGCCTGGGCTTCCCCCTCATTGACGATGACGATATCGGCCTGCGGCAGTGCGGGACCTGCTGCGGCGGGCAGCGGGCTGGGGTTGAGAATGGTGCGGGCGCCGCGATGCCGGGCCAGATCCAGGCAGGCCGCGGTGGCCCGGGGCGACAAATTGCCCTGCATCACCAGGATGTCGCCGGCAGCGATCCTGTCGGCAATATCCGTTTCCGCGAGCGGATCGAAGGCTTCCGCACACAGGCTTCCGGTGACGATGATGTTCTCGCCGCCGGCGTCGACCAGTATCGCCGAGCGGTCTGTGGGCAGGGGCTTGGCCGTGAGGCGGCAGGCAAGACTTTCCGCCGCGAGGCGGTCGGCGATCCAGCCTCCCGCTGCGTCGTCGCCAATTGCCGCCCACAGCGTCACGTCCGCGCCCGTGCGTGAAGTGGCAATGGCCTGGTTGGCGCCCTTGCCGCCGATGCCGTCGGCGTGACCGGCGGCATTGAGCGTTTCGCCGGGAACCGGGAAACGCTCCAGCCGGAAGGTCGTGTCGACACAGACATTGCCGACGACATGCACCGCCATGGTTCAGCCCTTCGTGGTCGCCCAGACCAGCATCTGCTCGAACAGTTTCTTGTAGCCGTCCCAGGCGATGAAGCCCGGCGGCAGCCAATGCGGGCCGACGTCGGAGGTCCAGGCCACGGTACGCCCCTTGCCATAGGTGCCGGTCACCAGCAACGGCTGGGAGCCGTAGTCAGAGGAGACGGTGGCGAGCACCTCGGCGCCCGGCTTGAGCGTCACCTCGTTATAGCCGAGCAGGATAGGCCATTGCGTGCCGAGACCCTGCAGGATCGGGTGATCGGCTGCGCCGGTGACGACGGGGGTATAGCCCTCCGGCACTTCCACACGATCGTCGAAGGCAAGGCATTCGACAGGCAGCACGTCTTCCACGGGCGTCTTGCGGTAGCGGGCGCCGCCATTGATGCCCTGGAAGCTGAAATAGCCACCGAACATCAGCAGGCCGCCGCCGCTCTGCACATAGTCGCGCAGGAGGCGCAGACGGTTCGGGGTGGGCTTGGAGTGGATCCAGGTATCGGGATGGAGCAGCAGCGTGTTGGCGCCGATATCGGACAGCACGACGGCATCATAGGCGGAAAGCGCCTCGATATTTTGCGGAAAATGGCGCTGGGCTTCATGCGCGGGCATGAAGGTGATGTCGAAGGCACTGTCCTTCAGGGCGGCGAGGAGTTCATCGGCGCCGGTGTGATAGGTCGCGGTCGGGAACTGGTCGAAGCCCTTGATATGGGTCGAGGTCGAGACCCAGGATTCGCCGGCGAGCAGGATCTTCTTCTTTGACATGGTCACTCCTTGGGGAAAGGGGGGAAGGCGTGGGCTCACGCAGTGGCGGAGAACACGGATTTGGGATTGTCGACGAGCATGCGGTCGATGGCGGCCTGTTCCACGCCGTGGCGCAGGAGGCGAGGCACGAAATGCTTGAGGATGAAGCCGTACCCGAAGCCGCCATAGCGGGTGAGCATGATCTTCAGGAAGACGTCCTGCGATAGCAGCAGGCGGTCGGTGAAGCCCATGTCGACCAGCGCGCGGATCGCCGTGGCGTTCTGCTCGTCGGAGGGGGACTGGGCGTCCTGGTCGGCAAAGTAATAGTCCATGCCGATCATGTCGTATTCGAGGAAGGCGCCGCGCTCGGCCAGGGCTCGCTGATAGTCGAGGTCCGCATGGCTCGGATTCATGTGGCAGAGCACGGTGTGCCTGAGATCGGCGCCCTCGGCCTCGACGATGTCGAGCACGCGGTGGCCGAGGCGCTCCCAGCCGGGCAGATGGATGGAGAGCGGCAGGCCGGTAATCCCGGCCGCGCGCGCCGAGGCGCGCAGCGACTTTTCCTCCTCGGCGGTGAAGTCCTTGCTGACGCCGACTTCGCCGATGATCCCCGCCATGATCTCAGGCTGTTCTTGTCCGCCGCCGACATCGTTGACGATGAACTGCGTCACCTCCTCGACACTCATTGCCTTCAGCCAGTCTGGATGGGTCGGCTCCAGATAGAAGCCGGTGCCCATGATGATCTTCATGCCGGAGGCGCGGGAGATGCGTGCCAGCTTCTCGGGCGCCCGGCCGATGCCGATATTGGTGGCCTCGATCACCGTATGGCCGCCGAGCGCCTGGAAGCGCTTGAGCTCGGACAGAGCGAGGTCGCTGTCGTCGAGCGAGACATTGTCGCGGTTCATATAAGGGTTCATCCGCAATTCGCCGATGATCTCGATATTCACCGCCTGCTCGGCGATCGCCTGCTCGTCCGGGTGGCACGGGCATTTCCAGGTGCGGGCGCCGTCGAGCAGGATGTGCTCGTGCATCAGGGTGATGCCGAGATCGTCCACCGGCACGGGGCCGAGCACGGTCATGGCGGTGCCGGATCGGATGCCGATCGGCTTGCGTTCGGCGGGACGGGGCTGGAACAGGTGATCCATGCTCAGTGGCTCCATGCTCAATGGCTTCTCATGGCGCCCTTGAACAGGCGGAAATTGAGCCAGATGGCGATCAGGATGATCGAACCGGTGACGATGGGTGTCAGGAAGGGCGACATATGCGCCAGCACCAGGCCGTTGGCGATCACCGCCACCGTCAGCGCCCCCAGCACCGTGCCGACAACGGTGCCGCGCCCGCCGAACAGGCTGGTGCCGCCCAGCACCACGGCGGCGATGACGTCGAGCTCGAAACCCTGGCCGGCATTGGAGGAGCCGGAGCCGAGGCGCGCCGCCAGGATGACGCCGGCGGCGGATGCCGCCATGCTGGAGAGGATGTAGACACACAGCACCACGAAGCGGGTGTTGATGCCGGCGCGCCTGACGGCCTCGGCATTGGCGCCGACGCCGGTGACATAGCGGCCGAAGGGCGTCCGGTTGAAGACGAGGAAGGCGATGACCAGCACCACTAGGGCGATCAGGGCCGGCACGGGCATGCCGAGGAACCAGGCCCGGCCGATCGCGGTGAAGGGACTCTGCGCCTCGACCGGGATCGAATAGCCTGCGGTGATCAGGAGTGCGAGGCCGCGGATCACCGACAGGCCGGCCAGCGTGACGATGAAGGCGGGGATGCGCTCATAGGCGATGAAGAAGCCCTGTATGGCGCCGATCACGCCGCCCATCGCCAGCATCAGCACGATGACGAGGGGCCAGGGAATGCCGGCCTGCAGGGAGGCCGCCGACAGGGTCGCGGCGAGCGCCAGAACCGAGCCGACCGAAAGGTCGATGCCGCCCGTGGTGATCACGAAGGTCATCGCGGCCGCCACGATCAGCAGCGGTGCCGACTGGCGCACGATGTTGAGGAGGTTGGGGGCGGTGAGGAAGGCCTCGGTCCAGATCGAGAAGACCAGGCAGACGAAAATGAAGAACAGCGCGATCGAGATGATGCTGCCGTTCGCCATCGCCTTGTCGCGCCAGCGGGCCTTGTGGACGCGCGGGCGATGGGCGGGCGTGGTGGATGAGGCCGTCATGCGCGAGCTCCGTTGTCCTTGGAGGCGTTGTCCTTGGGGGCTCCGGCGGAGCGGGCGTTGAATTTGCGGCCGACGATGAGGTTGACCACCTCCTCGATATTGGTGTCCTCGATCCGGCGCTCGGCGACGTTGCGGCCCTCATACATCACCTGGATGCGGTCGCAGACGAGGAAGAGGTCCTGCAGGCGGTGGGTGATCAGGATCACGCTGACGCCGCGGGCGCTGACGGTGCGGATCAGGTCGAGCACCGCCTCGACTTCGGCGACGGCCAAGGCGGCCGTAGGCTCGTCCATGATCAGCACGGAGGGGTTGAAGGAAGCCGCGCGGCCGATGGCGATCGACTGGCGCTGGCCGCCGGAGAGGTTCTCGACCTTCAGCCTGGTATCGGCGATGACGATGCCGAGCTTGTCGAGCATGTCACGGGCCTCCCCATGCATGCGGCGCTGGTCGAGGAAGGGCACGCCGAGGATGCGGTGCCGGGGCTCGCGGCCGAGGAAGAGATTGCCGGCAACGTCGACGCTGTCGCACAGCGACAGGTCCTGATAGACCATCTCCACCCGCGCGGCGCGGGCATCGGCGGGGGAGGCGAAGGACTGCACCTTGCCGTCGATCTCGATCGTGCCGGAATCGGGGATCACGGCGCCCGAGAGCACCTTGCTCAGGGTCGATTTGCCGGCACCGTTGTCGCCGACCAGTCCCAGCACCTCGCCGGGCCTGAGCATCAGCGATACGTCGTCCAGGGTCTGGATCGTGTTGTATCGCTTGGAGATACCGGTCATCTTGACGCGGTAGGGTTCGCCACTGTCCATCATGGTTCCGCCTGGCAATGAAAAGTCCGTCCCGAGGCTTCGGAAATGAGACTTCACAAATCTCGAAAGCTCGTGCTGCCCCTCACCTTACCTCTCCCCGTAAGAACGGGGCGAGGGCGCGCAAGCGTTGTGATCGATTCTTGAGCCCTGTCATCTCGCCCAACGGTTGGGCGAGATGAGATCTTTTCGGTATGAAATGCGCGATCGAAGTCCCCTCGCCCCGTTCTTACGGGGAGAGGTAAGGTGAGGGGCAGCGCGACCTTAATCAGGAAATCGCCGTCGGCCCGTTACTTGAACATGCCCCGGAACTTGTCGACGTTCTCCTTGGTGACGATCGTCACGGGAACGTTGATGATCGGCTCGATCTTCTCGCCCTTCTTGAGCTTGGTCAGGGCTTCCACCGCAGCCTTGCCTTCACCGGCCGGGTCCTGCTGGATCACGCCGGTCACCCAGCCCTGGTCGATGCCTTCGATGGCCTGCTTGGTCAGGTCCCAGCCGAAGACCTTGACGCCGTCGGTGCGCCCCTGGCTGGTCACGGCGGAGACGGTGCCGAGCAGGGCGGGCTCGCCGGTGGCGTAGAGCGTGGTCATGTCGGGGTTGGCCGTCATCAGGTTCTCGGCGGCACTCAGCGCCACGTCCTGCACGTTCTGGCCGTCGACGGTGTCGAGGAAGGTGACCTTGAGGCCGCTCGCCGTCACCGCCTTCTTGAAGCCGTCCAGCCGCTGGTTCTGGATATAGGAATTGAGGGCGCCGACCACGCCGATCTTGGCGGTGCCATTCAGCTTGGCCTTGACGTAGTCGGCATAGAACTTGCCGATGTCCTCGCCCGCCTTGAGATTGTCGACGCCGACGAAGGAGACATTGTCGCCGTCGGGAATCTGGGCATCGATGGCGATGACGGGGATGCCGGCCTTCTTGGCGGCGGTGATGGCGGGCTTCACGCCATTGACGTCGATGGCGATCAGGATGATGCCGTCGACCTTCTGGGTGATGTAGTTCTCGATCGCGTCGTTCTGGGCGCTTGGAACATTGTTGGCGTTGAAGATGACGAGCTTGGCGCCGGCCGCCTTGGCGGCGGCTTCAGCGCCTTCGTTGATCTGGTTGAAGAACAGGGCCTGCTGGTTGATGGTGACCAGGGCGAAAGTGTCGGCCGAAGCGGACACCGATCCGAGGGACAGCGCCAGGGCTGCCGCCGCCGCGCAGCCGGCGAGATATTTTGAAAGCCGCATTTCAATTCCCTTCATGGATGGCCCGTGCCGGGCTCATTCTCAGTTCTGACATCCGCATCATTCAAGAGACTTGAATTCATGTCAAGTTACTTGAATGGCGGTTTCGGGGATTCTTGAAACGCCGACGGCGTAAAGCCTCAGAAGGTGGCGGGCGTGTTGACCCAGAAGATGCTGGCGCGCTCGGTTCCGGTGTTGCGATACCAGTGCGGCAGTTCCGACTTGAACACGAAGGTATCGCCGGCGGAGAGCTTGAAGGTGCGCTCGCCGACCATCAGCTCCACGGTTCCGGCCAGCACATAGCCGACTTCCTCGCCCTGGTGCTGGATCGGCCCGGCGCTCTCGCCGCCGGCCTCGATATGGTGGATGTTGCACTGGAGAAGGTGGCCGGGCGAATAGGGGATCACCCGTTCCAGCGAAATGCCTTCGCCGCGCCGGAGCGGGTCCAGCGAGATCAGCGGGCGCGTGCCGGCGCGAAAGACGATGCCCTCTTCGCTATCCGATTCCTCGAACATCCAGCCGATATTGGTGCCGAGCACCTCGACGAGGCGATGCAGCATGGGCAGGGAAGGGGAAGCCTTGCCGTTCTCGATCTTGGACAACAGGCTTTCCGAGCAGTCCGCGGCCGTGGCCAGGGCCTTTAGCGTCAGCCCCCTTGTCTGCCGGGCCAGGCGAAGGCGGGTGCCGAGCCGCACGGGATTGGCCTGTTCCAGGGGATCGGGCTGATCGCCGGCGCGCCGTTTGAGATCGATTTTGTTCATTTCGCGATTGCCAGGATGCGTCATTGCCCGAAAGCCTAGCCGACGATTCTAGGCCACAAGCCTGCACCCTGTCCACTTCGCCGCTGGCAGCTCGGCATCGGCGCCCCAAACGGCTGGGCAGCCGGCACCTGCCATGCTACACCCGCAAGACCTTCGGTGCCCGCTTGCGGGAGAATCGGGAACGCGGTTTGAAGCCGCGACGTGCCCAACGCTGTAAGGGGGACTATCCGGGCAGGTTTCAGGCCACTCGTTCTGCGGGGAAGGCGTCCGGATGGGTGGATCCCGAGTCAGAAGACCGGCCGGAGGCGATAGATCGGCGTGCGCGGACGGCGCGGCGATTGCCATCGCAAGGGGAATGACGATGGACCCATCCAACGAGGCGCTCGCGCCCTCGGGGCCGTTTTCGCCGGCCGAACGTGAAGCCGTCTATCGCGCTATCTTCACCCGGCGGGACGTTCGCAGCCAGTTCAGCCCGCAGCCTGTGCCGGATGATGTCCTCGCCCGCATCCTCACGGCCGGGCATCACGCGCCCTCGGTCGGCTTCATGCAGCCCTGGAGTTTTCTCGTGCTGCGCTGCCCCGAAACCCGGCGCAAGGTGCAGGCTCTGTTCGAGGAAGCCAATGCCGAGGCCGTGGCAATGTTCCCGCCTGAAAAGCAGGCGCAATATCGCGCGCTGAAGCTGGAAGGCATCATCGATGCCCCGGTCAATCTGTGCATCACCTGCGATCCCGACCGCGCCGGCCCGGTGGTGCTTGGCCGCACCCATGACATGGCGATGGACCGCTATTCCACCGTCTGCGCGGTGCAGAATATCTGGCTGGCTGCACGGGCCGAGGGGGTCGGGGTCGGCTGGGTCAGTATCGTCGATCCGGCGCGCCTGCGTGAGGCGCTGGGCATTCCCGCGCGGGTGGTGCCGGTCGCCTATCTGTGCCTGGGCTATGTGCACGAAGCCTATGCCCGGCCCGAACTGGAGGTGAAGGGCTGGCGCCAGCGCCTGCCGCCGGAGGCTGTGCTGAGCTTCGACGGCTGGGACGGCCGGCAGCCCGGCCATCCCTTGCTCGCCGCCATGCGGGCCGCTATGGGAGATGCAGCTTCATAGAGCAAAGCACAAAATGCTTTGGGGTGGCCGGCGCAGATATGCGCCGTCCCGATCGGATGATACGGGCGATGGATTTCCTGCGTAAGAATGCGATCTGGATCATTGCTCTGCTGATCACCAGCCTGGTCCTGCTGGAGGGGCCGAGGGCGATCCTGATCGGAGCGTTCGTGGCCGCCGTCGTCGGCCTGTTCTGGCTGTTGCGCGGCAAGGCCCGCAAGCCGGCGGCAGCACGCCGGCTCGAGGCCGTCCCGAAGGTGGTTCCCCTCCCGCTCGACCGGGGTGCCGACACGGTCCGGCCTCAGGCGCTGGAGCGTGTCTCGCTCAAGGCCATCGATGATCCCAGGCTCGCTGCCGTCGTCCTGATGATCCAGCTCGTCCGCACCAATGGGTTGCTGACCCGGGCCGAACGGGACACCATCCTCGCCCTGATGAGCGACCCGCTCGGGATCGGCGACCGCGAGCGTATCTATGAGCAGGCCTTGCAATTGACGGATCGCGGCCGGGTGTTCACGCCGGTTGCCGAGGAATTGGTGCCGCTTTTCCGCGCCCGCCTGTCTTTGCCCGAGCGCCAGCAGCTCATCGACATGCTGACCGAGGTCGCCAATGCCTATGGTGAGGCCAGCGATTTGCAGCGCGAGGCGATCGTTCGCCTGAAGCGGCACCTGCTCGCGCCGGATGCCGCAGCCGGGCGCTCGCTCAATTGAAATAGAAGGCGTAGCTCGCGACGTCGCCGCCGAAGATGCGCGTGGCCTGTCCCCAGGCCTCGGCGTCCATCACCTTGCCATTGTCGAGGTAGGGCAGGGCCCCCGGGCCGGTGATCCACAGCACCAGGTCGAAGTTGCCGGGCTGCTCGAACACCCTGGCGAGATTGATGCCCTTGGCAAAGCGCCAATGCGGCATCAAAAGCTTGCCGTCCAGCACCTCGTCGACCTGCCCGAGCAGCGCGAGCCACGAGTCGATGCGCTCCTGCGTCACTTCGAGGGAGGGGAGCACGCCGCTCTTCTGCCGTGGGCCGGGAAGCCATTCGTGGTCGTCGTCGGTTTCCTTGGCGATCAGTCCCCAGGTCTCACGATTGAGCCGGATCACCGTCTTGAAATGGCCGCGCACTTCCAGCCACATCGCCTTGTCGGCCACCGGCCAGTCTATGGTGTGCACCAGGCTGATCAGGTCGGCGATGGCATCGGTATCGCGCTTGCTGGTGCCGAACAGGGTCATGCCCAGTCCGTCGTCACCATCGACGCCATTGGCCTTGGCAAGGCCGCTGACGGCGCGCGGAAACAGGCTGCCGAAGCCGGCGTCCCAGCTGCGCGACATGTCGTGTGACAAGAGGGTCTTGGTCAGGGCCATCAGGAAGTTGCAATAGCCGCGCAGCCATTTGGCGTCGGCCGTGTCGAAGGCGACGATGAAGGGTTTGGGCTTGCCGGCATCGTCGAGGCCCGAGATCGCTGCGCCGATATGGTCGCGTTCGTCGATGGTGCCGTCGCCGTTCCAGTCGAAATGGGTGACGGAGAGATCGACCGTCAGCTTGGCCTCGACATCGCCGACTTCAGCCAGGGTCTGGTCCGCCCTTTCGAGATCGGCCAGGAACGTGGCGAGGATGCCGCGAAAATCCTGATAGGTGATCGGCTGCGGCTCGGGATTGGTGCTGAAAACGGTCCCGGACAGGCCGAGCAGGCGCATGGCCGGTATTTCGGTGGCGAAGCCATATTTGTAGAGGGCCTGCGACAGATGTTCGAGCGCGCGGGCGGTGCGTACCATGCCGAGGCCGAGCCTAGCGTCGGCATTGCCGCTGGCCTTGGTGGCGAGGGCCAGCATCTGTTCGTCCGCCTCGCTGATGCGGCCCTTGCCGAGATAGCTCTGGAACAGGGCCGAGGCCGTATTGTCGGCCTTGGCCGGCACGAAAGAGACCGCCACCGTCATCGCGGCGGCCATGGCCCATGTCAGCAGATAGCGCATCGTCATTCCCGTGCAGGCGCGGCATTCACCGGGAATCGGATGGAGCCTGCCTGAAAGATCGTTGGATAGGGCAGAGGCCGCGAACGCCGCAACGGCTTTGCGGCGCCGGGGATAGAGCTTTTTCAGTACGGGGCCTCAGTCGAACACATCAGCCACGCTGCCGGTCAAATCGACGCCATCCTTGAGCACCCGCAGGCGATAGGCGGCAATGGAATAGACCCCGATCAGCCAGGCATACATCAGCGGCAGGACGAGCAGCATCATGATCAAGGCGGCAATGCCGCCGCTGGGCCCGAATATCCGCGCCAGAACATTCACGATCAGGAGGTAGGCGAACCAGATCACCCAGGTCAGCAGCATCATGCCGAACAGAGGCCAGCGATATCCCGCGCTGAGATAGCGGCTGCGGCCAAGCGCGCGGATCGGTCCGATATCCTCGTTGATGCAGATGACGAAGGAAAGCAGATAGGGAAAGACCAGATAGAGGGCGAAAATACCGGCGATCAGCATGGCGACGATGACGAAGCCGGGCGGGGCGCCAATGCCGAAGAAGACCAGTCCGAGCAAAGCGGCAACCAGGTAAAGCGCGATATAGGCCAGCAAATAGATCAGCAGCAGGCCAAGGGCTGGCAAGAATCGCCTGGCACCGGCGATGCAGGCCGCCATCACGGGCTTGGCCGGATCCACGTGGCGATCATGGATCAGACGGATCAATGCACAATAAAAAGCGAGCGACAGGAAACAGGCCGCGAGGAGCAGGAGGTAGAATATTCCGATGCTTCTTGCGATAGCCGACTCGACGGCGAGCTGGTCACCATACAAGGCGGACCAGAAGAACGAGCCAAGCAAGCCGAAGAATATGGCGAAGACTGCCAGCTGCAGCAGGAGAGACCAGCCGTAGTTTCGCAGGCTGACGCCAAAGGCATCGGAGATGATCTGCCCGATGCCCAAGGGACTGCTTCCTGGATGTTCGGATGATGGCGAGGCGACTGACATGAGAGCTCCCCTTGCTCATGATCAACACAATCGGATCTTCGATCCGGCCGGCACGATTGAAAGGTCAAGGCTTCAACAGAAATGGCTGTCCTTTTCGGCAAGTAGAGTGCAATGACGCACGCTATCCTAGCGGCCTCGATTCAGAAACGGAGTCCCGTGCGTCACACCTGATACTGCGGGGAAAACCGATCTGTGTCGTCATGGCAAGACGCGCTCCAACGTTTGCGCCTGTCTGCTCCAACGCCTTGTTTGGCTGTGCCTTTGCGTTTCTCAGGGAATCCACCAGATCGCAAAACGCCTTGATGCGGGCCTGGATTGACCTTTGTAGCCCGATCCGCCACAAGGTCCGGCAATTCCTCCCGCCCCATCCGGACAACGCAGCATGGCCGCCGAAGCAAAGTTGAAGAAAGCCGTCGAGCATCATCGCGCAGGCCGGCTCGATGCCGCCGAGGCCGCTTATCGCGAGATCCTGGCCGGTCGCGCCGGGGACTTCAACGCCCTGAACCTGCTCGGTACGCTCCTGCTGCAGCGGGGCGCCAATGACGAGGCCGAGAAGGTGCTTCGCCGGGCAGTCGAGGTCAATCCCGGCAGCGCCGACGCTCAGATGCGGCTGGGGCTCGCCAATCGTGGCCTCGGCAATGAGTCGCGTGCGGAATATTGCTTCCGCTCCTCCCTGAAGCTCGACCCCAAGGCGGCCGATACCCATTATAACTACGGTAATTTGCTGGCTTCGCTCGAGCGCGGTGACGAGGCGCTGCAGGCCTATCTGACCTGCCTGAAGCTCGAGCCGAACCATGTCGAGGCCCATATCGGCCTGGGCGACCTCCTCCTGCACAACCAACGGGCCGAGCCGGCCGCTGCCCATTACCAGCAGGCCGTGGCCTTGAGGCCCTCCTCGCCGGAGGCCCTTGTTGGCCTTGGCCGTTCGGCCCGCGCTCTCGGTAAAACCGAGGAGGCCCGCAAGATTTTCGAAAGACTGGTCGAGCTCGATCCCGAGCATGCCGAGGCCAGGCACACCCTGGCCGAACTGGGGTAATCGTCGTTCCTCACCCTCCCTTTCAGGGGAGGGTGAGTTCTCATTTTACAGCTCGACGGAACTAGGCCTGCGCCGCCTTGAATTCGCGCCGGCGCGCGTGGAGCAGCGGTTCGGTATAGCCCGATGGCTGCGAGCGGCCCTCGAAGACCAGATCGCACGCCGCCCGGAAGGCCACCCCGTCGAAACCAGGAGCCATCGCACGGTAGTGGGGATCGCCGGCGTTCTGGCGATCCACGACCTCCGCCATGCGACGCATGATCTGCCTGACCTCATCTTCATCAACGATGCCGTGGTGGAGCCAGTTGGCGACATGCTGCGCCGAGATGCGGCAGGTCGCGCGGTCCTCCATCAGTCCGACGTCGTTGATGTCAGGCACCTTCGAACACCCGATGCCCTGGTCGATCCAGCGCACCACATAGCCGAGGATGCCCTGCGCATTGTTCTCGACCTCGCGGCGGATCTGCTCGGGCGTCCACTTCTGGTAGCTTGCGACCGGGATTTCGAGGATCGTCTCGACATAGGCCCGCCTGCCGCCTTTCGCCAGCGCGGCCTGCACCGCGAAGACGTCGACCTTGTGGTAATGCAGGGCGTGGAGCGTGGCAGCCGTCGGGCTGGGGACCCAGGCGCAATTGGCGCCCGCCTTGGGATGCTCGATCTTGGCTTCCAGCATGGCCGCCATCTTGTCCGGCATCGCCCACATGCCCTTGCCGATCTGAGCCTTGCCCGAAAAGCCGCATTGCAGGCCGATGTCGACGTTCTGGTTCTCGTAGGCGCCGATCCAGTCCTTGCGCTTGATGAAGTCCTTGCGGCTGAACGGGCCGGCCTCCATCGAGGTATGGATCTCGTCCCCGGTACGATCGAGGAAGCCGGTATTGATGAAGACGATGCGATGCTTCGCCGCCCGGATGCACTCCTTGAGGTTGACGCTGGTGCGCCGTTCTTCGTCCATCACCCCCAGCTTGACGGTATGCTTGGGCAGGCCGAGCACCGTTTCGACATGGGTGAAGACCTCGTCGGCGAAGGCGACCTCGGCAGGCCCGTGCATCTTGGGCTTGACCACATAGACCGAGCCGGTGACCGAATTGCGCAGGCCCTCGGACTTCTTCAGGTCATGCATGGCGATCAGCGTGGTCACCATCGCATCCATCAGGCCTTCGAAGATCTCTCCGCCATCCTGGTCGAGGATGGCCGGATTGGTCATGAGGTGGCCGACATTGCGCACCAGCATCAGCGCCCGGCCCTTGATCGAGACTTCGCCGCCATTCGGTGCGGTGAAGGTCAAGTCCGGGTTGAGCTTGCGCGTCATTTCGACCCCATCCTTGCGGAAGGTCTCCGTCAGGCCACCCTGCATCAGTCCAAGCCAGTTGCGATAGGCGACCACCTTGTCCTCGGCATCGACGCAGGCAACCGAATCCTCGCAATCCATGATCGCCGAGATGGCGCTTTCCAGCCGGATGTCGGCGAGGCCCGCCTGGTCGCGGCTGCCGATCGAGTGGGCCCGGTTGAAGATCAGTTGGACGTGCAATCCGTTGTTGCGAAGGAGCACGGCGTCGGGCGCGCGTGGATGGCCGCGATAGCCGATGAATTTCTCCGGTTCGAGCAGCGGCATGTCGTCGACCAGAAGTGCGCCGTTGCGGATATGATAGCGCCGGGCATCCGCATGGCTCGTACCCTCGAGCGGGAAGGCCTCGTCGAGGAAAACTCGCGCCCTTGCCACGACGCGCGCGCCGCGGCCGCGGTTGTAACTGCCGGCGGGCGGCGGGCCGCCGCCCGCGTCGGTGCCGTAGAGGCTGTCATAGAGGCTGCCCCAGCGCGCATTGGCGGCGTTCAGCGCGAAGCGTGCATTGGTGATCGGCACCACGAGCTGGGGACCTGCGACCGTGGCGATCTCCGGATCCACATTCTCGGTCGCGATGGTGAAATTGTCGCCCTCGGGCAAGAGATAGCCGATCTCGGTGAGGAAAGCCTTGTAAGCATTGCGGTCATGGGGCTGGCCATGGTGGGCGAGGTGCCAGGCATCGATCTGGGCCTGCAGTTCGTCGCGCCGCTGCAAGAGCGCCTTGTTGCGCGGTCCGAATTCACGAACCAGCGCAGAGAAGCCATCCCAGAAAGCCTGTGCCTCTACCCCCGTGCCGGGCAGTGCCTCCTGCTCCAGAAAGGACACAAGCTCGGGCGCGACGAGCAGGCCGCCGCGTGCCACGCGTGTGGCCGAGTGTCCGGCTTCAGCCTTGTCGTTCATGGTGATCCCTTATCAGTCAGCAATTGTCATGATCATGGCGAGTCTGGTTGTGGATACGCCAAACATCCCCGGTTGGGTATCGAATTTCCATCTGATGGCAATGCTGAGACGGTCACACTTTCACAGACCCAGAACAATAGGCGTTGCGGCCAAACGGCCTCTTGGCAACGGATTCGAGGTGGGCTTCATCCAGGCTGCCCACCCTTTTCTCACGGTTTGCCGGTGCGGCGGGACGCTCGCCGTCGCACATGACTGGAGGCTGCCTTACGATGTCGGCATGCGTTTGATGCACAGCGCGCCGAGCAGCAGGGCGATGAGGAGACCGAACGCGGCGACCCACATGGCCGTGCTCATGCCGGAAAGGGAACTGCCGCCGGCACCGATCACGCCGAACACCGCAACGCCGACCGCGCCTCCGGTCTGGCGGAGGGCGTTGAGAACGCCGGAGGCGATACCGGCCCGGGTTTTCTCTACGGTGGCGAGCAGGGCGCCGATCATGGCAGGCACGGCGAGCGCCATGCCGAAGCCGATGAGCAGCAGCGGCCACCAGATATGAGCGTAGCCGGCATCCCCCCGCAGCTGCAGTGCCAGGGCGACGAAACCGAAGGTGTCGATGGCGAGGCCGAGCACGATGGGCAGCCGGTTACCCCAACGCACGGCGACGCGTCCGGACATGATGTTGGTGATCGCGATAAGGCCGGTCATCGGCAGGAAGGCAAGTCCAGCGCTCAAGGGAGACATGCCGAGCCCATCCTGGAAATACAGGCTGAGCAGGAAGATGGCGCCGTAGAAGCTGACATTGAGCAGAGTGCCGATCAGGGCTGCAGCCGTGAAGATCGGGTTGCGGAACAGGCTCAGCGGCATCATGGGCTCGGCCGTTCGGGATTCCACGGCCAGGAATAGCGCGCCTGCCAGGAGGAAGACGGCGATGGCGCCGAGAATGGCGGGATGGCTCCAGCCCAGGGGCTCGCCCTCGATGATCGCAGCCGTCAGCGCCACCACCGTAAGGATGCCGAGAATCTGGCCCGGCAGGTCGATGGCGCGCACATGGCGCTCGGTCGTCTCCTCGGTGAAACGCAGTGCCATCCACAGTGCGAGCAGGCCGACGGGCAGATTGATCAGGAAGATGCTGCGCCAGCCGAACAGGGCGATCAGCAGGCCGCCGAGCACGGGGCCTGCCACCATGGCCAGGCCACCGACGGAGCCCCAGACGCCGATGGCCTTGGCGCGCTCGGACGGGTCGCGATAGGCATGGACCACCAGGGCCAGCGACGGCGGCATCAGCAGAGCGGCGCCGATGCCTTGCAGAACGCGCGCGGCAATCAGCGCTGTGCCGCTCGGCGCAAGGCCGCAGGCCAGCGAGGCGAGGGTGAACAGCGCCAGGCCGAGAAGGTAGAGACGCTTGGCTCCGAACCGGTCCCCGAGCGCACCGCCGGTGAGGAGCAGGCCGGCGAAGGCGAGCGTATAGCCGTTGACCACCCATTGCAGCCCGGCGACGCCGTCCGCCATCAGGCCACGCATCTGGTCGAGCCCGACATTGACGATGCTGACGTCGAGCTGCACCAGCGCGACGCCGAGGCTGAGAGCGGCCAGGCGGGCCGCCGGACGGACCGGCCTTCGCAGGCCGGAACCAGCCGGTTCCGCCGCGGAGGTCCAAGTCGTCTCGCTTCCCGTGCTGCATGGTTCCGGTACGGCCGGCTGCAGACTGGTCATGATGAAATCTCTTCTTGGGTAATTATCGCGTCGGCGATGTCATTTAAGTATGATATTATTCATACCTAGAAGCGGTTCGATTGGCAATCGACCAATGCAGGATCCCCTCTCGACAGGGAGCGGATGGCAAGGGAGGCGGCAATATCCGACCAGGACGATCACCCCAGCCGGGAGGAGATCACTCTCGGCCCCATCTTGGCAGCGCTTGCCGATCCGCATCGGCGGCGCGTGGTGGCGACCCTCGTGCTCGCCCCCGACGGCACGGAGATCGGCTGCTCGTCCTTCGGCCTGCCCGTGACCAAGGCCACGCGCACCTATCATTTCCGCATGCTGCGTGAGGCGGGCCTGATCGGTATGATCGACTATGGCAATTGCCGCAAGACCTATCTGCGCCGGGCGGATATCGAGGCGAAGTTCCCGGGCTTGCTCGCCTGGGTCGTTGCCGAGGCGGAGGCTGCATCGGGTTGAGAATCCGCCTTCGAGAGCTGGGCGGAGATTTGAGGCTGGGTCCATCCATGGGGCAGCTCCGAGAGCGCGATGCGCTTGAGACACCCTGATTTAGCAGCATGGAGGCCAGGATGCTTCGGCGGTAGCCGAAACATGCCTGTCGTCAGGGCGAGGCCTTCGCCGTGGGGCAGCCCGGCTGGTCGAACAGGGCAGCGAGCCCGCAGGACGAAGTCAGCATCTTGTCGCCGTTATGGCCCACGCCCTCGACCAGCCACAGGCTGTGGCGGGGCGTGCCGCCGTCGCGCTGGCGCATCGCCGAGACATAGGCCTCGCCACGAGCCAGGCGATAGGGGCCTTGGGCTTCGGCCATGCAGGTCTTGTCGAGTGCGGGGTGGTTGGGATCGGTGTCGGCGGTGCCAAGCAGGTAGATGACGCGCCGGGCGGTATAGGTCTTCTCCAGCGCATCCGGCGAGGGCGAGGCGAGATAGGACGGGCGGGCCTGCATGCCGTATTTCCAGTCGTCGAAGCCCCGGCAGGCGGCGGCAACATCAGGCGCCGGCCGCTTGGGAGAGAAATAGGCATAGGAGGAGGGGTTGGCGACGACATAGCGTACGCCGATGCCAGCGGCGGCGAGCGTGCTTTCGCCCTTGCCGGCAATCGCGTAGCGCTGCACGACCTGCCCACCGCCGGAATGGCCGGCGACCACCACCTCCCGCAAATGCGGGAACAGGCGGCGATCGGCAAGGCGGGCGAGAATGGCGTCGAGGGCGGCAAAGGAACTCACAGGCTTGGGGGCGAGGGCGTCCTCGCCCCCCTGCCAGCTCGTCAGGGTCCAGCGCAGCACTTCAGGCGGCAGGCCGAAGGCCTCGACGTCCACCTTGGCGAGGAATTGCGGCGCGACCATCAAGGTGGTTTGCCCGGCGGCGCCCGCAGCGGCCTGAGCCTTGAGAGCCGAGCGGAAATAGACGTCGGCGTCCCGCAGCCGGCCATGCAGCACCAGGACGGCGCGATCGACCTGCGGCAACGGCTTGGACCAGTCGGCCGAAACGTAGAGCGGCAGTTCGCCGCCACCGGGCACGGCGATACGCCCGTCGGCGATGACTTTCACCGGCTTTTCGTTGGGCGCCCGCTCGTCCTGGGCAAGGGCCGGGTTCGGCAACGTGAGGAATAGGGCCAAGAGGAGGCCACCGGGTTTCAGAATCGGCATCTCCGTTGATCTCCTGGGACCGCAGGCGTCGCGCCTGCTCTTGGAAGCTCTGAGCGTGTCGGAAAGGAAGAGCAGGCGAGACGCCTGCGATCCCAGGGGTCACAATCCTCTCGGTTTTGGCCCTCCTGTCGCCCAATCCAGGAGTTCCACGGTATGCACGATCGGCGTCGTGGTCCCCTGCGCCAGTTGCGTCATGCAGCCGATATTGCCGGCAGCGATGATCTCGGGCTTGGTGGCGGCGATATTGCCGAGCTTGCGCTCGCGCAGGCGCTCCGAGATCTCAGGCTGCAGCATGTTGTAGGTGCCGGCCGAGCCGCAGCACAGATGGGCTTCCGCCGCCTCCTTCACCTGGAAGCCGGCGCGCTTGAGCAAGGTCTTGGGCGCCGTCTTGATCTGCTGGCCGTGCTGCAGCGAGCAGGCGGCGTGATAGGTCACGCTCTGTCCGGTCTCGACCGTCACCGGCAGGGCCGGCAGGGTTTCCAGATATTCGCTGATGTCCCTGGCGATGGCCGAGACGGCGGCGGCCTTCTGCGCATAGGCGGGATCGCCGCGCAGCATGAAACCGTAATCCTTGATGGTGGTGCCGCAGCCCGACGTGGTGATCAGGATGGCGTCGAGACCTTTGGCCATCTCGGCGGTCCAGGCGTCGATATTGGTCTTGGCATAGGCGAGGGCGTCGTTTTCCTTGCCCATGTGGTGGACGAGAGCACCGCAGCAGCCTTCGCCCTTGGGCAGCACCACCTCGATGCCATGGCGATTGAGCAGGCGGATCGCGGCCTCGTTGATGCCTGGGGCGAGTTCGGCCTGGGCGCAGCCGGTGAGGAGCGCGACGCGGCCTTTCCTGGCCGTCTTCGGCGCGAAACTGCCGGGGCGCGTGGCGGAGGAGGCGGAGGGCAGCGAGGCCGGGGCCAGGGCCAGCATGGCAGCGAGACGCTTGCCCTGCGGCAGCCTGGCTGCGAGGCCCGCGAAGGGACGGCCGAGCCGCGCCAGCGCCATGCTCCAGCGAAAGGCCCGGCGGTTGGGCAGGACCTTGGCCATCAGCGTGCGCAGCAGGGCTTCGCTGGCCGGGCGGCGATAGGTCTTGTCGATATGGGCTCGGGCATGGTCGACCAGATGCATGTAGTTGACGCCCGAGGGGCAGGTCGTCATGCAGGACAGGCAGGACAGGCAGCGGTCGACATGCTTGACCACCTCGGCGGTGGCCGGCTTGCCGCCTTCCAGCATGTCCTTGATCAGGTAGATGCGCCCGCGCGGGGAATCGAGCTCGTCGCCGAGCAGCACATAGGTCGGGCAGGTGGCGGTGCAGAAGCCGCAATGCACACAGGTGCGCAGGATCTGCTCCGATTCCTTCATATGCGGATCGGCGAGCTGGGCCGGGGAGAAATTCGTCTGCATGCGTTGATCCGGTCCAGTTATGCCGTCATTGCGAGCGCAGCGAAGCAATCCACGGGCCTGCAAGCACCGTATCCGGGGCTGCTGGATTGCTTCGCTGCGCTTGCAATGACGCGATACAGATTATGTTTTTGCTGCTCATCCCAGCCGCCCGGTATTGAGGATGTTGGCAGGGTCGAAGGCCTGCTTCACCCTGGCGCTCAGGGCGGCGAGCGGCCCCTCCTGGGCGCCGAAATGGAAGGAACCGGCCCGGAAATCGGCGCTGGCCTTGATCAGCATGGCATGGCCGCCCTCGGCCTTGGTGGCCGAGACGATCGCCTTGGCAAATTCCGCCGTCTCGGGCGCCAGCAGCCAGATCAGGCCGCCGCCCCAATCGTAGAACAGCTTGATCTCGCCGAGCCAGCGCAGCGAGGCGCCCAGCGCGGCAGCCTTGGAGGGAGCCACCGAGAGACGCCAGATCATGCCGTCCTGCTGGGCCAGCGGCGCGACGTCGGCGATGTCGAACCAGAAGCTGCGGCAATCCTGCTGCTCGAGCACGGCATGGTCGCCGAAGCGCTTGAGCAGGCTGCCGAGCCGTTCCTGCCGATAGGCGATCGAGCTTTCGAAATTTTCGAGACGCAGCACCGTAAGAGCCGTACCGGAGGCGAGATCGGCCGGCACATGCGCGGCCGCCGAAACCTCGAAGGGGCTGCCGAGGCCCGAGGACATCAGGGCGATGGCCTGGCCATCGTCGAGGCCCTGCCAGACCAGGCTGGTGCTGGCCTCGGGCTTGGGCAGCACCTTGAAGATCGCTTCGGTGAGGATGCCGAGCGTGCCCCAGGAGCCCGCCATCAACTTGGTCAGGTCGTATCCGGTGACGTTCTTCATCACCCGTCCGCCATTCTTGACGGTCTCGCCCTTGCCGTTGACGAAGCGCACGCCGATCAGGCTGTCGCGGCAGGCCCCGGTAACGATCCGGCGCGGCCCGGAGAGATTGGCGGCGACCAGGCCTCCGACCGTGGGATCATTCGGGGCGGTATCGAGGAGCCGCCGCCAGTCGCCCGGCTCGAAGGGCAGCATCTGGCCGCGGGCGTCGAGTGTCGCTGTAAGCTCCGCCAGCGAGGTGCCGGCCCGGGCGCCGATCACCATCTCGGCCGGTTCATAGAGCGTGATGCCGGTAAGGCCCCGCGTTTCCAGGATGGCGGAGGCATCCACGGGCCTGCCGATGCCGGCCTTCGAGCCGCCGCCGGTCACGGCGAGCGGGATCTTGTTCCGAAAGGCTTCGGTAACGATGCCGGCCATTTCCGCTTCGCTGGTAGGGGAGAACACCGTCATGCCGCCCAGCCTCCAGGCCGCATGTCGAGCGGGAAGACCTTGGCTGGGTTGAGCAGCCATTTCGGATCGAAGGCGAGCTTGAGGTCGCGCTGCTGGTCGAGATCGATCTGGTCGAACTGCTCGCGCATCAGGTCGCGCTTCTCGATGCCGACGCCGTGCTCGCCGGTCAGGCAGCCGCCGGCCTCCACGCAGAGCCGCAGGATGTCGAAGCCGCAGGCCTCGGCCTTCTCGCGCTGGTCGGCATCGTTGACGTTGTAGAGCACCAGGGGGTGCAGATTGCCGTCGCCGGCATGGAAGACGTTGGCGACGCGCAGGCCGTGGCTTTCGGTGATCTCGTCGATGCGCTTGAGCACCATCGGCAACTGGCCGGTCGGAATGGTGCCGTCCATGCAGATATAGTCAGCGATGCGGCCGGTGGCGCCGAAAGCCGATTTGCGGCCCTTCCAGATCGCCGCGCTCTCGGCCTCCGATTTGGAGATCTTGATGGTGGTGGCGCCGTGCTGGCGCGCCATGGTGGAGATCAGGCCGAGCAGGCGGTCGATCTCGGCGTCCGAGCCTTCGACCTCGATGATCAGCATGGCGCCGGCGTCGAGCGGATAGCCGGCATGGGCGAAGCCCTCCGTGATTTCGATGGCGAGCTTGTCCATATATTCGATGGCGACGGGAATGATGCCGGAGGCGATGATGGCGGCCACGCAGCGCCCGGCCTCCTCGGGGGTGGCGAAGCCCACCAGCATCGGGCGGGCGCCCTCGGCCATCGGCAGGATGCGCACCACCGCCTCGGTGACGATGCCGAACTGACCTTCCGAGCCGATGACGATGCCGAGCAGGTCATAGCCGTCGGCATCCATGGCGTCGCCGCCGATGTCGAGGATCTCCCCCGCCATGGTCACCAGCCTGACGCCGAGGATGTTGTTGGTGGTGACGCCGTATTTCAGGCAATGCGCGCCGCCCGAATTCATGGCGATGTTGCCGGCAATCGTGCAGGCGAGCTGGCTGGAGGGATCGGGCGCATAGAAGAAGCTTTCATGCGCCACGGCGCCGGAGATGCCGAGATTGGTGATGCCCGCCTGCACGCGTGCCAGCCGGTCCTCGAAACGCAGTTCCAGCACCTTGCTCATCTTGGAGAGGCCGACGACCACGGCGTCTGCCTGGGGCAAGGCGCCGCCGGCGAGCGAGGTACCGGCACCGCGCGGGATGACGGGAACGCCCTCCTGGTTGAGGAATTTCAGGATCGCCGCCACTTCCTCGGTGGTCTCGGGCAGCACCACGGCAAGCGGCACTGCGCGATAGGCGGTGAACGCATCGGTCTCATAGGCGCGGCGCTCGTCCTCGCTGACGATCAGGTTCGCCGCAGGCACCAGCCCGGCCAGCCCGTCGACGATCGCCTGCCGCCGCGCCATGATGGCGGGATCGGGCGGCGGCATCGGAATGCCGGTGGTCGATGGGGTGCCTTCAGGCATGGTCGGTTTCCTCCTGCAGCGCCGAATCCGGCACCGCGCCGATGCATTCAGCCTCACCAGGGGCCATTTTTACGGCCTCAAGGTAGTAATCATGCATGTCCTATTGAATTTTTGCCGCCATTATCGCGCGAGCCGCATGAAATTTCGATAGACAATGGCGGCGTTGGCCTCGAAGCCTTCGGCATGAGCCGCGATGTCGGCCTGCAGGCGCTCCATGGCGCCTTCGCCATTGGTGCGCTCCAGGGCGGTCCTGTATTCGGGCACACAGCCCCATTGCTGCACGGCGGCGTTCTCGGCCTCGACATGATATTGCATGCCCCAGGCCCGCGGCGCGGCACGAATAGCCTGGACGGGGCAGAGCGGCGAAGAGGCCAGCACCGCGGCGCCCTCGGGCGCCTGGGCGACGCGCACCGAATGCCATTGCAGGGCCCGAAAGCGCGGGGCGAGCCCTTCGAACAGCGGATCAGTCTGGCCGGCTTGCGTCACATCCACATCGAAGACGCCGACTTCCGGTGGGATCTGCGGCCCGCAGGTGCCACCGAGCGCATCGGCCAGGAGCTGATGGCCGAGGCAGATGCCGAGATAGGGCTTGTCGAGCTGGAGCACCCAATGGCGGATGATGCGCTTTTCCTCCACCAGCCAGGGAAACTGGTCGACGTCCCACACATCCATGGCGCCGCCCATGACCCAGAGCGCGTCATAGGGGTCGAGTGCGGGGATGGTACCGCCCTCGTCGAGTTCGACCGCGTCCCATTCGACACCGTCGCGGGCGAAGAAGGAACGGAAAATACCGGGATGCTCGGAAGCGAGATGCTGGAGGACGAGAATACGCATGGCGGGATGAAAGCCGTCGAAAATCGAATGGTCAGACCATCCGACAGGCAATCACCGCTTCGTGCAAGCCCTATTGTCGCCCGCAAACCCTCATCCGGCTGGCAGGGGACCCGAAACGGGCGCGGTGCGTCGCCGCAGGCCAAGCCAGACGGCACCGCCGATCAGAAAGGCAAGGCCGCCGAAGGTCGCCAGGCTTGGCGGATGTCCCGGCACCTCGCTCCAGCGCGGCGACACCACGTCCGCGGTATTGAACGCCTCGCCGCTGAAGCGGCAAAGAACCAGCGAGGCATTGTTCCTGACCATGTCGAGCCCGACCTTGTCGACCAGGGCACGCACCTCCGCGCGATCTCCGCGGGTCTGCCGGAGCTCGAGCAGCAGGGCCTGCGTGCCGGCGAGATAGGCATGGCTGCACTCGTTGAAGGGGCTTTCCTCGTCCTTCAGGCTACCCGGCACCAGGCCGCGGAAGCAGAAGAAATACTGCCAGTCGACGAAGGCGCGCAGCCGGCGCGCGGTCTCGTCGAGCCCGGTCTGGCGGTCGGCGAGGGCAAGGATATCGGGCATGTTGGCGGCGATCACCGCCATCTGGCCATGGGTGAGGTTGGGGATCGGAATGCCCGCTCCCGTACCGTCGCCGTCCGAGGCCTGGCGATGGGCGAAGGCGGAATTCGCCAGCAGGACCAGCAGCAGCGCACCGACGAGGCGGCCGGTGAGGCTGAGCACTCCGCTGATTGTATTCCTGCCCGGCATCTGGCCCTGCCTTCGATCGCCTCTGCCCCCGAGGGCACCTTTCCGGCAAGGCAAACCGCGATACGGCGTGCCTGTCAAGTCGGCTCGATCATGCCGAACAGGCTGACGAGGATGAGCACCCCGGCCCCGAGCACGAGCTCCGCGGCGGTGAGACAGCTCAAGAGCCACAGCGACCTCGCTCGCGCCAGGCGGATGCGAGGGACAAGGAAGTAACGGTTGGTCAGGGCGAGGGCGATCATGACGCCGACGAGGCCGATCTTGGCTGCGAGCAGGGCCTGGTAAGGCGAAGACCAATCCGCCGGCGGGTGCCCGAGCACGAAGGCCGTGTTGGCGATGCCGGTGACGACCACGAGCGAGACGGCGACGTGGCCGGCGGTCGAGAAGCGGCGCAATGCCCGGCCGGCGCTGGCAGAGGGAGGCGCCCCTTCGAGCATGGCCAGGCAGGGCAGAAGCGGGATGAGGGCGCCGAGCCACGCGCCGGCGGCCAGCAAATGGAGCATGTGATTGCCCCTCTGCAGAAGGCCGGGCCAGCCGCTGAGCATGGCGGCATGGCCGGTCAGGGCCAGGCTGGCGAGCAGCAGGCCCGAACAGCAGGCGATGGCCGGCAGGCGACGTTCGCCGAGAAGGAACACTACCGGCAGGCATATCGCGAAGGCCAGTCGCCATTGCCAGGCCCGGCCGAAGCTGCTGTCGGTCAGCACCGAGGCCAGCAGGGACGGATCGAGCGTGTCGGCCCAGCCATCGCCGATCTCGCCGGTCTTCAGCATGAGCCAGGCCAGGGTGGTCGTGGCGGCGAGGCCTGCCGCCGCCGTCAGCAAAAATCTCAACCGCACCTCGAGCCGGCCGGCCAGCTCCTTCGGCGCCAGGACGGCGAGGAAGGCGCTGGTGCCGAACAGGGCCATCGCTGCGGCATAATGCAGGAAGCGGCAGGCCTGGAGAGCGGTTTCGAGATCCATCAGGGCTTCACGTCGAAGGAATAGCTGCCCTTGACCTTGTGGCCGTCCTTGGAGAGGACGTGCCACTGCACCGTATATTTGCCCGGTGCGAGCTTGGCCGTGACCGGCACAGAGAGGCTGGCCTCGTCATTGCCGGCATGGGCGGTATCGCCGGTCGCGATAGCCTTCTGGTCGGGGCCTGTCAGGCTGACGCCCGAGAATTTGAGATCGACGCCTTCGCTGAAATGTAGCTCCAGCGTTGCAGGCGCCGCGACCGCGCTGTCGCCGGCCGGGGCCGCGGATTTCAGATGGGCATGGGCCAGAGCCGATCCGGCTGCCGTCAGGCTGAGGGCGGCAGTGAGCGAAAGACGCGAGAGATTGTGCATGAGCGACATGGTGTGAACCTTCATGGTTAGTCCGCCATCATCGGCGGGGGAAGGATGGGAGCAATAGGGAGGTGGCGAAGACAGGCCCCGCTGCCTCCAGGCTGCGAAGGGTGCCGTTCAGGCAAAGGCGCGGCGCAAAGGCGGCACGGTGCGGATGACCAGGAGATCCAGTGCCACCATCACGGCGATGGCGAGCCCCGTGATCGGAAAGGCAAGGCCGACGGCGATAGCCACGATCCACAGGCCGCGATAGACGCGTGGATCGCCGGGATAGGGCGGCACGCCGAGCCTGCCGCTCGGGCGGCGCTTCCACCACATCATCACGCCGGAGACGCTGGCGAGGATGATGGCAAGGCAGGTCGCCAGCATCACCAGCTGGTTGGCGAGGCCCCATTGCTGGCCCTGATGCACGTTGATGCCGAATTCGATCGCCTTGGCGACGCCGCCGAAATCCGCGAATTTGAGATCGACGATCGGTTTGCCCGAATATTGGTCGATATGGATGGTGCGTTCCTTGGCGAGTTCGTCCGGAAAGATCGCCGCGGTGTAGACGCCGTTTTCTTCGGTCGGCAATGCCATCTCGAAGCCGGGCGCGATGCCGAGGCCGCGGGCGACGGCAACCGCGCGGTCGAGCCCGATCGCATGGGTGTAGGGCTGGGCCGACTGGGGCACCGGCGAATTCTCCACCGTCCAGCCGGCCTTGCCGACGACGTCCTGCAGCGGCACGGTGGAACTCGGCGTCTCGTCCCAGAGCTGGGTGGGATAGCCCAGGCCCGCCTGCGTCGCGAAGCCATTGAGCTGCTTGCCCCAGAAACCGGCCCAAGGCAGGCCGCTCGCCGCCAGGAAGAAGATCACCAGCCCGGCGAAGGCGCCGGTGACGGCATGGAGGTCACGCCACCATACCCGGCGTGCCGGCGTGCCGCGGACAGTCACCACGCCGCCGCTCTGGCCGCGGGGCCACCACAAATAGATCCCGGTGATCACCAGGATGAGGGCGAAGCCGCCGACGGCCTCGATCAACCGGTTGGTCAAGGTGCCGAACAGCTCCAGGCTGTGGATCTTCTTGATCAGCCACATCGGCTCGCGGTCGGCGCGCACGGTGTCGAGCACCGCGCCGCTATAGGGATCGAGGTAGACGTAGTGTTTGCCGCCGTCGTCCTTGTAGGTGACCTTGGCCGAAGCGGTGGCGTCGGCGGGCTCGGCATAGGCGGTGGCAGCGGCCTCGGGGCGGCCTTCCAGGGCCTTGTCGACCAGCTCTTCCGGCGACAAAGCGGGCGTGCCGGGATTGATGACGACGGTACGGTAGGCAAAGAGCGTGTGGTTGATCTCGTCCTTGAACAGATAGAGCGAACCGGTGACGGCCAGCAGGATCATGAAGGGGACGCAGAGGAGGCCGGCATAGAAATGCCAGCGCCAGATCGCGCGCTGCAGCGACAGGCGCGTGGGCGGAGCGACCGCGAGGGCGTCCGCGCCGTGGGAGATGGTCATGGCTGTGTCCTGAGTTGCCGTCCGCCTGCTCGCAACAGGACGTTGCGGGCGGCGTCAGGCGGAAAACAAAAGGGGAGTCGTTCTCAGGTCATGCCATCGGCGGTCCGCGCGGCTGGGCGGCCGCGTGATGGAGGGATGGGAGGATGCGGGTGTCCGCCGCCCAGGGGGCGAGGGCGGCCACCACGGGCAGGCGCCGCGGCAGGTCGATGCCGGCGGGTGAGGCCGGACCGCCGAAGCCGGGGCAGAGGATGCAGCACTCGGCCTCATGACCACGATGGTCTGCGGGTGGGCCCGATCCTGCATCGGTGATGCCCATGCCGTTGCCGGCACAGACGATTTCGAGTGCGGCGAGGTTGCGGTCGAGCGTATCGGCACGCAATTGCGGCGCCATCAGCACGCCCATCAGCAGGGTGTTGACGAGCAGCGCATAGACGGCAAGGGCCGTGATGGCGGCCCTCGTGATGTCCCTGCCTATGCGCAAAACCTGCACCGTCGCTGTTTCCTGATGTGTCCTGTCAAGGCGCGCCGAGGATGGCTACCGGCGCGATGATCATCTTGTCATTGCCGGGCTGGACCCGGCAAGAAACAACATTGTCGCGATTTTGGACCCGCCGATGCGATCGGCCCGGGAAGCGGCGGGCCTCTTGCTCAATCCTTCAGTGCCGGCAGGTCCTTGTAGAGGGCCAGCGCCTCGGGATTGGCCAGGGCCTCCTGGTTCTTGACGCTGCGGCCGGCGACGATGTCGCGCACGGCAAGCTCGGTGATCTTGCCGGACTTGGTGCGGGGAATGTCGGCAACGGCGATGATCTTGGCCGGCACGTGGCGCGGCGAGGCGCCGGTGCGGATCTGGCGCTTGATGCGGTCGACGAGGGCGTCGTCCAGGGTCACGCCTTCGCGCAGGCGTACGAACAGCACGATGCGCACGTCACCTTCCCAGTCCTGGCCGATGGCGAGCGATTCCAGCACGTCCGGAATCTTCTCGACCTGGGCATAGAGTTCGGCGGTGCCGATGCGTACCCCGCCCGGATTGAGCGTGGCATCGGAGCGGCCATGGATGATCAGCCCGCCATGGCGGGTCCATTCGGCAAAATCGCCATGGTGCCAGACATTGTCGAAGCGTTCGAAATAGGCGGCCCGGTATTTGTGGCCCCCTTCATCGTTCCAGAACTTCACCGGCATGGAGGGGAAGGGGCGGGTGCACACCAGCTCGCCCTTTTCTTCGCGCACGCTCTGGCCATCGTCGTTCCAGACGTCGACTGCCATGCCGAGGCCCGCCGCCTGGATCTCGCCCGACCAGACCGGCGAGGTGGGATCGCCCAGCACGAAGCAGGAGACGATGTCGGTGCCGCCCGAGATGGAGGCGAGATGGAGATCGGCCTTCACGTCCTCATAGACCCAGCGGAAGCCTTCCGGCGACAGGGGCGAGCCGGTCGAGGTCATTAGCCGCAGCGAGGACAGGTCGTGGCTCTCGCGCGGCGTCAGCCCGGCCTTGTGGGCCGCATCGATATATTTGGCCGAGGTGCCGAGCATCACGCCCTTCTCGCGCGTGACGAAATCGAACAGCACGCCGGCTTCGGGATGGAAGGGCGAACCGTCATAGAGCAGCAGCGTCTCGCCATTGGCGAGGCCCGCGATCAGCCAGTTCCACATCATCCAGCCGCAGGTGGTGAAGTAGAAGCTGCGCTCGCCCGGCCGCAGGTCGCATTGCAGGCGGTGTTCCTTGACCAGCTGCAGGAGCGTGCCGCCGGCCCCGTGCACGATGCATTTCGGCACGCCCGTGGTGCCGGAGGAATAGAGGATGAACAGGGGCTGGTTGAAGGGCAGCGCCTCGAACGTCACCGGCTTGGCCCGGTAGGGGGCGGTGAGGATCGCCAGCGTGGTGCCTTCCGGGATCTTGGCGGCCACCGCCTCGGCCTCGCCGAGATAGGGCACGATCACCGTCTTGCAGCCGAGCTCGGCGGCGATGGCGATCACCTTGGGGCCGTTGTCGATGCGCTTGCCGGCATACCAGTAGCCGTCGATGGCGAAGAACAGCTTGGGCGCGATCTGGCCGAAGCGGTCCAGGACGCCGCGCTCGCCGAAATCGGGCGAGCAGGACGAGAAGATCGCGCCGATCGAGGCGGCGGCCAGCATGATCGCCACCGTCTCCGGCCGGTTGGGCATCATCGCGGCGACGCGATCGCCCATCTGCACGCCTTCGGCGCGCATCGCCTGCTGCAGCCGCGAGACGAGGTCGGTGAGTTCGCGCCAGCTCAAGGTGAGGCTGGCCTTGTCCTCGCCCTGGAAGATCAAGGCGGGCTCGTCGTCGCTGCGCGGCAGCAGGTTCTCGGCGAAGTTCAGCCTGGCGTCCGGAAAGAAACGGGCCTGGAGCATGTTGTCGAGATCGCTGGCTAGACGCTCGCCTTTCTCGCCCTTGATGCCGCTGTCGTCCCAGATCAGGTTCCAGAAGTCGGCTGCGCTTTCGACCGACCAGCGGTGCAGGTCGGCATAGGTCTTGAGGGTGAGGCCGTGGCGGGCGTTCGCAGCCGCGATGAAGGCCGAGACCTGCGTTCCCGCGATACGCGCGGGGGAGGGTACCCACAACGGCTTGTCGTCGGCCGGCTCGGCAGCGGCTTCGGTGGCATCCGCCAGCGCCTCGTCGGACACGGGCGTGACTGTCTTGCGGTCCTTGGCGGTCTTGCCGGTGGTTCCCTTGGCAGTGCTTCCCTTGGCAGTGGCTTCCTGGGCAGTGGTTTCCTTGGCCATGTCCTCGGCTGTTTCCCTTTGCTTCGGCGCTTCCCTTTGCAGAGTTTCCGGCATTGCCGCGTCGCTCTTCGCAACTGCAGTATGACGATTTCGCGCTCTAAGGAAGAGGGTAATGCACCAACCCGTCTCAGCCGGGATCCGGGCTTCGGTTCGAAAGCGGTCGGTCATCCGGACGATCGCGGTCCTTGGAAAGGCTGAAGCCTTTGCCGTAGCCCTGCTATAAGACCGTCGCGTGCGTGAGGGAGCGGGGGTGATGGAGATCTGGACGGAACTCGACAGCCTGGTGACGGCGGAGGGCGACCGGATCGCCTTGCGCCGGCGCGGCGGTCTCTTCGACATCCGCTTCAACGGTTGGGAATTGATGTCGAACCATGATCCCCGCTCGGAGATCGTGCTGGCGAGAACCATCTGCCGCCATCTGGATGCGCAAGCCCCGCGTATCCTGATCGGCGGCCTCGGCATGGGCTATACGCTGAGGGCGACGCTCGACGCCACTGGCCCGCAGGCGCGCATCCTGGTCAGCGAACTCCTGCCCGAGATCGTCGCCTGGAACCGGGGTGTGCTCGCTCCGCTCGCCGGTCATCCGCTGGCCGACCCCCGCGTTGAGGTCCGCACCGGCAGCGTCGCCGAGATCATCGCCGCCGAGCCCGGCGGCTTCGACGCCATCCTGCTCGATACCGACAATGGCCCCGATTATGTCGTGCACGCGCCGAACCACTGGCTCTATTCGGGCGAGGGAATTGCCCGCATTATCAGCGCCCTCGCACCGGGAGGTGTCGCCGGCCTGTGGTCGGCCACCCAGTCGAAAGCCTTCGAGGCCAATCTGGCTGCTTCGGCGCTGCCCTGGAGGCGCGAACGAGTGTCGCTCGGGGAGCCGGGACAGGAGCCGTTTCATATGGTCTATCTGATCGGGGTGCCGGCAGGATAGAACCGAGCGGTTTCACGGAAGGTGGGCGCGCCGGCCTCTTCCGGCTTTCTTAACCATGATGGTCCATGATAGGGGACTGGAGGCACGCGATTGTATCGTACCCGTCATGGCCAGCGACCGCCGCTTTTCCCGCATGGCGGCTTTGCCACAACCAAGCCTCGCTTTTACCATGATGGACTGCCATTTATAATGGATCGAGTTTGTGATTCAGCTCCGTCGCCTGGGCGCATGGCAGAGGTCACCAACCACCTTTTGATCGAGCGAGGCGCGGAAACGGCATGAAGCGTATTGGGCTATCCCTGGCCGCTATCGCTGCTGCGCTCATTGCACTGGTGCTCACCGTGCCATGGCTGACGCCGGAAAGCGTGCTACGCGATACCTTTACCCGCGAGATCGTTGCCCTGACCGGCCGGACGCCCGTCATCGAGGGGCAGGTGCATCTGGCCTGGGCACCGTTGCCGACGCTGATGATCGAGAAGGTCACCATTCCCGCCGCCGAAGGCCTGCCGCCGCTGCTGGTGGCCGACAAGATGCAGGGGACGCTGCGCCTGGCGTCTCTGGTGATCGGGCGCATCGAGATATCGGGCCTGATGCTCAAGCGCGCCAGCATCGGCCTCACCGCGGGCAAGAACGGTATACGCTCGTGGGACTTCAAGGAGGGCGTGCTGGCCGAGGCCGCCGCCGGGCGCTTCGACAAGCCGATGCCGGTCAAGACCATCCGCCTTGTCGATGGCACTATCCGCTATGACGACAGCGCGCTCGGCCGGGCCACCTCCGTTTCGGTCGACGACGTCACGTTCGCCTGGGCTGGTCGGAGCGACGCAATGTCGGCGGCCGGCGTGATCAATTGGCGCAACCGCGAGGCCGAGATTGCCGTCGCACTCGCCGATCCCGCCAGCCTGATCGCAGGCGGCAAGTCGGATATGCGGGCGCGTATCAAGGGGGATACGCTCAACCTTGCTACCAGCGGTACGCTGGATGGGGCGGGGCGGCTGGACGGCAAGGTCTCGGCCAGCGGCACTTCGCTGCGCGATACGCTGCGCTGGTTCGGATTCGGCCTGCCGGCCGGGCGCAGTCTCGCCGCCTATGACCTGCAGTCGCCCCTGACGCTCGATCACAGCGCCATTTCCCTCAACGAGGTGCAGCTCTCGCTCGACGGCAACGAGGCCGAAGGCTCGCTCACCGTCGAATTCGGCAAGGAGCGTCCCAAGGTCAGCGGCACGCTTGCCGCCGATACGCTCGACCTCAGCGCCTATTCCGATGAACTCCAGCTCGCCGATGGCCGGCCGCGCAAATGGCGTGCTGATCATATCAGCATCAACAGCCTGCTGGTCAGCGACCTCGATCTGCGTATTTCGGCCGGCGAGACCACCATCGACAAGGTCCGTCTCGGCCGCGCCGCGGCAACGGTGTCAACCCGCAACGGCCAGCTCGAGCTCGCCCTCGGCGAGGCTGTCGCCTATGGCGGCACGCTCAAGGGCAATATCGCGCTCAAGCCTTCCGACAAGATGACCGAACTCGCCGCCGCGGCCAGCTTCGAAGGCGTCGATATGGGCAGCGCGCTCGGCGATCTCTTCGGTTTCCGGCGCCTGGAAGGAACCGGCACGGGCACGATGGCCGTGAACGGTACCGGCGCCTCCATCGCCGAGCTGTCGCGCTCGCTGCAGGGAAGGGCCGACATCAGCGTCGCCGGTGGTTCCCTGGTCGGTATCGACCTCGCCAGCCTGATGCAGAAGATCGAGCGGCGGCCACTCTCGGCCCGTTTCGAATCCTCCTATGGCGGCCGCACCACCTTCGACCTCGCCAAGGCCAGCTTCAAGATCGCCGACGGCATGGCCAAGACCGCCGATTGCCGCATGGAGAACGGCTCTCTTTCGGTGTCGCTGACGGGGGATGCCAATATCGCCCTGCGCAGCCTCGACATGGCTGGCGTGGCCAATTGGAGCGACGCCGATGCCGCCAATCCCTTCCGCCTGCCTTTCCGCGTCTATGGGGGCTGGGAGGTGCCGGTGGTCGAGCCCGATACCGAGGCGTTGATCCGCCGTTCGGGTGCCGCCGCTCCGCTGCTGCGCAGCTTTATCCGGCCGGGCCGTGACGTCACGCAGGAAACTGGCAAGACGCCGCCGGCCTCGGCGGCGCAGTAGGAACCGCTTCAGCGCCCGCCTTCGCCGGCCTGTGAGCGTTCCAGTACGGCGAAGAAGATCACCGTGAGGACGAGCACGATCACCAGGAGCACGAAGGCCGCTGCCGCTCCCTCGTTGAGCGACAGGCCGAGAAAGGCCCGGCGATAGGCGAAGAAACTAAGCACCTCCGTGGCGTTGCCCGGCCCCCCCTTGGTGAGCACATAGGGCAGGTCATAGGTGCGGAATTCGTTGATGAGCTGGATGATGACGGTGATGGCCGCCACCGGCCGCAGCATCGGCAGGGTGATGTAGAAGAACTGCTGCCAGGCCCTGGCACCGTCGACCTCGGCGGCCTCGTAGGGGTCGCGCGGCAGGGCGGCAAGGCCCGCAGCCAGGATCAGCACCACGAAGGACATCTGCTGCCAGATGTCGATGGCCGCCATCGTCCACAGTGCCATGCCCGGCGTGCCCAGCCAATCGAGCCGGGGCAGGCCGAAGCTCTCCATCAGATGGTTGGCGATGCCGAGATTGGGCTGCAGCAACATGCGCCAGATCAGGGCGACCGAGATCGGCGACATCGCCATCGGAATGGTGAGGATGGCGAAATAGACCGGCTTCATGTGCACGGTGCGGTTGAGCATCAGGGCGATGCCGAGCCCGATGACGAACTCGCCGATCACCGTGATGGCCGAATAGCGTACGGTAAGCCAGAGGGCATTCCAGAACAGCGGATCGGCCAGCATCGACGCGAAGTTCTTGAAGCCGACCAGCGGCATCAGGCTGGGCTTGATCAGCGTCATCGATGAGATCGACAGGATGCAGGCATAGACCAGCGGAAAACCCATCACGATGGCGAGCAGCAGGAGGCCGGGCAGGGCGAAAGCCCATCCGATCCGCCATTCCCGGCTGCGTCCAGCCAATCCCATCACGCTCATCTGTCGCACCGTTCTGTCAATTGGGCAGAACCGACGCGGCTCGAAGGCCGCGCCGGGGCAAGGTCACTTGTCGAGCAGTTGTTGCAAGCCATCGGAGGCTGCCTTCAGCGCCGCCTCGGAGGTCGCCTGGCCGCCGGCCGCAAGCGAGAGCTGCGTGCCGAGCACATCCTCGTACTGGGCCGAATAGGTGAAGATCGGGAAGGACTTGCCGCTCGCCACCACGGACTCGGCCGTCTGGTAGAAGGGGTATTTCTTCAGCACCTCGGCATCCTTGTAGACGTCGGAGCGCACAGGGGCGTGGCCCTGCAGGGCCCGCTTCACCGAGACCTCCTTGCTCTGCACCCACTGGATGAAGGTCCAGGCCGCTTCCTGCTCTTCCGGCGTGGTGTTCTTGGGAATGCCCCAGCCCCAGCCCCCGCTCTCGCCATGGCCGCCAGGCATCACCGCAAGGCCGACCTTGCCGGCAACCGTCGGGCATTTGGCGGCATCGTCCATCTGCGGCAGCATCCACCAATAGGTCACCATCGAGAAGGCCGCGCCCGAGCACATCAGCCGCATGGTGTCGTCGAGCGTGGCCGAGGTCGCGCCTTGCTGCGCGCCGTTCTGGATGTTGTCGACATAGAGGTCGAGCGCCTTCTTGGCTTCCGGCGTGTTCAGGCTGGCCTTTCCGGCGGCATCGCGATAGGCCCCGCCCGCCGAGAACAGGTAGTTGGAAAATTCCATGCTGTTGGGATCGCCGCGCTGGCCCTGCATCGCCGCGCCGGCGACCTTGGCGTTGGCCTTCATGAATTTGGAGATCGCGACGTAGTCTTCCAGCGAGGTCGGCAAGGCGAGCTCCTTGCCGGTGGCGCTCTTATAGGCCGCCTTCAGCTTCTCGTCGGCGAGAAGATCCTTTCGATAGAGCAGGCCCATCGAATAATTGTACATGGGTACCAGGTTGAGCTTGTCCTGGCTGCCGCCGAGCAACTCGATGGTGGAGGGGATGAAGGCTCCGAGGTCGTATTTGCTCTTCTCGACCAGGGGCTTGAGGTCCACCAGCCAGTTCGCAGCCGGGAATTCGCCGGCCCAGAGGAAGTCGACTTCGAGCAGGTTGTAGTAGCTTTGCGGCCCGGTGAGCTGGGCCACCAGCTTGTCGTGCATATCGGGATAGCCGATCTTCTCGAACTCGACCTTGATGCCGGTCTTCTGCTCGAATTCCGGCAGCAGCGCCTCGATGATCTTGGTCTCCGGCACGTCTTCCATCAAGGCGCGCAGGGTGACGGTCTCGGCGGCGGCCGACGACAGCGATGCCCCCAGCAGCATCGCCGCGCCGGCGGCCGCCAGCAGGGTCGTCTTCAGGCGGTTCTCGTTCCAGATCATGGCTCTATCCCTCTCTCTGTAATGTGCGGCCATCCTTATTTGAGATTTGGCCGCCGCTCTCCGTGTTGCCGGTCTATTTGACGCTACCGAAAGTCAGGCCCTGGACGATGAAGCGCTGGATGAAGCGCGAGGCGATCACCAGAGGCAGGATGGCGAGGATGACGCCGGCCGAGACCTTGGCGATCTGCACGCCGTTGGAGGTCTGCAGCGCGGCGAGCGCCACCGGTATCGTCGCCGTGGTCGGGCCGCTCAGCACCAGGGCGAACAGGAATTCGTTCCAGGCCAGGATGAAGCCGAGCACGCCGGCGGCGGCGATGCCGGGCAGCGACACCGGCAGCACGATGCGCCAGAACGCGCCCCAGGCGGTGGCGCCGTCGGTCATGGCGGCCCATTCGAGATCAACAGGCACGCCCTCGAAGAAGCCCATCAGGATCCAGGTCAGGAAGGGCAGGTTGAGGGCGGCATAGACGATGATCAGCCCGGTCAGCGAGTTGGAGAGTTCCAGGCTGCGGAAGAGCGTGAAGGTCGGCAGCACGAGCGCCACCGGCGGCAGCATCTGGGTGGCCAGGACGATGAAGCGTGCCCAGCGCCCGCCAGTGCGGAAGCGGGCGAAGGCATAACCGGTGGTCGCCGCGAAGGGCAGGGCGACCAGCACCGAACCGAGTGCCACGACGAGGCTGTTGAGATAGGAGCCGCCGAAGCGGCTGGAGATCAGCGCCGCATAATTCTCGGTGGTGAAGGCCGGCATCAGCTCGCTGCTGTAGGAGAGCTGCTCGGGCAGGAAGCTGGTCCTGAGTACCCAAAGCGGCGGCAACAGGATGAGAGCGCAGACGAGGCAGAGGCCGAAATGCAGGCCGAAGCGCCGGCGGAAGGGAATGGTCTCACTGTCGCTGCGCATCGTCGTCATGCCCCTCCCGTCAGCGCCGGCCTGGCGATCACCTGCTCGGTTTCGGGATCGAACAGATGCATCGGCAGGGCGTCGACATAGAGCTCCACCGTCGAGCCGATCGGGGCGGTGAAGTTGCGCCCGAGCCGGGCCGCGATCTCCAGCGGCTTGTCCCCGGTCCCGCCTTCTCCGGCGATCTGGCCGATCAGGATGTTCTCGGCGCCGAGGGCTTCGATGGCGACCACGCGGATCGTGATTTTCTGCCAGTCGGGATGCTGCCGAGTTTCGTAGAAGTCCTCGGCCCGGATGCCCAGGATCACCCGGTGGCCGGCATGATCGCCATAGGCGACATGGTGGCGGGCCGGCACGGCTAACCTGGCGCCGGCATCCGTCACCGCCACAAGGACTTCCGCCGACACGCTCTCCAGCCTGGCCGGAATGAGGTTCATGGGCGGGGTCGCCAGGAAGCGGGCGACGAAGGTGTTGGCCGGATTGGCGTAGACCTCGAGCGGGCGTCCGGCCTGGACCAGCCGGCCCTCGCGCATGATGCAGATGCGGTCGCCCATCGTCATCGCCTCGACCTGGTCATGGGTGACATGCACGATGGTACGGCCGAGGCGGCGATGGAGCTTGATCAGTTCGAGCCGCATCTCGGCCCGTAGCTGGGCATCGAGGTTGGAGAGCGGTTCGTCGAGCAGGAAGGCGGCGGGCTCGCGCACGATGGCCCGTCCCAGGGCGACGCGTTGGCGCTGACCGCCCGAAAGCGCGGCCGGCTTGCGGCCGAGCAGGTTCTGCAGGCCGAGCAGCTGGGCGGCGTCGGCGATCTTGGCATCGATGGTGGAGGCGTCGACGCCGCGCATCTTCAGGCCGAAGGCCATGTTCTGGCGCACGCTCATATGCGGATAGAGGGCGTAGCTCTGGAACACCACGGCGATGTTGCGGTCGCGCGGGGCGACATGGGTCATGCTCTTGCCGCCGATACGCAAATCGCCGGAGGAAATACCTTCGAGCCCGGCGATCATGCGCAAGGTGGTCGACTTGCCGCAGCCGGATGGGCCGAGAAAAATGACGAACTCGCCGTCCGGAATCGTCAGGTCGACATCGCGTACGCCATAGGCGCCATTGGCGTAGAGCTTGGAGACGTGGTCGAGTTCGATGGACGCCATGGTGCTTCCTAGCGCGCTGCGAGAGGGGCAAGCATCGTGATGCGGAAAAGAACAGAATCAAACATGATCAATAACTGTTTCCAACGCCAATGTTCAGTTTCCCCATGGCGATCAAACCCGTCATCTCTCGGCTGGACTGCGCCAATTCTGAGAGAAAAGGCAATAACCACTGAGAAAATGACGGATATGATCGCTTTTTTCTGGTCTGGACTCGAATGCGCCTACGGAAAGGCGTGTCGATTCCGCCGATTGAGTGCCATGCTATTCAACAAAATATAACATCGCAAGAGCGATTGTGTTAGAAAATGTTTGATTGGAGTCGTTAATTGACAGGTGCCGACGCGGATCGAGCCAGACCGTTTTGCGATTTGGTGGAATCACCAAGAATCGCAAAGACGCCTTAGCCAATCCTTTGGATTGGCTTGGGAACAAGGAGTTGGAGCACATAAGCGTTCACGCTTGAACGCGCTTTGCTCTAGGGATGGGCCACATGCCCGGAAGGGGCAAACGAGAAGGCCCCCGCCCCGTGGATGGGGCGAGGGCCTGAACCTCTCGGATAATGGATTGGACGGGGTCAGCCGGCCGCGGCCAGCCTTTCCGCGCGCTCACGCTCCCTTTCGGCCCGGCTGGTATAGATGGCGGCGGCCACCACGCCGAGGGCGACCACGGCCAGCATCAGCGTGCAGGCGGCGTTGATTTCCGGCGTCACGCCGAGGCGGACGGAGGAATAGATGCGCATCGGCAGCGTGTTCCAGCCCGGACCCGAGGTGAAGCTGGCGAGCACGAGATCGTCCAGCGATAGGGTGAAGGCCAGCATCCAGCCCGAGATCACCGCCGGCGCAATGATCGGCAGTGTAATCAGGAAGAAGGCCTTGAAGGGATGGCAGCCCAGATCCAGGGCCGCCTCCTCGATGGAACGGTCGAAGCTGAGCAGGCGCGATTGCACCACCACGGTGACGAAGCACATGGTGAGCGTGACATGGGCGAGGGTGATGGTCCAGAAGCCGCGATCGACGCCCATCGAGATGAAGAACAAGAGGAGCGACAGGCCGATGATGATCTCGGGCATCACCAGCGGCGCATAGACCATGGCCGAGAAGGTCATGCGGCCACGGAAGCGCCCCATGCGCACCAGGACTACGGCGGCGAGCGTGCCGAGTATGGTGGCGATGGTGGCCGAGACCGCGGCCACGATCAGGGTGATTTTGGCGGCGTTCATGAAGGCTTCGTCGTGGAAAAGTTCGACATACCAGCGTGTCGACCAGCCGCCCCAGACCGTCACCAGCTTGGAGTCGTTGAAGGAGTAGATCACCAGGATCACGATCGGCAGATAGAGGAAGGCGAGGCCGAGGGCGACCGAGGTCATGTTGAACCAGGAAGAGCCTTGTTTCATCGGTCGGTCTCCAGCGCCTTGGCCTGGCTGTGCTGATAATAGGTGATCGGCACGACCAGGATGATCAGAAGGATCACGGCAACGGCAGAGGCCGCCGGCCAGTCGCGGTTCGAGAAGAACAGGTCCCACATCTGCTTGCCGATCATCAGCGTGGATGAGCCGCCGAGCAGGTCCGGGATGACGAACTCGCCCACGGCCGGGATGAAGCAGAGCATACAGCCGGCGATCACGCCGGGCAGGGAGAGCGGGAAGGTCACCAGCCAGAAGGCCTTGATCGGCTTGCAGCCGAGATCGGCAGCCGCTTCCAGCAGGGTGTGATCCATCTTCTCCAGGGTCGAATAGAGCGGCAGGATCATGAAGGGCAGATAGGAATAGACGATGCCGATGAAGATCGCCCAATTGGTGTTGAGGATCTGCAGGGGCTCGGAGATGATGCCGAGCTTGATCAGCACCAGGTTGAGCAGTCCTTCCGGCTTGAGAATGCCGATCCAAGCATAGACGCGGATCAGGAACGAGGTCCAGAACGGCAGGATCACCAGCATCAGCAGGGTCGGGCGGATGCTCTTGGGGGCGCGCGCCATGCCATAGGCGATGGGATAGCCGATGATCAGCAGAAGGATCGTCGAGACGAAGGCGATCGCCACGCTGGACAGGTAAGCCTTCAGATAGAGCGTATCGCCATCCTCGCCCCAGATGTTGAACATCGTCCAGTAATTGTCGAGGTTCAGCTCGGAAACGAAGCTGGCAATGCTCTGCCAGGTCCAATCGAAATCGAAGGTCGGCGTATAGGGCGGCTGTCCCAGCGCAGTCTGGCTGAGCGAGATTTTCAGCACCATCAGGAAGGGCAGGGCGAAGAAGATCGTCAGCCATAGATAGGGGATGGCGATCACTCCGGTGCGCCCGGAGAAGAAGCCCTTGCGGGTCTTGTCAGCCATGTCGCCCTCCTATTTGGTCAGGACGACGCCGGCATCCGGCGCAAAGCTGACATGGACCTTGTCTTCCCAGGTGATCGGGCGCTCGACGAAGCGGCTCATATTGGCCTGCGACACCCGGATGCGCTGGCCGGTGCCGGCAATGTCGACGAGGTAGTTGGTCCAGTCGCCGAGATAGCCGATGTCGAAGACCTCGCCTGCCAGCGAATTGCCGGGCGTCGCGGGCGGATCGAGCGAGATCCGCATCTTTTCGGGACGAATGGCGAGGAAGACGTTCTGGCCCACCGAGCAGGCCTCCGCACTGTCCACGCTGAAGCTCTGGCTGGCGTGGGAGGTTATGGTGAGGGAACTGCCGTTCTGCGAGGAAACCTTGCCCTCGAGGATGTTGATATTGCCGATGAAGTCGGCGACATAGCGGGAATTGGGCTGCTCGTAGATCTCACCGGGCGGAGCCACCTGTACCAGCTTGCCATGGTCCATCACGGCGATGCGGTCGGACATCGTCATCGCCTCTTCCTGGTCGTGCGTGACGATGACGAAGGTGATGCCGAGCTCGACCTGGATGTCCATCAACTCGAACTGGGTTTCCTCGCGCAGTTTCTTGTCGAGGGCGCCGAGCGGCTCGTCGAGCAGCAGCACTTTGGGCTGCTTGGCGACGGCACGGGCGAGGGCGACACGCTGCCGCTGGCCGCCCGAGAGCTGGTGCGGCTTGCGGGTGGCGAATTTCTCCAGCTTGACCAGTTTCAGCATCTGCCCGACGCGGGTCTCGATCTCGGCCTTGGGCATCTTGTCCATCTTCAGGCCGAAGGCGATGTTGTCAGCCACGCTCATATGCGGGAACAGGGCATAGGACTGGAACATCATGTTCACGGGCCGCTCATAGGGCGGCACGCCGGCGAGATCCTTTCCCGCCAGCGTGATGCGCCCGCTCGTCGGCTGCTCGAAGCCGGCCAGCATGCGCATCAAGGTGGTCTTGCCGCAGCCCGATGGACCGAGCAGGGAGAAGAATTCGCGGGGGTGGATGTCGAGCGAAACCTCGTTCACTGCCACGAAATCGCCGAAGCGTTTGGTGACGTTCTCGAAGCGGATGAGGGGGACTTCCTTTGGATCGGCCCAGGGCTGGAATTTGCGGCGAACGCCCCCGATCGCCTTCTGCGACTTCACGGGCGCCGTGGCGCCGCCCCCGCCTGTATCAGACATGGTATCCCATCTGTTTGTGGTGATTGATTGCAGCCTAAACCGGGAAGTCGGCGGCGGTCTACAGGGGAAATGCGATTCCGAGCAAAAATGTGATCACATTTTTTGTGATCACATTTTTTGGCCGTTCCGATTGACTTTTACATGCCGCTAAAGGCAGTGTGGCGCCAGCGTCGGTCCACCGATGCCTCTTTTGCGCGTCTTCCCCGATGCGCGGCGCGTGCGCCTCCGCCCTCCTAAACCAAGGGCCCGAACCGGAGGTTAGTCGCGTGATGGCTTCCTAGGCAGAGTTTCCCGGTAAGGCCCTCGGATGGGCCTTGCCGGGAAACTCTGCAAATATTTGATATCTTGCAGATTTCTCTCGATCGGGCCGCTGGCTCGATCAAGAGAAATCTGCCTGGTGGGCCGTCAAACAGGTCGCCGGCGCGTGTTTCGGGTCGCCGCTCCGCACTTCCTGCGGGGTGGAAGCCGCATGTGTGCGACGATGAGCAAAAAGAAGAAGTCAGACAAGCCCGAGCATTCTGGCGTGCCGGATATCGAATCCGCGCGTGGCATCTCCGGTGTGGAGAGCGCGAAGGATTGGTTCCGCGCCCGGGACATCGAGGAGATCGAATGCCTGGTTCCCGACCAGGGCGGGGTGGCCCGCGGCAAGATCATGCCGGTGTCGAAATTCCTGACCTCGCCGGTGATGAACCTGCCGCTTTCGATCTTCTATCAGTGCATCACCGGCGAATATCCGGCCTATGACGGGCTGGTCGATGCCGTGGAAGCCGATACCGACATGTTCATGCAGCCGGATTGGTCGACCCTGACCGCCGTGCCCTGGGCGATGGATCCGACCGCCCAGGTCATCCACGACGCGATGACGCGTGACGGCCGTCCCGTCGAGCAGGCGCCGCGCCAGGTGCTGCGCCGTGTCCGCGAGCTCTATCGCAAGAAGGGCTGGCAGCCGGTGGTGGCGCCCGAGATCGAGTTCTATCTGGTCGAGCCCAACACCGATCCCGATTATCCGCTCAAACCGCCGATCGGCCGTTCGGGCCGCCCGGAACTCGGCCGGCAGGGCTATTCGATTTCGGCCGTCAACGAATTCGACGCCCTGTTCGAGGACATCTACAAATATTCCGAACATCAGGGCCTGGAGATCGACACGCTGATCCACGAGGACGGCGTGGCCCAGATGGAGATCAATCTGCGCCATGGCGACCCGCTGGAACTGGCCGACCAGGTCTTCCTGTTCAAGCGCACCATCCGCGAGGCCTCGCTCCAGCACAAGATCTACGCCACCTTCATGGCCAAGCCCATGTCGGGCGAGCCGGGCTCGGCGCTGCATATCCACCAGTCGATCGTCGATGCCGAGAGCGGCCAGAACATCTTCTCCGATCCGGAGACCGGCGGCCCGACCCCGCTGTTCTTCTCCTTCCTGGCCGGCCAGCAGAAATATCTGCCGGCGATCATGTGCATGCTGGCACCCTATGTGAACTCCTATCGCCGGCTGACGCGCGATTCCATGGCGCCGATCAACGTGCAGTGGGGCTACGACAACCGCACGGCGGGCCTGCGCGTGCCGCCCTCGGGCCCCGACGCACGGCGCGTCGAGAACCGGGTGCCTTCCTCGGATGCCAATCCCTATCTCGCCATCGCCGCGAGCCTGGCCGCCGGCTATCTCGGCATGACCGAGGAACTGGAGGCGACGTCACCGATCGAATCGGATGCCAAGAACCGCGATTTCGAACTGCCGCAAAGCCTGCTCGAGGCGGTCGCGGAGATGGATGAGAGCGAGGAGATCCGGCAGGTGATGGGCTCGTCCTTCGTCACCGCCTATGCCGCGATCAAGCGCCAGGAATACGAGACCTTCATGAAGGTGATCAGCCCCTGGGAACGCGAGCATCTGCTCCTGAACGTCTAGCATGGCGGCGGGTCTTCGGACCCGCCTCTTCGCCGGAAATCGCCAAAGGCTGCTGGAAAGGCGGGTCTGAAGACCCCGCCCCTGAGAGATCATGACCGACAACACCGGCCATCCGGCCAATTCCTATTACACCGCCACCGCCAACCGCCTGCCGGTCCAGCCTCGGCTTCTGGGCGAGGAACGCGCCGATGTCTGCATCGTCGGTGCCGGCTATACCGGGCTCGGTGCTGCGCTCGCCTTCGCCGAAAAAGGGCTGTCGGTCATCGTGCTCGAGGCGGCCGAGATCGGCTCGGGGGCCTCGGGGCGCAATGGCGGCCAGGTTCATTCGGGCCAGCGCCGTGACCAGGACTATCTGGAGAAACTGGTCGGCCTGGACGGCGCCAAGGCGTTATGGCGCATGGCCGAGGACGCCAAGGCCCATCTCAAGGGCCTGATCTCCAGGCACCGGATCGCCTGCGACTACAAGCAGGGCATCCTGATCGCCGACCACAAACCAAACTATGTGGCGATGTCGCATGCCTATGCGGAGAAGCTGAGGACCGTCTATGGCTATGACAAGGTCGAGGCGATCGGCAAGGCCGAACTGGATGCCGTCCTCGGCGCCAGCGGCTATTATGGCGGCTTCGTCGATCATGATGGCGGCCACCTGCACCCCCTGAACCTGGCATTGGGGCTGGGGGCGGCGGCCCTTGATGCCGGGGTACGGATTTTCGAGCGCTCGCGAGCCGTCAGCTATCGGGCGGAGGGCAGCAAGGCGGTGATCCGCACGGCGCAAGGCAGCGTTTCCGCCGACTGGCTGATCCTCGCCGGCGATGGCTATCTCTCGGGGCTGGACGCCCATACCGAGGCGCGGGTGATGCCGATCAACAATTTCATCCTGGCGACCGAGCCTTTCTCGGACAATGAAGCCAGGGCCTTGATCGCCAACGACTATGCCGTCGCCGACAGCCGCTTCGTGGTGAACTACTATCGCCTGTCGGCGGACCGGCGCCTGCTCTTCGGCGGCGGCGAGAACTATCGCTCGGGCTTTCCGTCGGACATGAAGGCCTTCGTGCGCAAGCGCATGCTCAAGGTCTTCCCGCAGCTCGAAAACAAGCGCATCGACTATGCCTGGGGTGGCACGCTCGGCATCACCACCACGCGCCTGCCCTTCGTGCGGCGGCTGGCGCCCAACGTACTGACGGCCTCGGGCTATTCCGGGCAGGGCGTGATGCTCGCGCCCTATTTCGGCAAGATCCTGGCGGATGTCACCGCCGCGACCCTGGGCGAATTCGATCGCCTCGCCGCCCTGCCGACGCCGCCTTTCCCAGGCGGGCGCCTGCTGCGCTGGCCGACCCTGGTCGCCGGCATGAGCTATTATGCGCTGAGAGACCGGCTCTAAACCCTTGCAAAGCGTGTTCAGGCGGGGGCGCGTATTTGCCTGGTTCCCGTTCCGACGCGGTTTTGCCGTTACCGTCGAGCCAATTCTCAAAGACGCTTTTGGCGATCGGGCGATCATGAGCATGCCGCTCGGTATCCGGCTTGCAAGATCCAGGAAAAAATCACAGTCTCCCGGTGCTTCGGAAGTCTTCCGCGCTGCGATGTCGGATGCTTCTTCTCTATACGCAATCAAGACAACGTCACTTTACAATATTGTCAAAGCGGGATGGAAAGCGCCATGGTTTCCTATTTGGATTATTATGAGACTCGATCGAGTATGCATCGGATTTTGCCTGCGCGATTGATCGGATGGGCAGTCAGGACTTCATTTGTCGCGGGGGCGCTGACCTTGGCTGCGGTCCCGGCCCATGCGCAAGGCTCCGAGCCCTGGATCACCACCTGGGCAGCCACGCCCGCCCCGCGCTGGGCGGAGGAATTGCCGGCGCCCTTCGACGTGCCCGAAGTCCTGGGCGATCAGACCGTGCGCCAGATCGCCCGCATCAGCGTCGGCGGCGAGCAGGTGCGTGTGGTCATCTCCAACGAGTTCGGCACGCGCCCGGTGACGATCGGTTCGGCCAGCGTGGCCCTGTCCAAGGGAGGCAGCGCCATCGACGAAGGCTCGGTGAAGCCCTTGACCTTCGGTGGCAAGCCCTCGGCCGTGATCCCGCCCGGTGCACCGCTGGTCAGCGACCCCGTGGACCTGTCGGTCAAGGCCCTGTCGAATCTCGCGGTCAGCTTCTATTTGCCCAAGCGTGCCGGCATCACCTCGGTCCATTGGGACGGCGTGCAGACCGGCTACGTCTCTGGACCGGGCGACAAGACCAAGGATGCCGATTTCACCGCCGCCAGCACCAACAAATCGCGCCTGCTGCTCAGCCGCATCCTGACCACGGCCAAGCCGGAGTCGAAGGCGATCGTGTTCTTCGGCGATTCCATCACCGACGGGGCCTGCTCCACGCCGGACAAGAACAATCGCTGGCCCGATCATATCGCCGAGCGCCTGCAGGCCGAGGGTCATGCCGATGTGGCCGTGGTCAACGAGGCCTATTCCGGCAATCGCGTGCTGTCCAACGGCATGGGCACCAATGCGCTCAGCCGCTTCGACATGTCGGTGCTCAGCCATCCCCGGGTTTCGACCGTGGTGATGATGATGGGGATCAACGATATCGGCTGGCCGGGCAAGGACGCCATCACCCCGGCCGATCCCGAGCCGACGGCCGAGGATGTGATCGCCGGCTACAAGCAGATCATCGACCGGGCTCACGCCCATGGCATCCGTTTCGTCGGTGTGACCCTCACGCCCTTCGTCGACACCTTCAAGGGGCTGCCGACCTCCGGCTACTACACGCCCGAGAAGGAGAAGATCCGCCAGGAGGTCAATGCCTGGATCCGGACCAACAAGATGGCGGATGGGCTGATCGATTTCGACAAGGTGCTCGAAGATCCGAGCAAACCCAACAATATCAATCCCGCCTATGATTGCGGCGACCATCTGCATCCCAACGATGCCGGCTATCAGGCCATGGCCAAGGCGGTCGATCTTGGCGTACTGGTGCCCAGACCATAGCAGGACGGCGCGAAACCCCCGGCAAATCTTGCCGGGTTCCGCGGCCAGGGGGCTGGTCTTCAGGCGCACCCCTTTCAAGGTGTTTGACACAGTCGAGTCAGGTCTGATCGTCGAGGTCGCGCTGCCCCTCACCTTACCTCTCCCCGTAAGAACGGGGCGAGGGGACTTAGATGTCCAGTCATGTTCGGTGAATCTTTGGTCTCGCACGATGATTGGGCGAGACGAATGCGACGAGAACGAGTCGCAACGCTTGCGCCTCCTCGCCCCGTTCTTACGGGGAGAGGTAAGGTGAGGGGCGGCATTATCCTGCGTATACAAACCTTTCCGGGTTTGTTCGAAACACCCTGAAAGGGTGGTCTTCAGGCCAGTCGTCGGTCGAGCTCGAGAAGGGTTCGCAGCAGTACCTCGGCGCCATCGGCGCATTGCCGGGGCGAGGAATATTCCCGTTCATTGTGGGAGAGCCCGTCGCGGGACGGGATGAAGATCATCGCCGTCGGGGCGAGGGCCGCCAGATGGGCGGCGTCATGACCGGCGCCGGACGCGATGTCGCGGCAGGACAACCCGCAGTCCACGGCTGCCTGGCGAACAGCCTCGATGCAGGCGGGATCGAAGGCCACAGGCTGCTTGGCCCAGATCCGCTCGATGCGGCTGTCGGCCTGGCCGGCGACGGCCTGCCGCAGCGCCGTTTCCATGGCGTCCAGCCCGGTTTGGCTGGGATGGCGCATGTCGATCTGCAGGTTGACCCGGCCCGGAACGACATTGCGGGAATTCGGGGAGATGCCGGCATGGCCGACCGTCAGCACGCCGGGGGCATGGGCACGGCCGATCGCCTCGACAGCAAGGATGAGCCGGGCGGCGGCGGTCAACGCGTCGCGTCGGTTCGCCATCGGCGTCGAACCGGCATGGGATTCGGTGCCTTCGATCACCACGTCGAACCAGCGCAGGCCCTGTACGCCGGTGACGGCCCCGATCGCGGTGCCCTCCGCTTCCAGTACGGGTCCCTGTTCGATGTGGAGCTCGACATAGGCAGCCGGCGTTTGCCTGTAGGCCTGGCTGCCGCGATAGCCGATGGCGTCGAGAGCCTCGCCGACGCTGATCCCGGCACGGTCGCGCACCGCGAGCGCCTCGTCGAGCTCGATGGCGCCAGCATGCACGCCCGAGCCGAACATGGCCGGGGAAAAGCGCGAGCCTTCCTCATTGGTCCAGTTCACCACGGTCAGCGGGTGTTCGGTGACGATGCCCGAACTCTTCAGGGCGCGAAGGGCGGCGAGGCCGGCCAGCACGCCGAGGACGCCGTCATAGCGCCCGCCGCCCGGCTGGGTGTCGAGGTGGCTGCCGGTCATGATGACGGGCAGGGCGGCATTGCGCCCTGGATAGGACGCGAACAGGTTGCCGATCGGATCGACGTCCACGCGGCAGCCGAGCTCGATGCAGCGGGCAACAAACCAGTCCCGGACGGCCTTGTCTTCCGGCGTGAGAGTGAGGCGGGAGACGCCGCCATTGCCGGTGCCGCCGAAGCGGGCGGTGGCCTCGATATCGGCATTGAGCTGCACCGCATCGATGCGGGGCGTCGGGGCCGTCCGGCTGGCGAGAGGCTGGTCCATCATTCCGCCTTGGCGGTTTCTTGCAGCTTGTAGCGGAAATTGCAGTGGCTGGAGCCGTCCATGATCGTCTGCGTGCGCTCGAGCGTGATACGCGGATCATAGCCGGTGCAGAACACCCCGTCGCGGTTGCAGGACAGCAGGTGCCCGATCTTGCCGAGCCCCATTTCCTTGTAGGTCTCGGCGTAGCGGCAGCGATGGACATTGTAGTCGAACTCGGTGTCGGTGGCCTTGACCACTTCGATCACCAGCGCGTCGTCCTGGGTCCACAGCGCTTGCAGGTCCTGGAAACTGCGCAAATCGGTGCCACCCGGCGTCTTGGCGGCAAAGCTGCGTCCTGCCTCGATGGCGGCCTTGCGGATGGCGGAATCGAGGATCGACTGCGCCAGCTCCTCGCCGAGGCGCTCACGCATTTCCTCATAGATCGGCGCGATGATGCCGGCCTCGATCCGCCGGCGCGCGAGAATGCCGATCTCGCCCTCCATCACCGCCTTCGCGCTCTCCTCCCGGCCGGGATCTGCCGCCTGACTCATGACCTGTCTCCTGCTCGTTGATCGATCATGCTGCCAGTTGGGCAGCGTCCGGCCCGGAGGCAAGCGAAAAATCGACGGCGGCGGCCGCATGGATCGTGGTGGAGTCGAAGCCGGGCAGGCTGAGGCTGCCGGGGGAGAGGATCAGGCAGATCTCGGTGCAGCCGAGGATGACGCTGTCGGCACCTTCGGCCTTGGCCCGCTCGATCAACGCCTCGAGCTTTTGGCGCGAGCTGTCCTTCACCAGCCCGGCGCAGAGTTCGGAGAAGATGACGTCATGCACGACGGCCCGGCCTTCGGCATCGGGCACCATCACCTCGATGCCATGCCCGCGCATGCGCTCGGCGTAGAAGCCCTGTTCCATGGTGTAGCGGGTGGCGAGCAGGAGCGGGCGGCTGCGGCCGGCTGCAGCCAGGGCCTTGGCGGTTTCGTCGATGATGTCGATCAGCGGACAGGCGATCGCCGTCTGCACCGGCTGGGCGACCAGATGCATGGTGTTGGTGCAGATCAGCACGCAGCCGGCTCCGGCGGCTTCGAGGTCACGGGCCACGCCGGCCAGCCTTTCGGCCGCCGCATCCCAACGGCCAGCCTTCTGCATGTCGACGATATCCTGGAAGTTCACCGAATGCAGCATGACCTCGGCCGAATGAAGATCGCCGCGCCGGGCGCGCACCGCTTCGTTGATCAGCTTGTAATAGATCGCCGAGCTCTCGAAGCTCATGCCGCCGATCAGGCCGATTTTCCGCATGTCCGTCTCCCATCTAGGGTTTGATTATCATGACGGGATGATGCCTTGAAATCCGCGAAAATGGGTTGCATTCTTTAGGCGGCTTTAGTTGTTTTTGAACAAATAGATTGCGAGTATTGACTACATGCGCAAAAATTTTGCGTATATGAATTTGGATGCACAAGCTGAATGCGCGAGGAGATATGAAGCTGGATCAGCGCGACAAGCAGATCCTGGCACTGCTGCAACTGCAGGCGGATCATCCGCTCGCCGATCTCGCCGAGAAGATCCATCTGTCGCCCTCGGCCTGCTGGCGGCGCATCAAGCGCCTGGAGGAGGAGGGCTATATCGCCAGGCGCGCCGCACTCCTCGACCGCAAGAAGGTGGGCCTGCCCACCACGGTCTATGTCATGGTCCGTACGGCCAACCACTCGCTGGAGTGGCTGGAGCGCTTCCGCGCGTTGGTCGCCGACACGCCCGAGATCGTCGAGATGCATCGGCTCACCGGCGATATCGACTATCTGCTCAAGATCGTGCTGCCGGATGTCGAAAGCCTGGACTTGGTCTACAAGAAGCTGGTGGCCAAGCTGCAGTTCAACGACATCTCCTCCTACATCTCGATGGAGATGTTCAAGGACACCACGGTACTGCCGCTGTCCAACGCCTGATGAACTCAGTCCAGCGGGATGAGGGTTTTCAGCCGCGCCAGCCGGCGGCCGAACAGGGCGGGATCGCCGAGGGCGCGCGCGGTGACCAGCGCTCCCTGGATGCCGGCGACGATGTCTTCGGCAAGTGCGTCCGCGAGATCAGGCTCCTTGCCGAGGCGCCGGAGTGCCTCCGCCAGGGCGTCGCGCCATTCGGCGAAATAGGCGTTGATGGCGTCGGCAAAACGGTCGCGCACATCCGACAGGGCGAATATGCCGACGATGCAGACCCGTCCTCCCGAGTGGAAATAGCGATCCGTCGCCTCGAACATCGCTGAGATCGCGGCAGCCGGGTCCGTCGTCGCGCGTAGCGATTCGAAGACATGGCTGCGGAACCAGCCGTCGATATGCTCGAGCACGGCAGCCGCCATCTCCTCCTTCCCGCCCGGGAAGAAGTTGTAGAGGCTGCCCTTGCCCAGGCCTGTCTGCTGGCCGATGAGGGCAAGGCTGGCGCCCTCATAGCCATGGCTGCGGAAGACCTCGGTGAGGGCCGGTATGATATCGGCGCGCTCGCGGACCGTTTTCATCAGGGCGCCTCACTTTCAGGCTGAATTGCCAGAAATGGCAAAATGCCCGCTCTTCAGTAAGTTCAATCGAAGAATTGGTCCAACCGGACGCATTTTGTGTCAGAGGCCGAGATCGCTAAGGCCCGGATGGTCGGCGGGACGGGGAGCGGAGCGGTCCCAGTGGAACTTGCGCTCACTCTCGGTGATCGGCACGTCGTTGATGGAGGCATGGCGCACTGCCATCAGGCCGTTCTCGTCGAATTCCCAATTCTCGTTGCCGTAGGAGCGGAACCAGTTGCCGTCGGCATCGTGCCACTCATAGGCGAAGCGCACGCCGATGCGGTTGTCGCCATAGGCCCACAATTCCTTGATCAGACGGTAATCCTGCTCGCGCTGCCATTTGCGCGTGAGGAAGGCGATGATCTCGGGGCGTCCCTTGAGGAACTCGGAGCGGTTGCGCCAGCGGCTGTCCGGTGTATAGGCGAGCGAGACGCGCTCGGGATTGCAGCTGTTCCAGCCATCCTCGGCGGCGCGGATCTTCTGGATCGCGGCCTCGCGGGTGAAGGGAGGCAGCGGTGGGCGTTGTTCGGGCATGGCGACATCCTCTTTGTACCGATCGCTCCATCATGGACCGATCGGTACAAGAGTCAAGAGTTTCCTTGGAGCGCGGACATCCTGTCCGCTCTTGCTTTCCTGAGAACGGGGCATTTCCAAGAGCGGACAGGATGTCCGCGCTCCGCCTCACGCCTTCTGCGGCAAAGTCAGCCCATATTTGCTGCCGAGTTCGACGAAAGCCTCTTCGCTGACGGGATCTACCGGCACGCCCTTGCGCGCCCGCTCTTCCTCCACCGCCCATTCGCGATCGCCCGGCGCCATTGGCTTGCCGCCGGCGCCTTCGGCCGGCACGGCGGCGCGGATATTGGCGAGATAGCGGGTCATGATCGCCCCGTAGATCTCCGGGGCGATGAAGGCCGAGGGGTTGATAGCCAGGGCAAAACCGCCCATGTCGCGCGGAGCGCCGGTCGAGGGCTGGCCATACATCGGCACCAACTCGGTCGAAAGCGCCATGCCGGTGAGGGGAGCGGACAGGATCTCCACAAGGCCGGCGAGCGCCGCACCCTTGAAGCCCTGCTCGCCGCCCACCGGCGAGAGCACGCGGGCGGCTTCCGGATCGGTGGTGTTGACGCCCTTCTCGTCCACGGCGACGCCCTGCGGCAGGGTGAGGCCGAGCGAACGGTAGAGCAGCACGCGGTTTTGCGGAATGGCGCTGGTCGCCATGTCCATCAGCCAGGGGCGCTGGCCGGGGACCGGGGCGCCGATGGCGATCGGGCTGGTGCCGTGGAAGGCGTCCCGCCCGTCGAACAGCCGCACGGCCGCGTCGGAATTGGCAGTGAGCAGGCCGATGAAGCCCTGTTCGGCGGCCCACATCGGATAGGCGCCGGCGGCGCCCATATGGGAGGAGCGCCGGATGGTGACGGCGCCGATGCCCTGCGTCCTGGCGATGTCGACGGCCACTTCCATGGCCCGGTAGCAGGCCAGGTGTCCGATGGCGCCATCCGCATCCAGAACGGCCGTGGCGCCTTCGCCGCGCGATACTTCGAGCTGGGGATGCCCGTTGATCTCGCCGCTGGCCAGCACCGAGAGATAGTAGGGCAGCAGCCTCACGCCATGGCTGTCCACGCCTAGGCGCGAGGCATGCATCATGGCGCGGGTGGCGGCTTGTGCCGAGGGGACATCGGCCCCGCCGGCCAGGAGGGCGGATTCGAGAAAGGCTTCGAGGCTGCTACTCGTATAACGCTGCGGTTCGCTCATCGGTCACGCTCTGTCTTCGGATAATCATCCCGGTTATCAGGATCGATCTGGTCGGCTTCCTCGCCGGGAATGGCATAGACGCCCTTGAGCCAGCGCGACAGATCGATGTCGGCGCAGCGCTTGGAGCAGAAGGGCTTGCTGGCCTCGACGCTGGGCTTGCCGCAGATCGGGCATTTGCGTTTGACGAGAGGGGTCGGGGTCGGTTCGCTCACAATTCGTCCCTCCAGGTGCCGCGGACCGGAAAGCCCGCACCTTCGAGAAGGCTCACCGTCTCATAGAGCGGCAGGCCGACGACATTGGTATAGGACCCGACGAGGCGCAGCACGAACACGCCGGCCAGGCCCTGGATGGCATAGCCGCCCGCCTTGCCGTGCCATTCATTGGAGTCGAGATAGGCATTGAGTTCGTCACGCGACAGATGCTTGAAGCGCACCCGCGTTTCCACCAGTCGGGTCCGGATGGTGCCCTGCGGGTCGGCGACGGCGACGCCCGTCATCACGATATGGCTGCGGCCCGACAGCAGGCTGAGGCAGGCTTCGGCATCCTCGCGCGTCTCGGCCTTGGGCAGGATGCGCCCGGTGCAGGCCACCACCGTATCGGCCGACACCGTGTAGGCGCCGGCGAGATCGGGGCGGCTCCCAAGGGTGGTCAGGGCCGCCTCGAGCTTACCCCTGGCGAGGCGCTGCACCAGCATGCGCGCCGCCTCGCCGCGCCTGGGCGTTTCATCGATATCGGTGGGCAGCAACGCATCCGGTTCGCAGCCTGCCTGCTCGAGCAGGGCATGGCGGCGCGGGCTGGCGGAAGCGAGCACGAGCTTGGGACGTTCAGTCATGACAGGCGCAATAGCAGGATTCGTCGTGTTTGGACCAGAGTCGGCTGAGAAATAGAACCGGCCCCGTTGGATCGCGGCCTGCCTCCGGGAGGAGGGCATCCTTCGAGAAGCGCCGCCGGCTTGCAAAAAGTTCCGTAGGGAACACAAGTTGATGTCGCATCTATATTAAGCCATCCGGCAGTTATAAATGCCGTGTTATGTATTTCATTGCGAGGGGCCGAGGACAATTTGCGCGGCATGTCAGCATGCCCGAATGACCTCCAATGATTTCGATTGAATCGTGAATGGGGAAGGGGCTGGCATGCAGCATAGAGGTTGTATCGCTTTGGCGGCGGCGAGTATTGCTCTGCTCGTGGCCGGAAGCGCGAGAAGCGAGGTCATCGGCCGCTACGACATGGGGCAATGGGTGATCGAAGCCAATGCCAGCAATGGCCGCTTTGAATATTGTGCTTCCAGCGGCAAATATTCGAGGGGCGCGGCGGTGCATTTCCTGCTGACGCGGGAAGCGGCCTGGGGCATGGTCATCGAGAATCCCAACTGGAACTGGGTCAGGGATTCGCGAGGCGATGTGACCTATTGGGTCGATAATTACCGTTCGCGTGCCAGCGGCGCCAAGGCAACGGCGCCGACCCGGCTGCTGATTCCGCTGGCCGATTCGACGCAGCTCTTCCAGGAGATCCGGGCCGGGCGGGTTCTCTATTTCCAGCCCCGCGGCAACAAGTCCTTCTCGGTTACCTTGAACGGCACGTCTTCGGCCCTGAGTGCGCTGATGCAATGCGTGGCGCGCTACCGCTAGATCGTCGAGAAGACGCGTCCGGCTTCGACGCGTCTTCGCCATTCAAGGCTGGCGGCGAAACGTGGCGCTACCGTTTCGCCTATTGCCCTTCAGGATAGTCGGCACCCTCGGTCACCGCGGCCCAGGCGTCGAAGTCCTGTGCGAGCTGGGCGAGCTTGATGCGGGCGCCTTCGAGCGCCGCCTTGCCGAGCAACAGCCGCAGGGGTGGATTCTCGGCTTCGACGGCCTTGACGATCGCCTGGGCGGCTCGGACCGGATCGCCGGGTTGCTTGCCGCTATTGCCCCGGATCTGGCCCTGCCGGACGCCCGCCGTTTCGCGATAGGCCGCAATGGTCTGCGGTGCCTCATTGGCCGAGCGGCCCGCCCAATCGGTCCGGAACGGGCCTGGCTCGACGATCAGCACCTTGAGGCCCAGGGGCGCGACTTCCTGGGACAGCGATTCCGACAGGGCTTCGACCGCGAATTTGGTGGCGGTGTAGAAGCTGACGGAGGGCGGGGCGCGCAGGCCGCCGATCGAGGAGATGTTGACGATGGTGCCCGAACGCTGCTGGCGCATCGCCGGCAGCACCGCGCGCGTCATCGCTGTCAGGCCCCAGACATTGATGTCGAACATCTTGTGGACTTCGGCCATGTCACTCTCTTCGAGCGAGCCGAAATAGCCGATGCCGGCATTGTTCACCAGGACGTCGATGCGGCCGAACCGGTCCAGCGCCACGGCCAGGGCAGCATCGATATCGGCCTGTTTCGTCACGTCGAGCTTGAGCACCAGCGCCGTATCGCCGAACTCCATGACGAAGTCCTCGAGCTGGGCGGGATTGCGGGCGGTGACGACGGTCGGATAGCCCAGCGAAAGCGTATGGCGCGCCAGTTCGCGGCCGAAGCCGGTGGAGCAGCCGGTAATGAACCAGACGGGCTTTGCAATTTCTGACATGGCAATCTCTTTGGAAAGCAAAGGTGGGGCATCTTACATAGAACCAACGCCCCCGCTCAATAACCGGGGTAAAAACATACAGGCCGTATAGCCTGCCTGATGAATAGCCGGCTCTTTATCTCATTTTCCAGCCCATTCAGGCCAGTGCTATCTCCCGCCTTTCGGCATTGGCTCGACCGGCGGCGTCGAGGCAGGCAATCAGGTGGCGCGCATAGGTCCCGTCGACGGGAACCGGTGCGTTCGCCTCGATGGCAGCCGCCATGGCCCGCCATTCGGCTTCGACCGCGCGCTGCATCCAGTCCGGATCGGCGGAATGGGCGATCGGCGTCCAGCTGCCGCCGCGCCCGATCGAGACGCCATGCTCGAAATCGATCCTGAGGGTGCCGCCCTCGCAGACGAGGTCCATGGCAAAGCCTACGGCGCCGTCGCGATAGCCGACGCTGGCGACCTGGCCGATGCGCCCATCCGCAAAACGCAGCAGCATCAAGGCACTGTCATCGGCTTCCTGCTGGTGGAACCAAGTGCCGGAGAGAGCGCTCACCGTGGCCACTTCGCTGCCCATCAGCCAGACGAGGCGATCGAGAGCGTGGATGCCGGCCGTCATCAGCATGCCGCCACCCGTGACGTTGGAAAGATGCCAGGGACGCCGATTGGCTTCCATCCACAATTTGATCATCCAGCTCGAGCCGAGCATCGGTCGGCCGAGCGTGCCGCCGTCGAGGATCTCCCGGGCGACGAGGCAGGGGCGGGCGAAATGCATGACATGGCCGACCATCAGCTTGACGCCGGCCTTGGCCACAGCGGCGTTGATCGCATCGCATTCGGCCAGCGTCGGCGCCATCGGTTTTTCCAGCAGGACATGCTTGCCGGCCTGGGCCGCCGCCACCGCCATTTCAGCATGGAGATGATGGGGGGTGGCGATGACGACGGCGTCGACCGCGGAGTCGTCGAGCACGGCGCGCCAATCGGTGTGGGCATGGCCGCCATGTTCGTGGGCGAATACCCGGGCGGCTGCGGCGTCTTCCCGGCATATGGCCGCGACACGCAAGCCCTGCGTCGCGGCAATCGCCCTGGCGTGAACCGCGCCGAAATGGCCGGCCCCGATGATGCCGATACCGATCATGCTGCCACCCTCTCATAGGCTTCGTCGATCAGCGTCATGGCCCGCCAATAGTCTTCGATCCCGACGAGAGGAGCTTCGCCGCGTGCCAGCCGGGCCAGCGTATCCGCCATGAAGGCCTTGTAGCGCTCGCCGGGCAGCAAGGGCGGTTCCTCGCGCGTGGCCGCATCGTCGAGCGTCGTGATGCGGCAATGGTCCCCGTGGTCGACGAGATAGGCGTTCGCGCTGGAGACGCGCCATTCGAAGTCGCCGCCCGGCGCCATCGAGGCGTAGGTATAGCCGGCCTCGATGGTGACGATCAGCCCCCGGCCATTGCGCAGGGTCAGGATGGCGTAGTCCTCGACGGCCTCGCCATGGAGATGGCCGAGAGAGGCGGCAACCAGCTCCAGCCCGTCATCGCCCGCCAAAGCCAGTGCGGCATCGACGCCATGGATGCCGAGATTGCGCAGGGCGCCGCCGCCGCTGGTCTGCGGTGCCAGCAGCCAGGGCACGCCGTCGATCCGGTAGCGCTCCGGTGGCCCGTTCACGATGCGGAACTGGGCGTGAGAGAGCTCGCCGAGCCGGCCGGTAGCGGTCAGTTCGGCGATGCGCGGCCAGATCGGGCTGCAGCGATTGGGAAGCGGCACGGCGATGAAGGCGCCCCGCCGGCCGCGATCCCTGAGTGGTTCGAGTTCGGATGCTCCCAGTGCAGCCGGCTTTTCCAGCATCACGGCGAGCCCCGCATCGACAAGCGAGATTGCGCGCTCGACCAGACCCGTTGGACTGCCCATCAGCACCACCAGGTCCGGCCGGGCCCTGGCCAAGGCCTCGGGAGAGGCCTGGGTCTCGAGGCCGTTTTCCCGGGCAAAGCGCGCCGCGACATCGGCATCCTCGTCCCACACCCCGGTGATGGTTGCCCCGGCCTGGTGGGCGGCCTCCCGGTGCATGGCCGCATGCCAATGTCCAACGCCGGCCAGGGCGACGCGCATGGCCATTTCCTCCGTCCTCCAAAGATTGACTTGACAGATATCCTACAAGTCAATCACTATCAAGCCACGGACAACGAGGGCTGGTGGCTGTGGATGCGGCAGGGGCAGGCAAGGTGAAGTCGATCAAGCCGCTCGACCGGCCGCCGCTCCTGCATGTTTCCGTGCAGGAGAGCCTGAAGAGCTACATTGCCGACAACCAGCTCGGGCCCGGCTCGGCGCTGCCGCCGGAAGGGTTCCTCGCCCAGCAATTGGGTGTCAGCCGCAATTCGGTGCGCGAGGCGATCAAGGCGCTGGAGTCGGTCGGTATCCTGGAGACGCGCCGTGGCATCGGCGTCTTCGTCAAGGCCTTCTCCTTCGCGCCATTGCTCGACAATCTCGCTTATGGCCTGGGCGGGGCCCTGCGCGAGGTCGAGGAGGTGCTGGAGATCCGCCGCGTGCTCGAGGTCGGCTTGATCGCCAAGACGGTCGCGCTGATCGGCGAGGACGACATCGAGGAATTGCGCCACACGGTCGAGCAGATGCGGCAGGCCGCCGAGCGCAACCAGAGCTTTGCCGCCGAGGACCAGCGTTTCCACAATCTGCTGTTCCGCTGCCAGGACAATCGCATGCTGACCAGCCTGATCGATGTGTTCTGGCTCGCCTTCTACAAGGCATCGGATTTCGTCAACCTGGCCAATATCGATCCGATGGCCACCTGGCAGGACCATTACGACATCTATGCCGCCGTGGCGGCGCGGGACGTCGAGGCCGCTCGCAGCCGGCTCGACCAGCACTATGACGGCATCGCCCGCCTGCTTGCGACCAGGAAGACAGCGCCGACGCCCGACTGAGAGGCCTGCGGCACGACCAGACAAGAAGAGACGAGGGGAGAAATCATGGCACTGAGGAAGATCGCGCTCGCGCTTTTGGCCGCGACGATCATGGCAATGCCCGCTGCCAAGCCAGCCCGGGCCGCGGATGGCACGGCGATAACGGGGGCTTTTGATGTCGGCCCGGGCGGGTTCCAGGGCAATTTCAACCCGCTGGCAGCCACCGGCGGCTTCACCTGGCTCAATCTCTATTTCGAGCCTCTGGTGATCTATGACGGCAGACTGGAGAAGATCGAAGGGGCGCTCGCCACCAAATTCGAGGTCGGCGCCGACAGGCTCTCCTACAGCTTCACCCTGGCCGATACCAAATGGCATGACGGCCAGCCCTTCACCTCGGCCGACGTGAAATTCACCATCGAGACGGCCAAGAACGGCGCGACAGGTTCGGTCTTCGCTGCCCGCCTCAGCGCGATCCAGGCGATCGAGACCCCCGACGCCCATACGGTGGTCCTGAAGCTGTCGGCCCCGAATGCCGGCCTGCTCGACACGCTGACCCAGCTGATGATGCTGCCCCAGCATGCGCTCAAGGACATTCCGGCCGAGACGCTCGCCAAGAATCCCTGGTGGTCGAAGGCGCCCGTCGGCACCGGCCCCTACAAATTCTCGCGCTATATCACCGACCAATATGTCGAGCTCGCCGCCAATGACGAGTATCGCGGCGGTAAGCCGGTGACGGGACGCATCATCAACCGCTATTTCGCCAATACGGCGGCGGCGGTGGCGGCCCTGCGCGCCGGGGAGATCAGCTTCAGCTATGTAGAAGCCGACGACGCCGCATCCTTCAAGGGCAACGATGCCTATCGCGTCATCGACGGCAATTCCTTCGTGGTCAATTATCTCGGCTTCAACCAGGAGGCGCCTTTGTGGAAGGACCTCAAGGTGCGCCAGGCCGTGATGCACGCCATCAACCGCGACGCGATCGTTCAGAGCCTCTATGGCGGGGCCGCCAAGACGGCCAATTGCGGCTATGTCGCCGATCGGCTTCAACCCGCCGGCCTCGATCCCTACGCTTATGATCCCGAAAAGGCCAAGCAATTGCTGGCCGAGGCGGGCTGGGACAAGATCAATGGCGACAAGCCGATCACCCTGCTGACCTATTACAACACGCCGCAGGCCACCAATGTGCTTGCCGCCGTGCAGGCCATGCTGTCCCAGGTTGGCATCAATGTGGTGCCGCGCGCCGTCGATACCCCGACCTATAACGGCACGATCTATGCCCAGAAGCCGGATTGGTCTCAGTTCCCGCTCGTCTATGCCGGCCTGCGCAACGGCCCCGATCCCGGTGGCCTCAACATGGGTCTCAACGAGAAGCAGATCCCGCCGCAGGGTGCCAATTTCCTGCGCATCAGGATGCCCTCGGTGAGCGGGGCCTTCGATGCCGCGCTGAATGAATCCGACGACGCCAAGCAGGCCGAGCGCTACCAGGCGGTGTGCAAGGCGATGAATGCCGATTTGCCCTGGGCGACGCTCTGGGTCGCCAATCGCTATGGCGTGGCGTCCAGCAAGCTGAAGAACTTCGTCTGGCTGCCGGCCCCCGGCGGCGGGCCTTACGCGGCACATCCGGAGAAATGGGCGGTGGAATAGGGAGCTTTACGGCATCCCATCAAGAAGGGCGCAACTTGCCTTCTCCGCGAAGTGGGGAAGGTGCCCAAACGAAGTTTGGGCGGATGGGGTGGGGCGAGCCGAGCGGGGAGCGAAACAAGCCTGCTCAACCGTCGTGCCAAGCTTCAAAGAACATCGCGTTGCTCGCCACACCCCATCCGACCCGGCTTCGCCGGGCCACCTTCCCCACTTCGTGGAGAAGGCAAGTTGCGCCCTCCGTTGTTGGACCTCTGTCGAGATATCGGATGTGTCCGCACATCCTCCATGAGGAACGCCATGCTGCGCTATTACCTCAATCGCCTGCTGGTCGGGGCGGCCATGCTCGTCGCCTTGAGCCTGCTGGTCTTCATACTGCTGCGCCTGGCGCCTGGCGATCCGATCGACGCCTATATCAATCCGAATGTGGCGATGTCGCAGGAGGAAATGGCGGCCGTGCGCAGCCGGCTCGGCCTCGACCAGCCCTTGCCGGTGCAATATGCCGCCTGGCTTGCCAGCGCCGCCAGAGGAGACCTCGGCTTCTCGCTGCAGCGCAATGGCGACACGGTGCTCGGCCTGATCGGCGAGCGTATCGGGCCGACGCTCTTGCTGATGGGGGCGGGGCTGGCGATCGCCATCGTCATCGGCATCGCCACGGGCATTCTCGGCGCCGTCAGGCGCAACTCGCCGACGGATGTGGGCCTGTCGATCGCCGCCTTCTTCGGCATCTCCAGTCCCGCCTTCCTGACGGCCCTGGTCGGTCTCTACGTCTTCTCGGTGCTGCTGCGCTGGGCGCCGTCGGGCGGCATGCTCACCCCGGGCGCGCCCTTCTCGGTGGCGGACCTGCTGCGCCACCTCATCCTGCCGGCTCTCCTGCTCTCGATCGGCCATGCCGCGCTGATCATGCGCTATATGCGCGCCTCGCTGCTGGAGGTACTCAACCAGGACTATGTGCGCACCGCCCGCGCCAAGGGGGTCAAGGAATTCTGGGTCATCGTCAAGCATGCGCTGCGCAACGCTCTGCTGCCGGTGGTCACGCTGATCGGCTCCACCATCGGCATTGCCGTGGGCGGCGCGATCTTCCTGGAAAGCGTGTTCAACTGGCCCGGCATGGGGCTGCTGCTCGTCAATGCGGTGTCGACGCGTGACTATCCGGTGATCATGGGCGCGACCCTGGTGGTGGGCGCCTGTGTCATCGTCGTCAACATCCTCACCGACGTCGCCTATGCGGCCGTCGATCCGCGCATCAAGGTTGCCTGAGATGGCGATTTCGACACAGCTTCGGTCCCGTGGCAACGGTCCGCTCGCGCGGGCGATGAGGCGCTTTGCCGCCAACAACGTCACGCTTGTGGGCCTTGCCATCCTGCTGGTCATGCTGGCGCTGGTGGTCTTCCATCCCTGGCTGCTGCGCTACAAGCCCAACGACATCGACCTCCTGGCCATCAACAAGGGCCCGAGCGCCGCCCACTGGTTCGGCACGGATGGTGTCGGGCGCGACATTCTCGCGCGCGTCCTGCGCGGCGGCCGCATCTCCCTGCTGGTGGCAGGCAGCTCGGTGGTGATCTCGCTGGTCATCGGTTATGTCGTCGGAGCGCTCGCCGCCATGGCGGGGCGTGTCGCCGATGCGGTGATCATGCGCCTGGTCGACCTCGCCATGACGCTGCCGCCGGTGATCCTGCTCCTGGTGATCGCCTCGATCACCGGCGCGGGCATCCTCTCCACCATCGCCGTGATCTCGCTGCTGTCCTGGCCGGTGCTGGCACGCATGGTGCGGGCGCGGCTGATGGAACTGCGCGAGCGCGACTTCGTCATCGCCGCGCGCGGCATGGGGGCCACGCTCGGCCACCTGCTCTGGCGCCATGGCCTGCCCAACACCATCGACATCCTCGTCGTCTATGCCGCGCTGCAATTTGCCGCCGCCATCCTGCTGGAAGCGGGCCTCTCCTTCCTCGGCCTCGGCATCCCGCCGCCGGAAGCGAGCTGGGGCAACATGCTGAACGCCGCCCGCAGCACCGTCGTGCTGGAGCAATACCCCTGGCAATGGCTGTTCGCCGGCGCTGCCCTCGTCCTCACCGTGCTCGCCATCAATTTCGTCGGCGATGGCCTGCGCGATGCCTTCGATCCTCGTTCCGAACTCAACTGACTGCAGAGAAGGTTCTCCATGTCTTCCGCATCCCCCCTGTTCCACGGCGTCGTGCCGCCGGTCGTCACGCCCCTGACCGCCGATCTCCAAGTGGACTATCCCTCCTTCGCGCGGGTGATCGAGCACCTGATCGCCGGCGGCGTGCATGCCCTGTTCGTGCTGGGATCGACCAGCGAGGTCGTCTTCCACGACGAGGCCACGCGCCGGAAGGTGCTGGAATTCGCGGTCGAGACCGTCAATGGCCGGGTGCCGGTGCTGGCCGGCGTCGTCGATCCCACCACCGATCGCGTCATCGCCCATGCCAGGACGGCGCAGTCGATCGGGGTGAGTGCGGTGGTCGCCACCGCGCCCTTCTATGCCCGCACCAGCGCGCCGGAGGTGATCGATCATTTCCGCTATCTGCGGGAAGCGATCGACGTGCCGGTGGTCGCCTACGACATTCCGGTCTGCGTGCATTTCAAGCTCGACCGCCACACCGTGGTGACGCTGGCCCGCGAGGGCAGCATCGTCGGCCTGAAGGATTCCAGCGGCGACGACGGCAATTTCCGCTATGCCCTGATGGACCTTGCCGATCGTCCCGAGATCATGATGATGACCGGCTCGGAGATCGTCTGTGACAGCGCCCTGCTGATGGGCGCCCACGGCATCGTGCCCGGCCTCGCCAATGTCGATCCTGCCGGCTATGTCCGGCTCTACGACCTCTGCCGCAAGGGGGACTGGGCAGGCGCGCGCCAGGAGCAGGAGCGCCTCTGCCGCCTGTTCGAGATGGTCTGGGTCGCCGCGCCGCGCGTCAGCGCCGGCTCGGCCGGCGTCGGCGCCTTCAAGACGGCGATGCGTCGGCTCGGCATCATCGAGACCAACGAAATGGCGCGCCCGCAGCGAGCATTGAACGAAGCCGAGGCGGCCACGATCGAGACGATCCTGCGCCAGACCGGCCTGTTGAGCTGAGCATGGTGATGGCGGCACCCGCGATCCTGGAGATAGAGGGCCTGAACACGGTGTTTCGCGTCGGCGGACGCGAGGTGTCCGCCGTGTCCGATCTCGATCTTGGCATCGGTGTCGGCGAGACGCTGGCGCTGGTGGGCGAGTCCGGCTCCGGCAAATCGGTGACCGGCCAATCCATCATGGGGCTGCTGCCCGGCAAGATCGCACGCGTCGCCGGAGGCACGATGCGGTTCCGGGGCCGGGACGGGATCGCCCGCGATCTCGTCGCTCTGGATGCCGAGGAGCGCCGGCACATCCGCGGCAACGAGATCAGCATGATCTTCCAGGAGCCGATGACCAGCCTCAACCCGGTCTACACCATCGGCGACCAGATCGCCGAGCCCATCCGTGTGCACAAGGGCCAGCCGCGCAAGGCGGCCATGGCTGCCGCCGTCGGGCTGCTCGACAAGGTGGGCATCCCCGATCCCGCCCGGCGGGCCCGCCAATATCCGCACGAGCTCTCCGGCGGCATGCGCCAGCGCGCCACCATCGCCATGGCGCTCGCCTGCGATCCCGTGCTGCTGTTCGCCGACGAGCCGACCACGGCGCTCGACGTCACCATCCAGGCCCAGATCCTCGATCTCCTGCAGCGCCTGCAGGCGGAGAACGGCATGGGGGTGTTGTTCGTCACCCATAATCTCGGTGTCGTCGCCGAGATCGCCCATCGTGTCGCGGTGATGTATGCCGGCCGCATCGTCGAGCAGGGGCCCGTTCGCGAGGTCTTCCGGCGCCCGCGGCATCCCTACACCAAGGGCCTGCTCGCTTCGGTGCCGCGACTGGGCGAGGCGACGCGGCTCAAGAAGGCCGGTGGACGCCTCGCCGCCATTCCGGGCGCCGTCCCCAGCCTTGCCGCCATGCCGCGGGGCTGTGCCTTCGCTCCCCGTTGCTCCCTGGCCCTGCCGGCCTGCCGCGAGGCCATGCCCGCACTGGCGGAAGTCGGGCCGGATCATGCCAGCCGCTGCATCCGTTCGCAGGAGTTGTGAGATGGAGACGTCCCTTTCCGGCTCGCCGCTGCTTCAGGTACGCGGGCTTGCCAAGCAGTATGGCAGCGGTTTCGGCCGTGCCGCGCCCGTCCGGGTGCTCGACGACATTTCCTTCGAGGTGAAACGGGGCGAAGTCGTCGGGCTGGTCGGCGAATCCGGTTCCGGCAAGACCACGATCGGGCGCTCGATCCTGCGGCTGATCGAGCCGAGCGCCGGCGAGATCCTGTTCGAGGGCAGCGACATCGCGCGCCTGTCGGCCGGGGACCTGCGCCGCCAGCGCCGGCGCATGCAATATATCTTCCAGGACCCCTTCGCCAGCCTGTCGCCGCGCATGACCATCGGCGAGATTCTGACGGAAGGGCTGAACATCCAGGCGATCGGCACGCGCCGCGAACGCCTCGACAGGGCCCGCGCCGCCCTCGAAGCCGTCGAGCTGCCGCCCGATGCCCTCGACCGCTACCCTCACGAATTCTCCGGTGGCCAGCGCCAGCGCATCGGCATTGCCAGGGCGCTGATCCTGCAGCCGGACCTGATCGTCGCTGACGAGCCGGTCTCGGCCCTCGACGTCTCGATCCAGGCCCAGATCGTCAATCTCCTGCGCGACCTCCAGGCCCGCCTCGGCCTGACCATGCTGTTCATCTCGCATGACCTGGCCGTGGTGGAGTTCATCGCCGACCGCGTCATCGTGCTCTATCTCGGCCGCATCATGGAAATCGCGCCCTGCGACCGGCTCTACGAGGCGCCCAGGCACCCCTATACAAGGGCGCTGCTGTCGGCGATCCCCGAGCCGGACCCGGATCGGCCGCGCCAGCGCCAGATCCTGAAGGGTGACATTCCCTCCGTTGCCAATCCCCCCTCGGGCTGCGTCTTCCGTACACGCTGCCCGCACGCTATCGAGGCCTGCGCCCGCGAAATCCCCAAGCTCGAGGAAGTCGAGCCAGGCCACTTCAAGGCCTGCATCCGGCAGGACATCAGCCTATGACCCTTCGCGGCAATTGGGCCACGCTGCTGCTGCCGATCGCCACCGACGACGCGATCGATTTCGGCCATCTCGGCGAGGAGATCGACCTCCTGATCGCTGCGGGCGTCGATGGCATCTACTCCAACGGCACGGCCGGCGAGTTCCACAACCAGACCGAAGCCGAATATGAGGCGATCCAGGCACTGCTGGCCGAAAAATGTCAGGCGGCCGGCATGCCCTTCGTGATCGGCGCCTGCCAGGGCGATCCCCGCCAGTCGCTGGAGCGGGTGCGGCGGGCAACTGGGCTGCAGCCGGCGGCGATCCAAATCATCCTGCCGGACTGGTGGCCGGTGACGGACGAGGAGGCCATCGATTTCCTGGCGATGATGGCGGAGGCGGCGCGGGGCCTGCCGCTGGTGCTCTACAATCCGCCGCATGCCAAGCGCGTCCTGTCGCCGGAGTCACTCGGCAGGCTGGTGCGGGCGGTCCCAGCCGTCAAGGCGATCAAGCTCGCCGATGGGGATGACGCCTGGTATGCGGCCGCACGCCGGCATCTGGCCGGCGTCGCGCTCTTCGTCCCCGGCCATCATCTCGCCACCGGCATCAAGGCAGGCGTGGCGGCCGGTGCCTTCTCCAACGTGGCCTGCCTCAGCCCCCGCGGCGCGCAGGCCTGGACCGACAGCATGGCCGCTGACATCGAGGCCGCACTCGATCTGGAGCGTCGGCTCTGCCGCTTCATGGATGAGCACATCGTGCCGTTCCGGCGCGATCACGGCTATTCCAATGCTGCATTGGACAAGCTCCTGGCCGCCATCGGCGGCTGGGGACCCGTCGGTCCGCGCCTGCGGCGGCCCTATCGCTGGATTGCAGAGAGCGAGGCGGAGCGATTGCGCCCTATCGCCAGAGCGCTCCTGCCGGAGCTGTTCGAGGCGTAATGTCCTGGGATCGCCGGCTTCCAGCCGGCATCTTCCTCTCCTGGTTCCAAGAGCCGGCTGGAAGCCGGCGGTCCCAGGGACTATCCCAGCTTCTTCTCCAGCTCCGCGTAAAGCGCGCTCTGCGGCTCGAAGACGAAATCGAGGCTGGTGACGGCGATCGAGGCGGCGCCTTGCGCCGTCAGCCAGGCTGCGAAGTCGAACAGCTGGCCGGCCGGCACCAGGAAGGTGAGGGGCTGGCCCGGGGCCGGCAGGCCGAAGGGGGCGCCGGCACCGAAGAGCTCGCCGGCATCGCGCAGATGCTGCTGGTTGACGCCGCGCAGGATGCAGCGGATCTCACGCTGGGCGCTGCCCTTGGCCTTGGCGGCAAGGCGACCGAGCATGGCGGCCGCGCCGGCGCGGGCCCGCTCGTTCCAGTCGGCTCCGAGCGAAGCCACCAGATTGGCCTGGCTCTTCAGCATGATGCCGTCCTCGATCACCTTCAGCGCATTGGCGGTGAGGGTGGAGCCGGTGGTGGTGATGTCGACGATGAGATCAGCCGCTCCGGAGGCCGGTGCACCTTCGGTGGCACCCAGGCTCTCGACGATCAGATAGTCGGCGACGCCATGCGCCGAGAAGAAGGCGCGGGTGAGGTTGATATATTTGGTCGCGACCTTGAGGCGGCGGCCATGGCGCTGGCGAAAGCTCGCGGCAACGTCCTCGATGTCGGCCATGGAGCGCACGTCGATCCAGGCCTGCGGCACCGCGACCACGACATTAGCCTGGCCGAAGCCGAGCGGCTGCAGCAGGGTGACGCGTTCGTCGGCGCGCGCAATGTTCTCGCGCACCAAATCCTCGCCGGTGACGCCGAAATGGATGGCGCCCGAGGCGAGCTGGCCGGCGATCTCGGAGGCGGAGAGGAACAGCACCTCGACATCGTTCATGCCGGGCACGGAGCCGCGATAGTCGCGCGCACCGCGCTCCTGCACGAAGCGGATGCCGGCGCGCTCGAAGAAGGACGTGCAGTTTTCCTGCAGCCGGCCCTTGGACGGAATGCCCAGAAGCAGCGGGGAAAGGGCAGGGTTGTTCATCATGCGTCTCCGCCAAACCGGTCGAGCCAGATCGAGCAGCCAACCGCCGGCACGGGCTCGGCGGCGCCGAGCTGCGCCATCAACTGGTCGTAGCGTCCGCCGCCGACGCGGGCGGCGGCTTCCGGTTCGGCCGGATCGGTCAGCTCGAAGACGAAGCCGGTGTAATAATCGAGGCGGCGGCCGAAGCCGGTGGCGAATTTGATGGCGGTCACCTCGATGTCGCGGGCGGCGAAGAAGCCGGTGCGTTCGTCGAAGGCATCGAGGGCCGCGTTGAGGTCGAGCCTGGCTTCGCCGGCAATGGCGCGCAGTTCGGCGCTGGCACTGTCGGGATCGCCGCTGACCGCAAAGATCCGCCGGGTGATCGCCACCTTGTCGGCATCGACGCCGAGGCCGGAAGAGAGCGCCGCCTGCTCCAGGAAGCGGTCGGCGATCTCGTCGACGCTGCGCCCGCCGATCGGTTGGATGCCGGCGATCGACAGCAGATCGGCGACGGCGGCACGGGCCGAGCCCGGGTCCGAGCCTTCCAGGGCCGCGAGGAAGCCGGCATAGGCTGCGGCGCCGTTCTTGGGGGCAGAACTGCCGAGGCGAGCCAGATCCTCGTCGAGATCCTTGGAACGCCTGAGGTCGCTGGCCAGCCGCCGCCGCCAGACCGGCGGCAGGTCGAGCGCATCGAGCATGGCGGTGACGATGCCGGCATCGCCCATGCGGATGTCCGGCTGGGCAAGGCCGAGATCTCCGGCCGCCTCCAGGGCGATGGCCAGCATCTCGGCATCGGCGGCCGGCTTGTCGCCGCGGCCGAAATTCTCGAAGCCGGCCTGCAGGAACTCGCTCGGGCCGTCGGTGCGGAAGCGGAAGACCGGGCCGCGATAGGCATAGGCACCCACCCCACCGGCCTTCACGGCCTTGAGATGATGCAGCGACACCGGAATGGTGAAGTCAGGCCTCAGGCAGAATTCCTGCCCCTCGGCATCGGTGGTCAGGAAGGCGCGGCGGCGCATGTCCTCGCCGAGTAGATCGAGGAACAGGCCCGCCGGCTGCAGGATCGGCGGGTCGACCAGCTGATAGCCCGAGCGCGAGGCGAGCGCGTCGAAGGCTTCATAGGCGGGATGGGGCATGCCGGCGGTCCATGGTGAATGTCGGGGGTCTTCTAGCAGGGCAGGCGACGAGGTGCGACTGGAAAGGGCAAACGAGGTTTATGCTGGAGCGCGGACATCCTGTCCGCTCTTGGAAACACCACGGTCGAGACGAGGAAGAGCGGACAGGATGTCCGCGCTCCAAATTACCCCAGCATTTCCTTCACGACCTTGACCAGCTCGGCCCGCGGCACCTGGCGCTGGGCGACCCTTGCCTCGCGCCATTCGCTGTTGTCGGCAATGGCCTTGGCCATTTCGGCACCGAGCGCGAGGTCCTTGAGCTGGACCTCGCCCTTCTCGGCCTCGTCCGAGCCCTGGATCACCGCGACCGGTGCCTTGCGGCGGTCCGCATATTTGAGCTGGGCCTTCATGCCGGAGCCGCCGAGATAGACCTCGGCGCGGATGCCGGCCTGGCGCAATTCGCTGGCCATGGCCTGGTAGTCGGGCAGGCGCGCCTGATCCATCACGCAGACCACGACGGGGCCGGCGACGCCGGCGGTGTCGACGCGGCCGAGGGCGGTCAGGGCCGAGAGCAGGCGCGAGACGCCGATGGAAAATCCGGTTGCCGGCACGGGCTCGCCGCGGAAGCGGGCGACGAGGCCGTCATAGCGTCCGCCGCCGGCGACCGAGCCGAAGCGCACCGGCCGGCCCTGCTCATCCTTGACCTCGAAGGTGAGCTCCACCTCGTAGACGGGGCCGGTGTAATATTCGAGCCCACGCACGATCGAGGTGTCGATCAGGATGCGGTCGGTGCCATAGCCGGACTTCTCAACCAGTTCGGCGATGCGGGCGAGTTCCTCGACGCCCTCGCTGCCGGCAGTCGAGCCCGAAACCAGCGGGCGGATGCGCGCGAGCGTATCGGCATTGGAGCCGCTCTGTCCCGCCACATAGTCGAGGATGGTCTGCGCCTGGTTGTCGTCGAGCCCGGCACCCTTGGTGAAATCGCCGGACTCGTCCTTGCGGCCGGTGCCCAGCAGCGCCCTCACGCCCTCCAGGCCGAGCCGATCGAACTTGTCGATGGCGCGAAGCACCGTGAGGCGGCGGCCGGCATTCTCGTCACCGGCGAGGCCGATCGCCTCCATGATGCCGTCGAGCACCTTGCGGTTGTTGACGCGCACCACATAGGAGCCGCGGGGAATGCCGAGCTTTTCCATGGTGTCGGCGGCCATCATGCAGATCTCGGCATCGGCCGCGACCGAGGCCGAGCCCACGGTATCGGCGTCGAACTGCATGAACTGGCGGAAGCGGCCGGGACCAGGCTTCTCGTTGCGGAAGACATAGCCGGCCCGGTAGCTGCGATAGGGCTTGGGCAGGGCGTCGAAATTCTCGGCGACATAGCGGGCCAGCGGCGCCGTCAGATCATAGCGCAGCGACAGCCATTGCTCGTCGTCGTCCTGGAAGGAAAACACGCCCTCGTTCGGGCGGTCCTGGTCGGGCAGGAACTTGCCGAGGGCGTCGGTATATTCGACGAAAGGCGTTTCGACCGGGTCGAAGCCATAGCGCTCATAGACTTCCTGGATCACCGAAACCATGGCGCGCGTCGCCGCGATCTCGCCGGCATTGCGGTCGACGAAACCGCGTGCCTGCCTTGCCTTCAATTTCTGCTTCTTGTCGCCGGACATCGCTACAAACCTTCAAAATTCTTGCCGCTGTTTAGGCAGCAAAACCGGTTGGGGCAAGAATGGAATGCAGGATTGTCATTGTTGCACCGATTGTAAGCTGGCTGAAAGCTGGCTGCTTTATGCCTAGGACCGAGCCCTCCCGCATATCCGCTTGCGAGAAGGAGGAGGGACAGGAAACGCAACAGGAGAGACCATGCCGAGCAGACGCACCTTGCTTGCCGCCGCCGCCTTTGCCGCCATCATCGGGCTGGCGCCCGCCGCACAGGCCGCCGAGAAGATCGTCATCGTGGTCGGTGGTTATGAAAAGCAGATCTACCTGCCGGCCAAGCTTGCCGAGAGCCTGGGCTATTTCAAAGATGAAGAGCTCGACGTCGAGCTTCTCAACGATACCGCTGGTGTCGATGCCGAGACGGAGATGCTGGCCGGCACCGTGCAGGGCGTGGTCGGCTTCTACGACCACTGCGTCGACCTGCAGGGCAAGGGCAAGTTCGTGCAATCGGTCGTGCAGTTCAGCCAGGCGCCGGGCGAGGTCATCCTGGCTTCGAGCAAATATCCGGACATGAAGTCGGCCGCCGATTTCAAGGGCAAGGATGTCGGGGTCACCGGACTTGGCTCCTCTACCAACTTCCTCACGCTTTATCTCGCCGAGAAGGCGGGCGTGAAGGCGAACGAGTTCACCACGCTGCCCGTGGGCGCCGGTGCCACCTTCATCGCCGCCATGCAGCAGGACCAGATCCAGGCCGGCATGACCACCGAACCGACCATCGGCCGCATGCTGAAGTCCGGTGCCGCCCGCGTGCTGATCGACATGCGCACGGTCAAGGGTTCGGAAGAGGCCCTGGGCGGCACCTATCCTGCTGCCTCCCTCTACATGCCCACGGCCTGGGTCGAGAAGAACAAGGATGAGGTCCAGAAACTCGCCAATGCCTTCGTGAAGACCCTGCGCTACATCAACACCCACACGGCCGCCGAAATCACCGAGAAAATGCCGAAGGAATTCTACGGCGACGACAAGGACGGCTACATCAAGGGCCTGGAAGCGGGCAAAGGCATGTTCACGGCCGATGGCGTAATGCCGGAGGACGGCCCGAAGACGGTGCTGGCGGTCCTGCAGAGCTTCAAGAAGGAATTGCAGGGCAAGCAGATCGACCTCTCCAAGACCTTCACCACCGAGTTCGTGAAGAACGTAAAGTAGGCGGACGGCCTTTTCCGGGAGCAGCAGCCGCAAATGGGCAGCTGCTCCTAGGCTCCGGCATGCGGGCTGCTGCGTTCCAGCCAAGATATGCCAAGCCTTCGTGCCGTTCCGGCCAGATCACAAAACACTTCGTCCTATCCCGCGGCTTTTCCCCCAAGGAGGAAAGCATGAGTCAAGCTGTGCCCATGGCGTCGGCCTCCTCGCCCGCCATCGAACTCATCAACGTCACGCGCCGCTTCGTCACCCCGACCGGCAAGTCGATGACGGCGATCCGCGATTTCTCCATGACGGTCGAGCGTGGCGAGTTCGTCGCCGTGGTCGGGCCTACGGGCTGCGGCAAGTCGACCACGCTCAATCTGGTCACGGGCCTCGCCCGGCCGAGCGCCGGCGAGGTCCGCGTGATGGGCGGAGCGGTCAATGGTATCGACCCCAGTGTCGGCTTCGTCTTCCAGGCCGATGCGGTCTTCCCCTGGCGCAACGTCATCGACAATGTTGCGGCGGGGCCGATGTTTCGCGGCGTGTCGAAGCGCGAGGCCTATGCCGAGGCACGGGAATGGCTCGCGCGCGTCGGCCTGCCCCGTTTCGAGAACCACTATCCCCACCAGCTCTCCGGCGGCATGCGCAAGCGCGTCGCTTTGGCGCAGACCTTCATCAACCAGCCCAAGATTCTCCTGATGGACGAGCCCTTCTCGGCGCTCGACGTGCAGACCCGCGTCGTCATGCACGATGTGCTGCTGAAATTGTGGGGCGAATCCAAGGCCTCCGTCGTGTTCGTGACCCATGATCTCGACGAGGCCATCGCGCTGGCCGACAAGATCTATGTACTCACCGCCGGCCCGGCCACGGTCAAGTCCGTCTACACGGTCGACCTGCCGCGCCCGCGCATCGTCGAGGAGATCCGCTACGACCAGCGCTTCATCGACTATTCCCGCCTGATCTGGAACGACCTGCGCGAGGAGGTCCAGACCTCCAACCGCCGCGCTTCCGAAGCTGCCTGAGAGGAGATGGACGATGAGCGATGCAGTACTTTCTCCCAAGGCTCCCGAGTTCCGGCCCGGCACCTCAGACGCGGAAATCGAGGCAGCCGTCGCCAAGGCGGCGCGCTCCCGCCGCGCCTGGGTCCTGTTCTGGCGCCTGGTGCTTCTCGTCGCCCTGCTGGGCCTGTGGGAAGTCGCGGTTCGCCTGGAATGGATGACCGACCTTGCTTTGGGCATGCCGAGCACCGTGGTGGTGCGCCTGTGGCAGTGGATCACCGAGGGGGCCAATGGTACGCCGCTCTGGTATCATTTGTGGGTGACCGTCGAGGAGGCCACCATCGGCTTCGTGTTCGGCTCCATCGCCGGCGTGCTCGTGGGCGTGGCGCTCGGGCGCAACGCGTTCCTGGCCGATATCTTCTCGATCTACATCAAGGTCTTCAACTCGATCCCGCGCGTGGTCCTGGCGCCCGTCTTCATCATCATCTTCGGCCTGGGTATCGGCTCGAAAGTGGCGCTGTCCTTCGTGATGGTGTTCTTCCTGGTCTTCCAGAACGCCTTCCAGGGCGTGCGCGAGGCCGACCGCTCGCTGATCGCCAACGCCCAGATCCTCGGGGCCAGGCCCTGGCAGCTCACGCGGGCCGTGATCATTCCCTCCGCCATGAGCTGGATCTTCGCCAGCCTGCATGTCAGCTATTCCTTCGCCATCACCGGCGCCATCGTCGGTGAATTCGTCGGCGCCCGCCTCGGCATCGGCCAGCTGATCGCCATCGCCAAGGGCTCGTTCGACGGGCCGGGTGTGGCGGCCGCGATCATCATCATCATGCTGGTGGTGCTGGCGGCCGGTGCGCTGATGGGCCGTGTCGAGCAGAGTCTGGCCAAGTGGCGGCCCAAGCCTCTGTCCGATCACTGATCCGGAACACGGCATTCCTTATGGCGTGATGTTTCGAAAAAGCGGGCGGGGAGCTGATCCCCGCCCGCTTTTTCCTTGCCTGTCTTCCGGCAGCCGGACAATGCCGGCATCACCCATCGAAGGCGGGCAGCAGGACCAGCACGGCCAGGCCCGGCGAGGGTACCCGGTCCTGCAAGGTGACGGTGCCCTCATGGGAGGCGACGATCTCCTTCACCACCGCCAGCCCCAATCCGGTGCCCTCGACGCCGCTGGTCAGTCGCCGGTAGAAGCGCTCGAACACCTTCTCGCGCTCTTCCGCCGGGATGCCGGGGCCATTATCCTCCACCCGCAAGGCGACTCGCGCCCCGCCCGCTGCACGCAGCCGCACCGTGACCGTGCCTCCCTTGGGCGTGTAGCGCAGGGCATTTTCGATCAGATTGGTCGCAAGCTCGCGCAGCAGCGTGGCATGGCCGCTGACAGGCAGCGCGGCGGGAGCGCCGTCGAAGCCGAGGTCGATGTCGCGCTCCATGGCCATGATCGCGAGATTTTCCACGGCTTCGCGGCAGATGGCGTTGAAATCGACCTTTTCGCGATGAAGCAACGTGCTTCCCTGTTCGGCGCGTGCCAGGCTGAGAAGCTGGTTGGACAGGCGTGTCATGCCCTCCACGGTCGTGCCGATGCCCGTCAGGGCCTCATGGGCCGCCGCCACGTCGGAACCGCGCTTGCCGACGCCGATCTGCGCCTTCAGCAACGTCAGCGGAGTTCGCAATTGATGGGCGGCGTTGGCGATGAAGCGCCGTTGGGCGGCGACCTGGCGTTCGACCTGCGCCAGGGCCTCGTTGAGGGCCAGGACCAGGGGTCTCAGTTCGGTCTGGACAGGGGTCGTGTCGAGCGGTTCCAGCGCGTGCGGGTCACGGCGGCGCACCTCGTCGCGCAGGCGCAGGAGCGGCGCCAAGCCCCGGTGCAGGCCGAACAAGGCGAGCAACCCGGCAACGGCGACCAGCAGGACCTCGTCGCGCAGGGTTTTGAGCCATAGGCTCTTGACCAGCCTGTCATGGCCGCGCAGCGTCTGGCCGACGACGACCAGCGCTTCGCCGCCCCTGGTGGAGACCACCGGCTGGGAAAGGGCGACGGCGTAAACGGCCTCGCCGCGATGGGTGCCGGTGAAGTAGACGTGCTGGAAGCCGCTGGGTTGCCGTGGCGGGGGCAACGTCTCCGGATAGCCGGCCAGCAATTCGCCGCGCGGCCCGTTCACGCGATAGATCACGCGATCGCGGTCCTCGCTCGCGAACATTTCCAGGGCTGCCGGGGGGATGGGCGCCTGAAAGATGCCATCGCTTTCGCGGACGTTCTCCGCGATCATCCGCGCGGAGGCGAGCAGCATGCGATCGGTGACCAGGTCGGCGGTCTGGCGCGCGTTGCGATAGGTGGTCCAGACATTGAACGCCACCACCGCTGCCAGCGGCAGCAGCAGCCAGCCGAGCAGTTCCCGGCGCAGGCTGCGCGAATGCCAGCTAACCGGCATGGGTCTGACGCAGCATATAGCCGAGACCGCGCAGGGTGACGATGCCGACGTCGCTGCCTTCGAGCTTGCGACGCACGCGATGGACATAGACCTCGATCGCGCTGGGGCCGCCTTCGTCGTCGAAGCCGAAGACGTTCTCCACCAGCCGCTCCTTGGGGACGGGGCGCCCGGCACTCAGGAGCAGCGTCTCCAGCACCACATGCTCGCGCGGCGTCACCGGGAGGCTGGTGCCGGCGAGGCTGAAGCTGCGCGACTGGGTGTCGAAGGAGAGAGGGCCGAAGCTGACGACCTGCTCCAGCGTGCTGCGGCCCCGCCGCAATTGCGCGCGTATCCTGGCCTCGAGTTCCTCGACCTCGAAGGGCTTGACGAGATAGTCGTCTGCCCCGCTGTCGAGGCCGCGCACACGGCTGGAAAGTGCGTCATTGGCGGTGAGGATCAGCACGGGAGTCCGGTTTCCCCGCCCCCTGAGGCGCCTGAGGACCTCGATGCCGTCGATCTCGGGCAGGCCGAGGTCGAGAATCACGAGAGCGTATTCCTGTGACTGCAACGCCACGTCGGCCTCGTCGCCGCGATAGACGCAATCCACCGTATATTTGCTCTGGCGCAGCAACCGGCTGACCCATTCGGAGAGGTCGCGATTGTCTTCCGCCAACAGAATGCGCATGGGCCGGGTCCGAACGGCTGAAAAGAAGTGCCGCAACTCTATGGGGTCTGCCGAGGCAAGAGCAAATGCTTCTCTTTACCAGCACGCGGGCATCTGCATTCGGCATGCCGATCCGCTGCCGCCGAGGGCTCTTGCCCGGACTCGAAAAGCAGGGAAGGGTGTCTGGAGAGAAGACGGCCAAACACACAACCGCGGGATCCGGCATGGGGAAGACGACCGCAAGGCGCCTGGTGATCATCGAGGCTCCCAGCAATCTCGGGCTGATGCCGCTGGGCGACGATGTGGAACCGGGAACGCGCCATGCTCCGGCGACGTTGCGCCAGCTCGGCCTGCACGACCGATTGGCGGTGGAGCGCGTCGTCACGGTAGAGCCGCCGGCCTATCGTCGCGACGATGAACGCAGGATCAACATCCGCAACATCGATGCCATTGCCGACTATTCCATCCGGCTGGCCGACGCCGTGGAGGAGGCGGTCGAGGCCGGGTGTTTTCCCCTCGTCCTCGGCGGCGATTGCAGCATCCTGATCGGCTCGATGCTCGGCCTGGCGCGGCAGCGTGAGGCCGGTCTCCTCTATGTCGATGGCCATACGGATTTCTACCTGCCCGAGCAATCGGCGACAGGCGGCGGTGCAGGCATGGATCTGGCGCTGGTCACCGGCTGGGGGCCTTCAGCTCTGACGGATCTGGAAGGGCGCTGGCCCTATGTGACGACACGGCGGGTGGCGGCTCTCGCCAATCGCGATCATGAAGCAGGTCCTCCCGCTCCCATTCCCGATATCGCCGAGTCCGGCATGGTCTACAGGCCCCTGGAACAGCTTCGCGCCGAGGGGATTGAAGCCTGCGTCGACGTGGCCCTGAGCGGCATCGATGCCGACCGGGAAGGGTTCTGGATCCATTTCGATGTGGATGCCGTCGACAGCAGACTGATGCCGGCGGTCGATTCCCCGCAGGCCGATGGTCTCAACTGGAAGGAAGCGGCGATCCTGCTCACCACCGCCCTGAAACGCCGCGCTCTCGGTCTGCAGGTGACGATCTACGACCCCAGCCGCGATCCCGGACATGTCGCCGGAAAGGCCTTGATCGAATGGCTTGCCGAGATTCTGGCACCGGAAACCTGAACCTCGCCGGAGTAGAGCGGTGGCTCAGCGGCGCCGCGTGACGATGTGCACGACATAGGTGAACACCACGAGAAGCGCGATCAGTCTGAGCCAATGCGTGCTTCAAAGTCCGCCCGCGATGACCTCCAGAGTTTGACGAACTGAAGGCTGGCAGGCGTAGCGCCAAGGCGGCGGCCCGTTGCCGCCGTCTGGCCATCGCGCGAGACAGTTCCTATTTTTGTCATTATTGTTCTGTTTTTAAGCAATTTGGATTAAATCTTCGACCGGACCGATACAGATGCTCTCGGTTGGTGCCTTGAGTCTAAGAACATAATTTTCATTTATGCGGTTTACATGACTTCATTCTCACGAATTTTTGCTAAGAAGGTACTAGAGATTGCCATTGTCGCAGCGATCTTGAGTATTCCTGATGTAATATTTTCTTGTTTCGGATGGGATATTTCTCCGTTCAGGACGAGAGAATATTTTGTAACATTATTGTCATTTTCGGTGCTCTTCGCCCTCTCGGCCGGAACCTGGTTCAGAATACTCATCATCGTCCTGGTGTTCTTGAATCAGGCCATCTGGCTCAGTTCGCTCGTATATTTCGGAGCGCCGCTCACGCCCGAGCAGGTAAGGCTGTTTTTCAGCGACACGGCCGATTCGGTTTCGACCGGTTTGCAGGTCCAGAGTGAATTCCTGCTGCCTTTGCTCCTGGCGCTGGCGACGGCTGTCCTGCTCGCCGTGTTCACGCTGATCCGCCCGCTGCGGAGCGGTCGATCCTGGGCCTTTTCTCTCTTGCTCGTTGCGGCCCTTGGCGGCGTCGCGGCACGCTGGGAGCTGCACAAACTGCCGAGCGTGGTGCAGGCCAACGCCTATTCCGCATCCTTCATTTCCAGCGCCAATGCTGGCGTGCTGGCCTATCGTGCGAGCCAGGCGCCTGCGCCGCCGGCTTCCCTGAATGGCCTTGCTGATCATGTCTTCGGCAAGACCGACGTGCCGGAGGGCCGGGCAACCGTCGTGTTCGTGATGGGCGAGTCGATCAATCCGGTGCGAATGTCGCTCTTTGGCGGGGCGCGGCAGACCACGCCGCGTCTCGATCACTTGTTCAGGGAGCCGCCGGCAGGCTGGCGGATGTTCGCCAAGATAGGCTTTTCCGGCGGCGTGGCGACGCTCGCCAGCGTCCCCTCGGCCCTCAGGCTCGTCTATTTCCCCAATTTGGCGGAGCGGCAGCCGGTGAACATTTTCGACATCGCCAAGGATGGCGATTTCGCCAGCTACTACTATTCGGCGCAGGCCATCCATACCATGCAGATCGCCGGCGGAGCCCGGTATGCCCGGCAGTCGAAGACGGTGGAGACCTATGACGAGACGGCCGAGAAGTCGGCCGAGGAGTCGCTTGCCGACGACGTCAAGGATGTGCCGCCGGCGGACCGGCGCTTCATCTATGTCCACCAGCGCGCCGATCACGAGCCCTATCTCGACAATTGCAAGAAATATGCGGGCGAGTTTCAGGTGTTCACGCCACCCGACGGCAGCGCGGACGAAGCGCGGCGCGCACGCTACGATACCGGCCTGCAGTGCTGGGACCGCAGCACCAGTGACATCATTGCCACGATGCTGGCCGAGAAGGACCCGGTCTATATCTTCGTCACCTCCGACCATAACGAGCTGATGGGCGAGGATGGGCTGTGGGGACATCTGATCCGCCATCTGCGCACGGCGGTGGTGCCGGTGATGCTGATGACCAACAGGCCGGATTCAGCGATCGCCAATGCCTTCCGCCAGCTCGACCGTCCCACCCAGTTCCAGCTCATGCAATTGACGGCGCAGGCGATGGGCAAGACCGTCGCAACCAGGGAATATGATCCGTCGGTCTTCTATGTGAACGGCACCATGCCCTTCGGCCAGGCCAAATATATGAAGGTCGAGCGCCTGCCGGACGACGAATATCGGATCTTTCACTATGCCAGCGACGGCTCGCCGGCCGAGCCGCCGGAACACCTCTCATTGAAGGGCGTGTCCAAGGAGCCCGGACATCTGGGCTCCTGAAGGCGGCGGCGCTGGATTGCAAAAGCGCTCCGGTTTGGCTGAGGTCTTCATTTTGAGCGGGATTTGGAGTGTCAGCCGGGAGGCTGACACTTCGAAGAGATTGTCGCTAACGCCGCTGCCGGAAGAAATCCTGCAGCAAGGCACGCGACGCGGTGGCATGGATGCCGGAATAGACTTCTGGGCGATGGTGGCAGGTCGGCGAAGCGTAGAACTGCACGCCATTCTCCACCGCGCCGCCCTTGGGGTCGTCGCAGCCGAAATAGAGACGCCGGATGCGGGCGAAGGAAATCGCTGCGGCGCACATCGGGCAGGGTTCGAGCGTGACGTAAAGGTCCGCACCGACGAGGCGCTCGCTGCCCAGCACCTGGGCGGCGGCACGGATGGCGAGCATCTCCGCATGGGCGGTGGGGTCTTTCAGCGCCAGGGTGCGGTTTCCTTCGCGCGAAAGCACCACTCCGTCCTTGACGACAACCGCGCCGACGGGTACCTCCCCGCGACCTGCGGCAGCATGGGCTTCCTCCAGCGCCAGTTCCATGATCGAGCGCTTCATCTCGTGACATGCCGCCTTTTCTGCTAAAGCGTTTCACGATCCCTGCGGATCGGAAAGACGCCCCTCTTTTCAAGGAGTTTTGGAATATCCTCCGATACGATGGGTAGCGGGGGCCATTCCAGCAACAATCGATGTCCGACGATAAACGATCTGGCGGCGGCGGCCGCAAGCCCCCAAGCGGGGGCAAGAAGCCATTTGGCCCCAAGAAGACCTCCGCTGGCGCTGGACCTCGTCGGCGCGGCGTCGATGGTGACGCACCTCCGCGCCGTTCCTTCCGGGATCGTGACGAGGGCGGCGAGGCTCGCCCGAAGCGTCCGGCCCGTTCCTTCGCCGAGCGCCAGGACGGCGATCGTCGTCCGGCGCGTTTCAAGCCGCGCGAAGGCGAGGATTCCGAGGCCCGTCCCGCCCGCCGTCCGTTCCGCGAGCGTGAAGGCGGCGAGGAACGTCCGTTCAAGCCCCGCCGCTTCGAGGAGCGCGGGGAAGCTCGCCGGCCGTTTCGGTCGCGCGACGAGGGCGCCGAAGGCGGTTTCCGGCCGCGCCGGGATGCGGAGCGCGGGGAGGGCGGTGAGCGTTCGTTCAGCCGCAAACCTCGCCGCGAGGGCGATGAAGGTGGGCGCTCCTTTGCGCCGCGCCGTTTCGACACCTCCTTCGAGCCACGCGAGGGCGGCCGCAAGGCCTTCGAGCCGCGTTTCGACGATCGCCAGGAGGAGCGCGCGCCCAAGCGTGCCCCGCGTCGCACCGAGGCCAGGGCGGAGACCGTCGCCAAGCCCGAGGCCGAAGCCAAGTCTGGCGCCTTTGCCGGCGAGCGTGTGGCCAAGGTGATCGCGCGGGCCGGGTTGGGATCGCGCCGTGATGCCGAGACCTGGATCGAGGAAGGCCGCGTTGCCGTCAATGGCGAGGTGTTGACCAGCGCCGCGCTCAACGTGCTGGCCGACGACAAGATCACCGTCGATGGTAAGCTCCTGCCCCGGCGGGAGCGCACGCGGCTGTGGCTCTACCACAAGCCCCGCGGCCTGGTGACCACGGAAAAGGATCCGGAAGGACGCCCGACCGTGTTCGAGAACCTCGACCCGTCCTTGCCGCGCGTGATGTCGGTGGGGCGGCTCGACATCAACACCGAAGGCCTGCTGCTGCTCACCAATGACGGCGGTCTGGCGCGCCAGCTCGAACTGCCCAAGACCGGCTGGCTCAGGCGCTATCGCGTGCGGGCTTTCGGCGAGACCGATCAGGTCCAGCTCGACAAATTGTTCGAGGGGCTGACGGTCGACGGCGTCGACTATGGTCGCATCGAAGCCCGCCTCGACAAGGAGCAGGGCTCCAATTCCTGGCTGACTCTCGGCCTGCGTGAAGGCAAGAACCGCGAAGTCAAGAATGTGCTGGGTTCCATCGGCCTGGAGGTCAACCGCCTGATCCGCGTGTCCTACGGGCCGTTCCAGCTCGGCGACCTGGCCGAAGGCGCCGTCGAGGAAGTGAAGACCCGTGTTCTGATGGACCAGCTCGGCCCCGAGCTGGTTGCCGAGGCCGGCTGCGAGTTCGAGGCGCCAATCCACGAGGCCACCGGCGAGAAGCCGGCCAAGGCTGCAGCCAAGCCCGCAAAGGGTGGCCCGGCGCGCGGACTGCGTGTCAAGTCGGAGGAAGACGGCAAGGAACGCGTGATGCGTGGCAGCCTGGTCGAGGATCGTCACGGTCGCCGCGTGCTGGTCCAGCGCGTCGCCGATGTCGGTGACGAAAAGCCGGCCCGGCGCAAGCCATTCCGTCCGCGCGATGAAGAGGGCGGTGACCGCCCCTTCAAGCCGCGGGCTGCCTTCCGCGATCGCGACGGGGATGGCGATCGGCCGCGCAAGCCGTTCCGCGCACGCAGCGAGGAGGGCGGCGACCGTCCTTTCAAGCCGCGTCCGTCCTTCCGTGACCGCGACGAAGCGGGCGAGCGTCCGCGCAAGCCGTTCCGGCCGCGCGACGAAGAGGGGGGCGACCGTCCGTTCAAGCCCCGTCCTTCCTTCCGCGACCGCGACGAAGGGGGCGAGCGCCCGCGCAAGCCCTTCCGTGCACGCAGCGAAGAGGGCGGCGATCGTCCGTTCAAGCCGCGTCCGTCCTTCCGTGACCGCGACGAGGGTGGCGAGCGTCCGCGCAAGCCGTTCCGCCCGCGTGACGAAGAGGGCGGCGACCGCCCGTTCAAGCCGCGTCCGTCGTTCCGTGACCGCGACGAAGGCGGCGACCGCCCGTTCAAGCCGCGTCCGTCGTTCCGTGACCGCGACGAAGGTGGCGAGCGTCCGCGCAAGCCGTTCCGCCCGCGTGGCGAGGAGGGTGGCGACCGCCCGTTCAAGCCGCGTCCGTCCTTCCGTGACCGCAATGATGGCGGTGAACGGCCCTCGCGTCCTCGCCCCGGCGGCAAGCCGGGCGGTGCGCCGCGCCGGGGGCGTTGACGGCTGAGCGATGCGCATCATCGGCGGGCAATTTCGCGGCAAGCAACTGGCCACACCGAAGTCGGACGCGATCCGACCGACTTCGGACCGCCTGCGTGAGACCTTGTTCAATATCCTCGCGCATGGCTATGACGATCCCGTGCGCGACGCCCGCGTGATCGATCTGTTCGCCGGCACGGGCGCGCTCGGTTTCGAGGCCCTGTCGCGCGGAGCCCGCTTTGCCACCTTCGTCGACGAGGGCGCGGAGGCGCGTGGGCTGATCCGCTCCAATGTCGAGGCGATGTCCCTGGGCGGACGCACCCGCTTGTTCCGCCGGGATGCGACCAAGCTGGGCATGATCGGGCCGGGCGAGCCCTTCTCGCTGGCTTTTCTCGATCCTCCCTATGGCAAGGGGCTGGCATCACAGGCGCTCGTCAGCCTTGCCGATGGCGGCTGGCTGACCAAGGGAGCGCTCTGCGTGGTCGAGGAGGCGACGGACGCCCCCCTCGAAGCGCCGCCCTCCTTCGCTCTGGCCGATCAGCGCGACTATGCCGGTACCAGGCTCAGCTTCTTCCACTACGAGCCCTGACGTCCGGCGCTGGGGCGCTTTGATCGAGCCGCCGCTTCACGCTCTGCTTGGCATCGCTTTCGCCCTCGGCCCCTTGCTGTCATAGTCGGCAGTATCCAAGGGGGCAGCCATGGCGACGGTAACGGTCGAACTGCGCAATGTCGGTGAGACGCAGGCTGCCATGGGCTGGGCCGGCGGACATACCATCGTGGTGGACCGCCCCGAGGGCAAGGCCGGCGGCATGGGGCTCGGCTTCAACGGCGCCCAGCTGCTCGCTTTGTCGCTCGGCGGCTGTTTTTGCAACGACCTGCGCTACGCCGCCGAAGAAATGGGTGTGACCGTCGATACCATCGCGATCAGCGTCGCGCTGGAGCTTGAGGGCAAGCCGCTGCTGGCGACGGCTGCAAGGCTCGAGGTACGCTGCCGGATGCTGGACGGGTCCGATCCGCAGCCGGTGATCGAGCGGGCGAAGACGATCTGCATGGTGGCCAATTCCCTGCGCAGCGGCGTGCCGGTCGGCATCGAGATGGTCGCGTGAGCGGGCGCATCCGGGATATGCGCAATCTCGGCCCGGCGACCGAACGCATGCTGGCCGAAGTCGACATCTGCAGTCCGGAGGATCTCCGGCAACTGGGAGCCGTCGCCGCCTATCGACGCCTGAAGTTCCGGTTCGGGCGCGGCGTCAGCCTGAACGCCCTTTATGCCGTGGAAGGAGCCTTGAGCGATCGGGACTGGCGCGAGATCGACCGAGGCTTGAAGGAATTGGTAGACCGGAAGGAGGAAGGGAGCCGGTAGGGATTGTTTTCTTCGGACCTATGCCTTGCTAGGCTCATGCTCCAGGGGGTAAGGGATACTTCACTTCCCGCGTTTCCTACCCATATTGGGTGGATCTTTCGCTTTCCCTCCCGATCGGACCTTTCATGACGCTTGCGCTTATCCCCGGTCTCGGCGGTGCTTCCCATGCCCAGGGCCCGGCGATCACGGATTTCACGCTTCCCAACGGCTTGCATGTAGTGGTCATTCCCGACCGCCGTGCGCCGGTGGTCACCCACATGGTGTGGTACAAGGTGGGCGGGGCGGACGAACCGAAGGGCAAGTCGGGCATCGCGCATTTCCTCGAGCATCTCATGTTCAAGGGCACGGAGAAGAATCCGGGGGGCTTTTCCAAGCAGGTTGCCGAGCTGGGCGGCCAGGAGAACGCCTTCACCTCCTATGACTACACCGCCTATTTCCAGCGAGTGGCCAAGGAGCATCTCGGCACCATGATGGCCTTCGAGGCCGATCGCATGACCGGGCTGGCTCTTACCGACGAGGTCGTCAATCCCGAGCGCAACGTCGTGCTCGAGGAGCGCAAGATGCGGGTCGACAACGATCCCAATTCGCAGCTTGCCGAGGAGATCGCCTCGACCCTGTTCACCCACCATCCCTATGGCACGCCGATCATCGGCTGGGAGAACGAGATCGAAGGCCTGAGCCGGCAGGACGCCATCGATTTCCACAGCCGTTTCTACACGCCGAACAACGCCAGCTTGATCGTGGCTGGTGACGTCACGGCCGAAGAGGTGCGCGAGCTGGCCGAAACCCATTACGGTCCTGTGGCCCGGCGTGCCGACCCGCCGCCGCGTCTGCGGCCGCAGGAGCCCAGGCAGCGCGCAGACCGCCGCGTTCGGCTGGCCGACAAGCGGGTGGAGCAGCCGATCTATCAGCGCCATTGGCGGGCGCCTTCCTATATCCAGGCCCGCAATGGCGAGGGCGAGGCGCTCGATCTCCTCTCTCAGATCCTTGGCGGCGGGCAGACCTCGCGGCTTTATCGGGCCCTGGTGGTCGACAAGAAACTGGCTTCGGCCGCCGGCGCCTTTTATGGCGGCTCCGCTGTGGACGAGACGCGTTTCGGTGTCTGGGCCATCCCGATGCCTGGCGTCAGTTTCGAGGCGCTGGAAGCGGCCGTCGACGAGGAGATCAGGCGCATCGTCGCGGAGGGCGTAAGCGAGGCGGAATTGGAGCGTGCCAAGACGCGCCTCGTCGCCGACGCGATCTATGCCCAGGACAACCAGTCGACCCTGGCACGCTATTACGGCGCCACCCTGTCCGTCGGCGGCAAGGTGGAGGACCTGCAGCTCTGGCCGCAGCGCATCGCCGCCGTGCCGTCCGGACGACTGCCGGAGATGGGCCGTGCCGTCCTGCTGGAGGGCAAGTCGGTGGTCGGCTTGCTCGAAGGGCAGGCTTGATAGGTTTCGCACGTCATGACGGATGCTGCCAGGCAGACTGGCGGCGCCGTCCATGATTGTCTGGATTGCTGCGCCGCGCTTTTCCTGCTGGGAGGCTTGCAACGGCGCATCAGTCTCCTGCCGTCATCGCCGGCTTTGCCGGTTGTGACGATCGTTTTTTGTGAACGAGAGTTTTTATGATCCAGAAGATCGTCTCGCCTCTTGGCATAGAAGCCTGGCTGGTCGAGGACTATGCCGTACCCGTCATCGCCGTCGACTTCGCCTTCAAGGGCGGTGCCGCGCAGGATCCGGCCGACCGGCCAGGCCTGGCCCACATCATGTCGGCGCTGTTCGACGAGGGGGCAGGGCCTCACGACGACGAGGCCTTCCAGCGCCTGATGGAGGAGAATGCGGTCGAGCTCTCCTTCCATGCCGCGCGCGACCAGATCAACGGCTCGCTGCGCACGCTGTCCGACCGCAAGGCCTTCGCCTTCGATCTTCTGCACTATGCCGTCAGCGAGCCGCGTTTCGAGGAAGCCGCGGTGGAACGCGTGCGCCAGAGCCTGCTGGCCAGCTTGCGTCGTGAGGCGAGCGATCCCAACGCCGTGGCTTCGCTGGCTTTTTTCGCCGGGCTTTTCCCCGACCACCCCTATGGCCGCCCGACGCGCGGTACGCTGGAGAGCATCGGTGCCGTCAACCGGGACGAAATCGCGGCCCAGCACCGCCGCCTGCTCGCCAAGGATGGGTTGACGGTCTCTATCGTCGGCGCCATCGATGCCCATGATGCGGAGGAGATGCTGGACAAGGTGTTCGGCTCGCTGCCGACCACGGCCCTGCTGCAGCCGGTGCCGGAGGCCCAGCTCGCGGACCTGGGCACCCGCAAGGTGATCGACCTCGACGTGCCGCAGACCGTGCTGCAATTCGCCACCCCCGGCGTGAAGCGCGACGATCCCGACTTCATGGCCGCCTTCCTGCTCAACCATATCTATGGCGGCGGCAGCTTCTCCTCACGCCTTTTCCAGAAAGTGCGCGAGGAGAGGGGCTTGGCCTATTCGGTCTCCACCCAGCTCGGCGCATTGGCCCGAGCCGCCTTCGTCGGCGGCGGCGTCGCCACCCGAAACGACAGGGCGGCCGAAAGTCTCGCCATCATCGAGGCGGAGATGGCCGAGCTCGCCCGCAACGGGCCTGGCGCCGCAGAATTGGAGAGCGCCAAGAAATACCTCACCGGCTCCTATGCGCTGCGCTTCGACTCATCGACAAAGATCGCCAACCAGCTGACCATGATCCAGATCGAGCGGCTTGGCATCGATTTCATCGATCGCCGCAACGGCCTGGTCGAAGCGGTGACGCTGGACGATACCAAGCGCGTGGCCGAGCGGATGTTCGGGGGTGGCAAGCCCTTCGTCGTAGCTGTCGGGCGCCCGGAGGGGCTGTCCTAGGATCGCCGGATAACTCCCGATGCCGGCCCAAATCATATCGGCGATGACCGGGTAAAGGCGCTGCGTCACAAAGAACACGGCGAAGAACGGCAAGAAACGACGAGAAGAGCGAGCCTGGTCGAGCGTTTTCTTCTCGCCGGACAAGGTTAAATCGTTCTGCTTACGTCACACTGACTATTGCACGAAGGGGCCGACTGCATCACCCTGTCGCTCGTCGAGAAGCGGCGGGGGTCGCTCAAGCGGGAGGATGTCATGAAGCTTTGGAGTGTTTCGGCTGTCGTCCTTGTTGGTCTTCTGGGGGCAGGCTGCGTCAGCACCGGTCTTGGAACCTCGCGCGGGCCCGGTGCCAGCGGTGCTGCCGTTGCAGTGCCGTCTGGGCGGGTCAGCAAGATCGACCAGTTTTCCTACATCACGCCGGCCTGCCGGGAAGTGCCGGGCGTTGCGGCTCGTATCACCAAGCAGGCGGGCTATGGCCAGGTGAGCATCCGCAGGGCCCGCGACTTTTCTCCCTATGAGGCCGGCAATTCCAGCGCCGCCTGCAATTCACGGCGCGTGCCGGTCTGGCAGGTGCTCTATACCTCCGCACCTGGTTATCGCGGTCCCGATCAATTTGCCTATCGTAAGGCTTTTCCCGACGGCAAGGTGCTCGACGTCGTCGTCAATGTCGATGTGCAATAGGGCAAACAGGCGTTCATGACCGAACGCTTTTTGCTCGTGCGCTTCGCTTCCAGCCGTTCCAACGGATCGGCTAAAGTGCCTTTGCGATTTGCAGCGCTTCCGCGGAGTCGCAAAACGCCTTGGAGCCTGAGGCTTGCCTGCCGGCCATTCCGATGGCCGGCCCCATGGTGTATTGTTCCCGGCACGTGACGCATTCGTTCTCCACCCGTGAGGACGGATGCGTCAAGCCTTTGATTTTGCGCCCGATTTCTCTCAGGTGGAGCGCTGGCGCCGATGGACGATTCGCCCCATGGCCATCCGTGCCCTTCCCCAGATCCTGATCGACCGCATCGCCGCCGGCGAGGTGGTGGAGCGGCCGGCGAGTGCCGTGAAGGAATTGGTGGAGAACGCCATCGATGCCGGCGCTCGCCGCATCGAGATCGTCACCGAGGGCGGCGGGCAGCGCCTGATCCGCATCGTGGACGACGGTTCGGGCATGTCGCCCGAGGACCTCGCTTTGGCCGTGCAGCGCCACGCGACGTCCAAGCTGCCGACCGAGGACCTGCTCGCCATCAACACGCTGGGCTTTCGCGGCGAAGCCTTGCCATCCATCGCCTCGGTGTCGCGCCTCAGCATCACCACGCGCGAGCGTGGCTCGGCCACCGGGGCCGTGATCGCCATTGAAGCCGGCGAGCACCAGGCAATCCGTCCGGCAGCGATCGGGGAGGGCACGCGCATCGAGGTGCGCGACCTTTTCTATGCCACCCCGGCTCGCCTGAAATTCCTCAAGACCCAGCGTACCGAAGCGGCGGCGATCGGCGATGTCGTCAAGCGCCTTGCCATGGCCAACCCCGCCATCGCCTTCACTTTGGCCGGCGAAGACCATTCTCCCTCGACCTGGCCGGCTGGTGACGAGGAGACGCGCCTCGGCACCTTGCTGGGTGCCGACTTCATCGACAACGCGATTGCCATCGACGTGACGCGCGGGGATGTCCGCCTGCATGGCCATATCGGTCTGCCGACCTTCAATCGCGGCACGGGGCAGCACCAATATCTGTTCGTCAATGGGCGGCCGGTGCGCGACAAGCTGTTGCTGGGTGCCGTGCGCGGTGCCTATGCCGATCATCTGCCCAAGGACCGCTTTCCGGTTCTGGCCCTCTTCCTCGACATCGCCTCGCAGAATGTCGACGTGAATGTCCATCCGGCCAAGGCCGAGGTCCGCTTCCGTGATGGCGGCCTGGTCCGCGGCCTGATCGTCTCGGCGATCCGCTCCGCGCTGGAGCGGGAGTCCGGCCGGAGCTCAAGCGGCAATGCCGATGTCGCCCTCGGCCTGCTTGCCCGCAGCCTCAACCGCCCGGCCGATCTCGACTGGGACTGGCGGGCGTCGCCCGCGGCGCCCCATCCTGCCGGCATGGGAGACGGTGGCATCGACAATGGCGGCTTGGCTGCAGGAAGCGGTTTCGCGGCGCCGGCCCAGGCCGGATTCGACGCGCTGGTGATGCCTTCCGCGGATGCGCGTGCCACGGTGGTGCCTCCCGCGCCCGACAGTCTCGACCGGCCGCTCGGCGCGGCCCGCGCGCAGCTGCACGAGACCTATATCGTGGCCCAGACCCGGGAAGGCGTCGTCATCGTCGACCAGCATGCGGCCCATGAACGCCTGGTCTATGAACGGCTGAAGCGTGAGCGCGCGGCCGCCGGTGCCAGGTCGCAATTACTGCTCATCCCGGAAGTCGTCGATCTCGATCCCGCCGATGTCGAGCGCCTGACTGCGGCGAGCGGGGATCTGGCGGCTCTCGGCCTGGTCGTGGAGCCGTTCGGGCCGGGTGCCCTTCTGGTGCGCGCCACGCCGGCTGCGCTTGGCAGCACCAATCCGGCCGCGCTGATCCGGGACCTCGCCGATGGCTTTGCCGAATGGGGCTCGGAGATCGTGCTGGAGCGGCGCCTCGACCATGTCGCCGCCACCATGGCCTGCCACGGCTCCGTACGGGCCGGGCGGCGCCTGTTGCCGGCGGAGATGGATGCGCTCCTGCGCGAGATGGAAGTCACCCCCAATTCAGGCCAGTGCAACCACGGCCGGCCGACCTATGTGACGCTGAAGCTCGGCGACATCGAGGCCCTCTTCGGGCGACGGTAAGCCCGAAACGGAAACGCACAAACGAAAGGGCCGATCTTGCGACCGGCCCCATTGGTATTCTGCGTCCCTGAACTTCCTACTTGACCCGCGGGGTCTTGAAGACCCGGTCGAACCAGGATTCGCTCTTGTTACCTTCGGAAGGCAGGGGTTCGTTGCCGGCAAGCGGCGCCGAGGCGAGTGGCTTGCGATAGCCAACCGGCGGCTCTGTCAAGGAACGGCGTGGCGGTTCGACGCCGGCCGCGAGTGGCGTGTTGTCTTCGCCGAGGTTGAGGCGCTTCTGCAGTTCGCTGGGCTTGAGCGGAACCGAACTGGCCTTGGCCGCATCGAACGGCTCCGGCGCGTCGACCCGACCGGCACCCGGGACGCGGCCTGCCGCCATCTCGTCAGGCGAGAGCCGGCCATCGCCATGCTCGGCCTTGCTGCGCGGCATCACGCCGGCGGCCTTGCGCTTCTTGTAGTCGGGATCCACCGGCCAGTTCGGGTCATTGTCCGAAGTCGCAGCCGTGCCGGGCGGTGGCAGGTCGAGCTTGCCCGGTTTTGCCAGCGGCGCACGGTCGGAATAATTGATTGCCGGTGCATCGTCACCGGTGCCGAGCATCTTCTGGAAGAAGTTCTGACCGAGGGACTGCGCATTCGCCGCACCCGTCGGCGCCAGGGCAACCAGTGCCGTCGCCGCAGCCAGGCCAAGCCAAATCTTTGTCCGCATCCTGTATCCCAATCACTGCTAGATTTCGGTGCAAATTCCGGGAGAGACCTTCGCTCTACTGCCCGGAAAATGCGTCAAAACCAAGAAACCACCATTCCTCCGGGCAACCAGTACCTGAAAAAGTCAGGAAGACCCGTGTGTCTGTGGCTCTTTGTTCACCACCATGTCATACAACAGCAGGGCCACGCCCGCAACGATGGCGACATCGGCCAGGTTGAAGACATACCAGGAAAAATCGCCGGCATGGAGCAGGAAGAAGTCGGCAACGCCTTCCCGCTGCAGCCAATTGGGGGCCAACGGTCCCTCTATCGCCAGCAATCCGTCGACGGCATTGCCGATGGCGCCGCCTATGATCAGGCCGATGCCGATCGCCGATGATTTCGTGTGGATACGGGCAAGCCATGCCAGAAGAAGCACGGTGGCAATGAGGCGAAAGGCGACGAGCAGGATCAGGCCGATCTCGCTCTCCTGCTGGAACAGGCCGAACGATACGCCACGATTCCAGACCAGGGTGAACTTCAGGAAGGGCGTCCAGTCGACGGCCTCCTGATACATGATCAGCTCACCGATCTGGAAAATGTGGAGCGCCCAATATTTGAAGCCCTGATCGATGATGATGGCGAGAACCGCCACCATCACCCCGATGAGGGTGTAGCGCCCAAAAAACATCGACTTCATCGCTCAGGCCCCCGCCGCCTGCCATTCGCGCATCGCCGCCGCGTCGCGCGGGGTGATGTCGGGGAAGGCGGGATCGGCGGTCTTCGGATCGAAATAGCGCCAGGAACGCGCGCATTTGATACCATCGGCCCGGCCGGGAACCACGGCAATGCCGGCAACGCCGTCGAGGCGATAGGCCTCGGCAGGGCCTTCGCCGGCCACGAGCGTCAGCCCCGAAACGATGCAGACATCCTCGAAATCGACGCTGCGCAGAACCGCCAGCGTCGCCTCGTCGGCGACGTGGACGACCGGCGCGGCTTCCAGCGAGGAGCCGATGCGCTTGGCGGCGCGTTCATGCTCCAGCGCGCCGGTCACCACGCGCCGCGCTTCGCGCACGAGCTCCCATTTCTCGGCGAGCGCCGGATCGAGCCAGGCAGGATCGGCTGCCGCGAAAGGCTGCAGATGCACCGAGTTCTCCTGGCCGAAGCGCGAGGTCCAGGCTTCTTCCATGGTGAAACACAGCACTGGCGCCAGCCAGGTCGTCAGGCAGGTGAAGAGCGTGTCGACCACGCTCAGCGCGGCCCGGCGGCGCAGGGACGATTTCGGATCGCAATAGAGCGCGTCCTTGCGCACGTCGAAATAGAAGGCGGAGAGGTCCGCCGTCATGAAGGTCGCCAGCAAGGCGACCACGCGCTTGTAGTCATAGCTTTCATAAGCGGCGCGCACCTCGCCGTCGAGCTCGGCCAGCCGGTGCAGCATCAGCCGCTCGAGTTCCGGCATCTCGGCGGCGGCAACGCTATCGCCGGCCTCGAAATGGGCGAGTGTGCCCAGCATCCAGCGGATGGTGTTGCGCAGCTTGCGGTAGGTGTCCTCCACCGTCTTCAGGATCTCGGGCCCGATGCGCTGGTCGTCGGCATAGTCGGTGGTGGCGACCCACAGGCGCAGAATATCGGCGCCGGAGCGCTTGATCACGTCCTGCGGAGCGACGGTGTTGCCGATGGACTTCGACATCTTGCGGCCCTGCTCGTCGAGCGTGAAGCCGTGGGTGACCACGATGTCGTAGGGTGCCCGCCCGCGCGTGCCGCAGCTTTCCAGGAGCGAGGAATGGAACCAGCCGCGGTGCTGGTCCGAACCTTCCAGATACATCACGCTATCATCGCCGCCATCGACCTTGCGCTTGATGCCCGCAAGGCCCGGGAAGTGGCGTGGGTCCTCCAGCGTGAAGGCGTGGGTGGAGCCGGAATCGAACCAGACGTCGAGGATGTCGTTGACCTTGACCCAGCCTTCGCCGGCGCGAGCGCCGAGGAAGCGCTCGGAGGCGCCCTCCTGGTACCAGGCGTCGGCGCCTTCGGTTTCGAAGGCCGCTGATATGGCCTGGTTGACGGCCTCGTCCTTGAGGATCTCGACGCCGCCACCCGGCTTGTCGCGCATGAACACGGCGATCGGCACGCCCCAGGCGCGCTGGCGCGAGACCACCCAGTCCGGGCGGTTGGCGATCATGCCGGTGATGCGGTTCTCGCCGGCCGCCGGCACCCATTGGGTCTGCCGGATGGCGTTGAGAGCGAGCTCGCGCAGCGACGAGCCGTCGCCGAGCGTCGGCCCGACATCGTTGCGCAGGGCGCCGCCTTCCGTGCGGACCGGCGTCGCCGCCGGCACGGTGCCCGGAGCCACCTCGTCGATGGGCTTGTCCATCGCGATGAACCATTGCGGCGTGTTGCGGAAGATCACCGGCTTCTTCGAACGCCAGGAATGGGGGTACTGATGCTTGATACGGCCACGGGCCACGAGCTTGCCATCCGCCACCAGCGCCTTGATCACGGCGTCATTGGCATCGCCCTTGTCGCCCTTCTCGGTGATCACGCGCTTGCCGGCAAAGCCGGGGGCGTCCGCCGTGTAGAAGCTGTCGCCATCGACGGGGTAGGGGATGTGCGTGTTGATGCCGCGGGCAGTCAGCTCGCGCTGATGCGCCGTCCAGACGTCAAAGTCCTCGCGGCCGTGGCTGGGGGCCGTATGCACGAAGCCGGTGCCGGCTTCGTCGGTGACATGCTCGCCCTCGAGCAGCGGCACGGCAAAGCCGTAGCCGGGATCGAAGCCCGCTAGCGGATGGGCCACGGTGAGGGCGGCAAGCTCGCCGGCCTCGACGCCGCCGAGGCGCTCGAAGGCTTCCACCTTGGCCGACTTGAAGACCTCCTCGGCGAGCTTGTCCGCCAGGATGAAGCTGTCGCCGACCTTGGCCCAGTTGTTTTCGGGCGCTGATGTGACGCGGTAGAGCCCATAGGCGACGCGGCTCGAATAGGCGACGGCGCGGTTGCCGGGGATGGTCCAGGGCGTGGTGGTCCAGATCACCACCGCAGCCTGGGCCAACTCGTCACGGGTGGCACCCGAGCGCACCGGGAACTTCGCCCAGATCATGTCGGAGGTATGGTCCTCATACTCGATCTCGGCCTCGGCCAGGGAGGTCTTCTCCACCACCGACCACATCACCGGCTTTGAGCCGCGATAGAGCTGGTCGCTCATGGCGAATTTCATGATCTCGCGGGCGATCTGCGCCTCGGCCGCATAGGCCATGGTGAGATAGGGGTGTTCCCAATCGCCCTCGACCCCCAGGCGCTTGAACTCCTCGCGCTGCACGCCGACCCAATGCTCGGCAAAGGCCCGGCATTCGCGGCGGAACTCGACCAGCGGCACCTCGTCCTTGTTCTTGCCCTTGGCGCGGTACTGCTCCTCGATCTTCCATTCGATCGGCAGGCCGTGGCAGTCCCAGCCCGGCACATAGTTGGAATCGAAGCCGAGCATCTGCTGGGAGCGCGTCACCAGGTCCTTGAGGATCTTGTTGAGCGCATGGCCGATATGGATGTTGCCATTGGCATAGGGCGGGCCGTCATGCAGCACGAATTTCGGCCGGCCGGCCGATGTGTCGCGCAGGCGCTGGCGCAGGTTCTGGCTCTGCCAGCGGGCCAGGATCTCCGGCTCCTTCTGCGGCAGGCCGCCGCGCATGGGGAAGGCCGTCTGCGGCAGGAACAGGGTCTTGGAATAGTCGAAAGCCCCAGAGCTCGCCTTCGAGCTCTCGGCGGTCTCGCTGGAGGGGGACGCAACATCGGTCATGAACAGGGATCCGTCGATACGGAGGAAAGGGAAAAGCGGCGCAAACCCGGACCTTCCGCGGAGCTCAGCCGAGCCCGCACGCGGAAGCCGGGACGATAATTCGGGCTATGCGCAGCATATATGTCATGCGGGCGTGAATAGCAGGCTCTGCGCGCGGGATAAAGCGGTGAGGGGAGGCGAAGCCGGGATTTTCTGGAGCACAGCCGTACAGCGTGCCCTAGCATGAGCTTCAGCCTCTCCCTATCTGCCATGAAGGCAGCCTCTTCGCTCGCTGGCCCTTTCACTGATAGGCTCTGACCTGGAGTTCGAGAATGACCGGTTCGTCCGACTACACGCCCCCGAAGATCTGGACCTGGAACAAGGCGAATGGCGGTGCGTTCGCCAATATCAACCGGCCGATCGCCGGCCCCACCCATGACAAGGAATTGCCGGTCGGCCGCCACCCCCTCCAGCTCTATTCGCTTGGCACCCCCAACGGGGTCAAGGTCACCATCCTGCTGGAGGAATTGCTGGCCCGCGGCCACAAGGGCGCCGAATACGATGCCTGGCTGATCGAGATCGGCAAGGGCGACCAGTTCGGCTCGGGCTTCGTCGACGTCAACCCGAACTCCAAGATCCCGGCCTTGCTCGACCGCAGCGGCGCCGAGCCGATCCGTGTGTTCGAATCTGGTTCGATCCTGTTCTATCTCGCCGAGAAGTTCGGCGAGTTCCTGCCGAAGGACCCGGCCACCCGCGCCGAATGCATGTCCTGGCTGTTCTGGCAGATGGGCAGCGCGCCCTATCTCGGCGGTGGCTTCGGCCATTTCTACGCCTATGCACCGACCAAGATCGAATATGCCATCGACCGTTTCGCCATGGAGGTGAAGCGTCAGCTCGACGTGCTCGACCGCCGCCTGGGCGAGGTCGAATATCTGGCCGGCAGCGACTACACCATCGCCGACATGGCCGTCTGGCCCTGGTATGGCGGTCTGGCCCGGGGCTGGCAGTATGGCGCGGCCGAGTTCCTGCAGGTCGAAGGCTACAAGAATGTGCAGCGCTGGGCCGAGGCGATCTTCCAGCGGCCGGCGGTGCAGCGCGGGCGCATGGTCAACCGCACCTCGGGCGAGCCGTCGAGCCAGTTGCGCGAGCGCCATGACGCCAGCGATTTCGAGACGAGGACGCAGGACAAGCTGGAAGCCGCGGGCTGATAGGTGACGGCTCTGGGATCGCAGGCATCTCAGCGACATGCCTGCATGTCGCGATTGCCTGCACTTTTGCATCAAATTCAGCGTGTCCAAGAGCAGGCAAGGATGCCTGCGATCCCGGGAAGAGAAGGTCTCACTGCAAAGGCGGCTTGCGCAGGAAGGCGTTGCGATCGGCCGATTTGACACGCAGCCAGCTCTCCCGGCCATCGCGCAGGACCCGCATCGGCACCTCGACGCCGGCTGGGCCGCCGCTCCACACCTTGCGATAGAAATCGGCGAGGCCCCGGACCTCCTCGTTGCGGATGTCGGAGATGATGTCGCCCGCCTTCAACCCCGCCTTGGCGGCAGGCGACCCCTTGGCCACGCTGGCGACCACGACCTTGCCATTGCTTTCGGCCGAGAAGGCGCCGAGCCAGGGGCGCGGTGGCTGGTCGACTTGGCCCCGCGTCAGGAGGTCGTCGAGAATGGGCGGCAGAAGGTCGATGGGCACGACCATGTTGATGTCGAAATCCTCGCCGCCGCGTTCCATCTGCAGGAGCAGGGACCCGATGCCGAGTAGCCTGCCGTCTTCGCCGACCAGGGCCGCGCCACCCCAGCCGGGATGGGCAGGCGCGATGAAGATCGCCTCGTCGAGCAGATATTCCCAATAGCCGGCGAATTCCTGCTTGGCCACGATACGGGCGTCGACATGACGCCCCGTACCGTCGACGAACACCGCCTCGTCGCCGACAGCCGCCTTGCCGGAGCTGCCGAGCCCCAGCGCCGGCAGGCCGAGCCGGCCGAGCGCCTGTACCAGGCCGAAGCCGGTCGCCTGGTCATAGGCCATGACATGGGCGGGAACCACGCGCCCATCCTGGGTGGTCAGCCAGATCTCGTCGGCTTCGGTGACGAGATAGCCGATGGTGAGCACCAGCCCGTCGTCGCGGATGACCACCCCGCTGCCCTCCCGCTCGGTGCCGAGCGCGGTTGCGGTGAAGGCGTCCTGTGGAATCTTGGCACGCACGGCCACGACCGAGCGCATGATCGAACGAAGTGTCATGGCATTCATCTTGGTGAAGAGCGCCCGCAGCAAGGCAGGATGCGCAATACCCGCCGGGCGGGCAAGGAAGATCTTCAAGAGTTATGCAGCCGAACGGCGCGCTGCAAGGGCATAGGCGGCAAGAGCGGCGATCGTGGAGAGGCCGGCCGTCGGCTGGATCACGGTCAGCTCTCCTTCGCAAACCAGATTACATGCCGGGCGCCGCTCCGCCCCCTGTTGGCCCGGACCCGGACCTCGTCCACCGCAAAGCCTGCCTGGCGCAGACGCCTGTCGAAGGCCGAAGAGGGGCCTTGAGACCATACGGCCAGCAGGCCGCCCGCCGTCAGCGCTCCCCGGGCCGCCGCAAGGCCTTCCAGGCTGTAGAGGCGGTCATTGCCGGCATGGGTCAGCCCTTCGGGGCCGTTGTCGACGTCGAGCAGGATCGCATCGAAGCGGTGCCCGGCGCGGATCACGCCGTCGACATCGCCGAGTTCGATGCTGACGCGCCGATCATCGAGGCTGCCCGCGAAGATCTCTGCCATCGGTCCCCGGGCCCAGGTCACGACGGCCGGCACCAGTTCGGCGACCACGATCTCGGCATCGTCCGGGAAACTTGCCAGCGCGGCGCGCAGAGTGAAGCCCATGCCGAGGCCACCGATCAGGATGCGAGGATGCCTGCGCGCCGCCAGGCGTTCGGCGGCCATCGTCGCCAGCGCCTCTTCCGAGCCGCTCAGCCGGCTGTTCATCAGCTCGTTGCTGCCAAGCATGATCGAGAATTCACTACCGCGCTGCTTGAGGCGCAACTCGCCGCCGCCATGGGGGATCGTTGCGGTGTCGAGATGCTTCCAGGGGATCACGGCGGGCTCATAGGCGGGAGGCGATGGCAAGCGTCTAGCAGAATGTGGCGACAATTCCAGTTTCCATCGGCGGGTCCACTAGAAACCGGAGTAACAAGCCTTCTCCCCTTGCGGGAGAAGGTGGCGCGAAGCGCCGGATGAGGGGAGAAACACGACTTTGCTGGCGATGTGCCGACACCCCTCATCCACCCCTTCGGGGCACCTTCTCCCGCAAGGGGAGAAGGCTGGTCGCGCTCATTCTTGCGAGTATGGCGTGTCGTCGCTCCTATCCGATGCGCGCCATCACCATGCCGGCCGTCACGGTGGTGCCGGCTTCGATCTCCTGCGCCAGCTTCCCGGCCCGGTGGGCCTTGATTTGCATTTCCATCTTCATCGCCTCCATCACGGCGACGACATCGCCCTCCGCGACTTCGGCGCCGTCTTCCACCTGCCAGGAGCGTAGTGTCCCGGCCATCGGCGCCATCACCGCATCGTGCGACGACTCGGCTGGTGCCGCTATCGCCGGCGCCGCTGATGGCACGGCCTGGAGGCCGCCCAGCAGGGCGGGGGGCAGGCCGAGGGTGACGCGCCGGCCGTCGATCTCCACGGCGGTGCGGAGCAGTGTCGCTGCCGGCAGCGGTTCGGGCCGTGTGGCGGCGGCGAGGGTGGCGGCAAAGTCGGTCTCGATCCAGCGGGTGTGGACCTTGAAATCCTGCTCGCCGGTGAAGTCGGTGTGGCCGATCACCGTGCGATGGAAAGGCAGCACCGAGGCGACCCCCTCGATGCGGAATTCGGCGAGGGCGCGCCGGGCCCGCGCAACGGCCTCGCCCCGTGTCGCACCGGTGACGATGAGCTTGGCCATTAGCGAATCGAAGCTGCCGGGGATGGTCGAGCCGGCAGCGACGCCGGTATCCAGGCGGATGCCCGGGCCGGAAGGCGGCTCGAAGGCGGTGATGAGGCCCGGGGCCGGCAGGAAGCCGCGCCCGACATCCTCGGCATTGATGCGGAACTCCAGGGCGTGGCCTCGCGGCGCCGGTGTCTCGGTGATGCTGAGGGGATGGCCGTCGGCGACGCGCAACTGCTCGACCACCAGATCGATGCCGGCGGTCTCCTCCGTTACCGGGTGCTCCACCTGCAGGCGGGTATTGACCTCCAGGAAGGAGATCGCGCCCGAGGCACTCAAGAGGAACTCCACGGTGCCGGCGCTGACATAGCCGGCCTTGGCGCAGATATCGCGCGCCGCCTGGTGGATGCGGGCGCGCTGCTCCTCGCTGAGGAAGGGCGCCGGGGCCTCTTCCACCAGCTTCTGGTTGCGGCGCTGCAGCGAGCAGTCGCGCGTGCCGACCACCACGACATGACCATGGCTGTCGGCGATCACCTGCGCCTCGATATGGCGGGGGCGGTCGAGATATTGCTCGACGAAGCACTCGCCGCGCCCGAAGGCGGTCACCGCTTCGCGCACGGCCGAGTCAAAGAGCTCGGCGACCTCGTCCATGCGCCAGGCGACCTTCAGCCCGCGGCCGCCACCGCCGAAGGCGGCCTTGATGGCGATCGGCAGGCCATGCTCTTCGGCAAAGGCGAGGACCTCGTCGGGGCCACCGACCGGATCGGCGGTGCCGGCAACCAGCGGCGCGCCGACCGCCAAGGCGAGCTTGCGAGCCTGCACCTTGTCGCCCAATTGCTCGATGGCCGATGGAGGCGGGCCGATCCACGTCAGGCCGGCATCGATCACGGCCTGCGCAAAACCGGCGCGTTCGGAGAGGAAGCCATAGCCCGGATGCACGGCATCGGCGCCGCTGCGGCGGGCGATGGCGATGAGCTTGTCGATGTCGAGATAGGTTTCGGCCGGCTTGTCGCCACCCAGGCCATAGGCCTCGTCCGCTATGCGGGCATGCAGGGCGTCGATGTCGGCATCGGCATAGACGGCGACGGAGGCGACGCCATAGTCGGCGCAGGCCCGTATCACGCGCACGGCAATCTCGCCCCGGTTGGCGATCAGGACCTTCTTGATGGGCATTATAGTCCCCCTGGAAACTGGGTGATCGGCCGGAAACGGATCTGCGCTCCGATGGGAATCTGGCCGGCGCGATCGAGATGGTACGGGGCGACGGCGGCGATGACGGGATAGCCGCCGGTCAGCGGATGGTCGGCGAGGAACAGCACCGGCTGGCCTAATGGCGGCACCTGGATCGAGCCCTGGATGGTGCCCTCGCTCGGCAATTCCTTGCCTTCGCTCGCCGGCGCGCGCTTCAGCGCCCGTTCGCCGGCGAGGCGGATGCCGATGCGGTTGGACTGGGGCGTCACCGACCAGGATTGGGCCGCAAAGTCCTCGAGTGCCTGCTTGGAGAGCCAGTCGGAGCGCGGACCCATGACGACGTCGAGAATGACGGGGTCACCCGGCTTCGGCAGCGTGGGCGGGACGTCCGGCAGCCCCGTCACGGCGCCGGGCGGCGGCGCGAGCCCGGACAGGCGACCGCCGACCGCAATGGCCGGCGGCCCGATCTGGGCCAGCGTGTCGGTGGCGGCGCTGCCAAGTACCGGGGCAACGGCGAAGCCGCCGCGCACGGCGAGGTAGGAGCGCATGCCAGCCTGGGGCTCCCCGAAATGCAGCCTGTCGCCGGCAGTGAGTGCGATGGCGGCGTAGCGCGGCACGGGGTAGGCAGACCCTCCGGCGGTCGTCAGGGTGAGCGGTCCCTCGGCGCCGGTGACAGCGACCACAGTCTCGCCGAGGCAGAGGAGTTCGCAACCGCCATAGGCGATCTCGATGCCTGGCAATGGGCTGGGGTTGCCGACCAGCCGGTTGGCGCTGCGCAGGGCGGCGCGGTCCATCGCGCCGGAAACGCTGACACCCTGCCGCGCCTGACCGGGGCGGCCCAGATCCTGGAACAGCATCTGCGGACTTGGCTTGACGACGTCGAAGAGCGGGATGGAAGAAGGGATGCCCTCATCCTGGCCTTGTGCCAGCCGGGGGAGGGAAGCGCTGGCGTCGCGTTTCCGCGTCTGATCCTTCCTGCCGCTGGCTTCGACGAAACGTACGCGGTCGCCGGGCTGCAGCAGAGCGGGGCGCTCGCGCGCAAGGTCCCACATCGGCAGGTCCGTCACGCCGATGATCTGCCAGCCACCGGGGCTGGCCTGCGGGTAGACGGCGCTGAAATGCCCGGCAAGACCCACGGAACCTGCGGCCAGGCGTGGGCGCGGCGTGGCGCGCCGGGGCAGGTCGAAGCTCGGATGGCCGCCGCTGAGATAGGCAAAGCCCGGTGCGAAGCCGGTAAAGGCCACGGTATAGTCGCTGCCGGTATGGCGCCGGATCACTTCCTCGACCGAAATCTTGAGAAGATCGGCGACTTCGGCGAGATCCTCCCCGTCATAACGGACCGGGATCTCGATCAGGGTACCGCTCTGCTCGACCTTGGCATCGAGGCGACGCCGGCCGATGGCACTGATCAGCTCCCGTTGTGCGATGGCTCCCGGACGAAAGCGCACCAGCAGGGTCCTCGCCGCCGGCACGATGTCCTCGATGCCGGCGATGGGCTCCGCGCGCAGGGAGGCCTGCAGGGCCAGGGTCTGCTGCAGGTCGGGCAACTCCACCATGAGGGCATCGAGATTGACCGGCAGGAAGCGCATCAAGGCTCTCCGTCTGCGGGCGTCATGAAGGAGCGCACGGCCACCCCCGACCGTTCCAGCAAGGCTCGGATTTCACGGGCCATGGCGACGGCGCCGGGGCTGTCGCCATGGACGCAGATCGAATCCGCTTCGATGCGGACCGCATTGCCGTCGATGGCGGGAACCGTACCTTCGGTGACGAGGCGCAGCATGCGTGCCGCCACCTCCTTGGGTTCATGCAGCACCGCGCCGGGCTCGCGGCGGGACACCAGCGAGCCGTCGGGCATATAGCCCCTGTCCGCAAAGGCCTCGGCGACCACGGCAAGGCCGGCCGCGCGCGCCCAGCCGATGAGGGGAGAGCCGGCCAGAGCCACCAAAGTGAGCCCGGAATCGATCTGCCGGATCCCTTCGATGATGGCCTCTGCCTGCCGCCGATCCTTGGCAATGGTGTTGTAGAGGGCGCCATGTGGCTTGACGTAGGATACGCGGGTACCGGCGGCGGTGGCCAGCCCCTTGAGCGCGCCGATCTGGTAGATGGTGTCGGCGATCAGGTCCTCGCTGGCCACATCCATGTTGCGCCGCCCGAAGCCGCCGAGATCGGGATAAGCGATATGCGCACCGACCGTCACGCCCTTGGCTGTGGCGGCCCGCAGCGTGGCGAGGATGCCGGTGGGATCGCCGGCGTGAAAGCCGCAGGCCACATTGGCGCTGGAGACGATGGCGAGCATCGCCTCGTCGTCGCCCATGCGCCAGGCGCCGAAGCTTTCGCCGAGATCGCTGTTGAGATCGATGTGGTGGAGGTCGACGTTCATGGCACGAAGCTCCCGATAAGCTCTTGCCGCCCGGCTGCCTGGCGGCTCAATGGATTTGCCCGCCGCTCTCTCGCACGTCCTCCTGGACGGTGAGGGCGGTGTGCGTGAGGTGCCGGATGGCCTCGACCTGCGTCGCCAGCGCCAGGCTCGGCAGCCCGGGTCGGCGGGCGGCATGCTCGGGCAGGCAGGGCATATGCACGAAGCCGCCCCTTGCGCCGGCAAGCGGGCGCAGCGTCGCCAGCCGATGCATCAGGGCGAAGAAGACATGGTTGCACACGAAGGTGCCGGCGGTGTTGGAGAGCGAGGCCGGCAGCCCCGCCGACCTGAGATCGCGCACGATCGCCTTGACCGGCAACGAGGAGAAATAGGCAGCCGGCGCGCCCGATATCACCGGGATATCGATCGGCTGGCGGCCTTCATTGTCGGCAATGCGCGCATCGTCGAGGTTGATCGCCACGCGCTCGGGCGTGATCTCGGCACGCCCGCTCGCCTGTCCGAGGCAGATGACGAGGCGAGGCCGCCATTGTCTCAGGGCCTCGTCCAAGCGCTCGATGGCGGCCCCGAACACGCAGGGCAATTGCACCGCGCGGACCAGGGCACCCTCGCAGATCCAGCCATCCAGTGCCCTGGCAACCTCCCAGGAGGCGTTGGTCTCATCGTCTTCGAACGCTTCGAAGCCGGTGATCAGCAGGTTTGGCGGCGTCTGGTCCGGCGGCTTTTTGGAACTCATGGCTGCTTTCCGCGAATGATGTCCTAGAGCGTTTTGTGATTTGAATGAAGCACTTCAAATCGCAAAGACGCGTCGAACCAAAGAGTCGGAGCAAATGAGCGTTCACGCCTGAGCGCGCTTTGCTCTAGAGAGGCATCAGGACATAGAGCAGTACGACATTGGCGGCGAGCAGCGCCAGCGCCGTCGGAATCTGGGCGCGGATGACGGCATTCTTGTCGATCTCCAGCAGTGCGGCCGGCACGATGTTGAAATTGGCCGCCATGGGCGTCATCAGCGTACCGCAATAGCCCGACAGCATGCCAACGGCCGCGATCACCGCGGGATTGCCGTGATAGACGCCGATCAGGACCGGCACGGCAACCCCACCCGTCATCACCGGAAAGGCGGCAAAGCCATTGCCCATGATCACGGTGAACAGCGCCATGCCGACGACATAGAGCGCGACCGCCACCAGGCGCAGGTCCATGTTGACATAGCTGGTGGTGAGATGGGCGACCGCCTTGCCGACGCCGGCATCGGAGAAGACCAGGCCGAGCATGCCCAGCATCTGGGGCAGGACCAGGGCCCAGCCGAGTGCATCGGTGAGACGACGGGATTCGCGCAGGCCCTGGACGGGTGTTTCGCGCGTCAGCCAGCAGGCGAGGACGAGCGCGACGATGCAGGCGATGCCGAGGGCGAGCAGGGTGGTATTCTTGGGATCGAACAGCGGCGTGCCGCCGATGATGACGTAATGGCCCGAAAGCGTGATGGCCACGGTCAGCAGCGGAATGGCAAGCGCCGGCACGAACAGCTTGTTGCCGAGCCGCTTTGCACTGGCCACCGCTTCGGCGGCGCTGGGAATGTGGTGACGGCCGGCACCGACCCCACCGAGCCCGGCAATCAGCGCCAGCACGACGACGCCCACGCCGACCACGGCCGGCGGCAGGAAGTCCCCGATCAGAAAGGCCAGTGCATAGAGGCCCCAGAACAGGGCGCTGCTGAAGCGCTTGGGATGGTTGCGGTCGGCCAGGGTCATCACGGCCGTGACGGCCAGGATCGCTCCGACGAGATAGAACAGGTGTGAAAGGGAGAGGATCATGTCAGCCCTCCGACTGCGCTTCAGGCCGCAGGCCGGCATCGGACGGAGCCTCGGCCAGATCGCGGGCAATGGCCGCATCGAGGCGTGACAGCCGGAAGGCATGGATGGCGAAGGCCGTCAGCGCCGTGGGGATGCCCCACAAGGCAACATGAAGCGGCTCGACCTCGACGCCGGCTTCTCGGAGGAATGTCGTCATCAGTACGATGGCGCCGAAGGCGACGAAGATGTCCTCGCCGAAGAACAGGCCGACATTGTCGGTGGCAGCGGCAAAGGCCCTGAGCTTGTGGCGGACCCGCTCGGTGAGCGAGCCATGCCGGACCTCGGCCGCGCCTTCCGCCATGGGTGCGATCAGTGGGCGCACCATCTGGGGATGCCCGCCGAGGCTGGTCAGGCCCACCGCTGCCGTCAGCTGCCGGGCTGCGAGATAGACGATGAGCAGGCGGCCCGACGTCGCCGAGCGGATCCTGCTGATCCAGGCCTGGGCATGCTGGCGCAGGCCATGGCGTTCGAGCAGGCCGACCACGGCGAGCGGCAGCAGTAGGATCACCGCCAGATTGCGCGTTTTCAGGAAGCCGGTGCCGATGGCGGAGAGAACCTGCTGCGGCGGGAAACTCGCAGCGAGAGCCGTGCCGATCGCGGCAACGATCACGACGAGCATGGGATTGAAGCGCAGGACGAAGCCCGCGACGATGATGGCCACGCCGATGAGGGGCCATAGGCTGATGTCACTAGGCACGGTGTTCGCTCCCCGGGGACATTGGATGGTCTGGATAAGTGATCGGTTCTTGTAGGGTGATATTTCCCGATCCGCCGGCAATATCATCGAAATTGATGCCTTGATCAAGAGTTTTGATTGAACGTATATAAATTATTGTTCAACAATATTGTGATGCTTCCCGAACAATCGGAAAGCGGGCCGCAAGGGATGGCCTTTGGCCGTGTCCTGCTTGGGGCGGCAGCGGGGTTTCGGCCTTCAGGCGCGGACGTGGCTTGCCCGGCAGCACGCCTTCCTTTCAGCCCAGGCCGTTTGTCACTGTCGAGATCGCAGGGGCTTCGTTGTGAATCCCGAGGATTGCCCTACAATCCGGCTCGTCGTCATGGACAGGTGGAATGGCAACGTTGAGTGAAGATCGAGCAATGGCGCGAGGCAGCGCCCCATGACGCAACCGGCTGATCCCCGTCCGGCCTCATCCGCCCTGACGCTCGGCGAGCGTGTCGCCGAGCAATTGCGACGCAAGATCACACAGGGCGAATTCGGTCCCGGACAACGCCTGTCGGAGCAGGCGCTCAGCGACGATCTGGCCATTTCCCGCAACACGCTGCGCGAGGTCTTCCGGGTGCTGACCAAGGACGGCCTGCTCAAGCACGTTCCCAATCGCGGTGTGTTCGTGGCGGTGCCGAGCATCGCCTCCATCATCGACATCTATCGCGTCCGGCGCCTGATCGAATGTCAGGCCCTCGCCCAGGCCTATCCGCGCCACCCTGCCAAGAAGCGCATGCGCGATGCCTTCGAGGAAGCCCTGCGCTGCCGGGCGGTGGAGGATTGGCCCGGGGTGGGCACGGCCAACATGGCCTTTCATATGGCTGTGGTGGAACTGGCCGACAGCGAAAGGCTGAACCTGCTCTTCGCCCAGGTTCTGGCGGAGCTGCGGCTCGCCTTCGGCATGTTGCAGGATGCCGAATTCCTGCACGCTCCCTTCGTCGACAGGAACCTCGCCATTCTAGAGTTGGCCGAAGCGGGGCAGTTCGACAGGGCGGCCGCCATGCTCGGCGACTATCTCATCCATTCCGAACGCCTGGTCCTCGCCGTCTATGCGCGGCGCATGGCGGATGGCAGCATCGGGGAATTGTAAGGCGCCCGGTCCTCGATGGACCGTGTCAGCGCCTGACGCCCAGCCTGACCAGCACTTCGGGCGGTATCTTGAGCTCGCGGATGACACCGCCATGGGAGGCCATGCCCATCAACTCCCGCTGGATGAAATAGCCATAGACCGCGTCGACGGCATCGGCGAGCAGGCGGGAGCGGCCGGGGTCCTCTGGCGCCGCCGCATGCAGGGCGGCCATGGCCTGGCCGGCGGCCTCGCCCGCCCGTTCCAGCGAAGCGGCCTTCTCCACGCGGATCTCGGCGCCGAGGACGTCGAGGGCCGTGCGGGCGGTGGCAGGGGAGAAATTCTGAGGCAGGCGGACGCTCATGCCGGCATACTGCCGCCGCCTGGAACGCTTGTCGATATCGTCTTCGCGCGAAGCCTGACCGCGGCTACAGCGCTGCGGCCACCGCACGACCCGCCTGCCGCCCGCTGAACAGGCAGCCGCCGAGAAAGGAACCTTCCAGCGCCCGATAGCCATGCATGCCGCCACCGCCGAAGCCGGCGGCCTCGCCTATGGCGTAGAGGCCGGGTAGGGGAGCAAGGTCCCCGCCGAAGACCCGGCCCTCGAGGTCGGTTTCCAGGCCGCCCAGCGTCTTGCGCGTGAGGATGTTGAGCTTGACCGCGATCAGCGGTCCATGGGCAGGATCGAGCAAAGCGTGGGGCCGCGCCGTGCGGATCAGCCGGTCGCCGAGATAATGGCGGGCATTGCGGATGGCCATGATCTGGCCGTCCTTGCCGAAGCCATTGGCAAGGTCGCGGTCGCGTGCCTCGATCAAGTGCCGTATCGCGGCAGGGTCGAGCAGGGGCCCCTGCGCCAGGGCATTCATGCCGGCGACGAGACGTTCCAGATCCTCTGCCACCACGAAGTCGGCGCCATGCTGCTTGAAGGCTTCCACCGGCCCGGTCGCCCGCCGGCCGATGGCGCGTCGCAGCGTCAATTTCCAGTCGCGGCCGGTGAGGTCGGGATTCTGCTCCGAGCCCGAGAGTGCAAATTCCTTGCGGATGATGCTCTGGGTCAGGATGAACCAGCTATGGTCGAAGCCGGTGGCGCGCAGATGAGCCAGCGTTCCCAGCGTGTCGAAGCCCGGATAGAGCGGGCCGGGCAGGCGATTGCCCCGGGCATCGAGCCAGAGCGGGGAGGGGCCGGGCAGGATGCGGATGCCGTGCCCAGGCCAGATCGGATCCCAGTTCCTGACGCCTTCGACATAGTGCCACATGCGGTCACGATTGATCAGTCGCGCTCCTGCCTGTGCCGCAATGGCCAGCATGCGCCCGTCGACATAGGCGGGGACGCCGGTGACCATCGTCTCCGGCGGTTGGCCGAGCCGCTGCGGCCAATGGCGGCGCACCAGCTCGAGGTCGCCGCCGATGCCGCCGCTGGCGACGATCGTCACCGGCGCGGCCAGGGAAAAGTGACCCACGACCTCGCGCGAGGTGGCGACCCCGCGCGGCGCATCGCTGGGCGCGAGCAGGCTCCCCTCCACACCGGTGATCGCCCCGCCGGCGTGGATCAGGCCGTCGACGCGGTGGCGGAACCGCAGCGCGAGCCGGCCTTCCGCCTCGGCTGCCAAGGCGAGCCGTTCGAACGGCTCGACCACGCCCGGGCCGGTGCCCCAGGTGAGGTGGAAGCGCGGCACCGAATTGCCCGGGCCGCCGGCGCTGCCGCCACCCCGCTCGGCCCAGCCGACGACGGGGAAGATCCGATGCCCCATGGCGCGCAGCCAGGCGCGTTTCTCGCCGGCGGCGAAGGCGAGATAGGCCTCCGCCCAGCGTCGCGGCCAGTAATCCTCCTCGCGGTCGAAGCCGGCCGTGCCAAGCCAATCCTGCAAGGCGAGTTCGAAACTATCCTTGATGCCGAGGCGTCGCTGCTCGGGGCTGTCGACCAAAAAGAGCCCGCCGAGCGACCAGAAAGCCTGGCCGCCCAGATTCTGGCGAGGCTCCTGGTCGAGCAGGATGACCCGCTTGCCGGCGGCGGTGAGCTCGTTGGCCGCGACCAGCCCGGCCAGGCCCGCCCCGACGACAATGGCATCCGCGTCGGCCATGGTCCCTCCCGCGACTCGCGATGTCAGGCATCATGCAATGAATACCGCAGCGGCAGAACCCGGTGAATGTGACGATCGCGACACGGGCATGATGCAGAAATTGCGCGTGGGTGCGATGTCGTCCCCGCCTGCGGCATCTTGCCCGGGCGGCGTTCAGCGACTAAGTCGGTTTCATGGCCGATGCGAATGGGACATTGTCGAAGCTGCGCGCAGGATTTTCGCGCCAGAGCCTCAAGACGAAGGTGCTGACCGGCATCGGCGGGTTTGCAGCCGCCGCGATTTCGCTGGGCGCCTCGCTCTATCAGCTGCGCAATCCCGACCAAGTGCCGAACAGGGCGGCAGGACAGACGATCGAGGCGGGGCGCTGGCTCGTCACGCCGAACGCGGCCGCCCCGGCCTCGGTGCTGCCGGATGGCCGCCCGGTCAAGGCCGGCCGCCGCGCGGTGGTGCTCGAACTCACGCTTGCCAACCGCACCGAAGGCACCTCCAATGCCGTAACCGGTATCCTGAAGCTCACCAATGTCGCTGGCGCCGAGGGGCCTGATTTCTACCTCGTCCGGGACAGGGAGCGGCTGATGGCGCTCCAGCCCCGCCTGCCGGAGCGTCTGCAGGCCGTCTGGACCCTGCCGGCCGATACTGCATTGCCCAAGACGCTGGAGCTCACCGTCGCCGGTGTGACCTTCAAGCCCAAGGACAATCTCTATGGAGCGCCGGGCTGGTTCAATCCGCATGATGTTGCGCGCGTGAGCGTGCCTCTCGATGCCGCTGGGGCTCCCGGATGAAGAATGCCGCCATCACCGTGATGATCGTGCTGACGGGCATCGTCCTGCTGGCGCTGCTGCGTTGGACGACACCTGGCTATGCCGTTCTCACCGGGCCGATCGAGACGACGAGCAGACAGGGAGCACCTGCTCAAACCGCCGGGTTCAACCTGAAAGTCGACAAGCTCATCCTCTCGGAACTGCTGGTCTTCCAGCGCTATGGCAAGAAGGTCGAACGCAGCACCGGCGGCGTCTGGGCCGTGGTAACGGCGGATGCGTCCGCCACCAATCGCACACTCATGCTGGCGGGCGTTTCGCTTCGTGGGGCCAGCGGACGGACCTATATGCAGAGCCCGCGGGTGGACGGCATGTCCCAATTGCTGTCCGGCAAGGAGTTGCAGCCGGGCCTGCAGCAGCAGGGCCTCTTCATATTCGAGCTGCCGGCCGACGAACTCGCAGGCGCAGAATTGGTGGTTTCGCGGGAGGCCTTTCCGCGGCTTACAGCCCAGCTCGCCATCTCCCTCAACGAAGGTTCCGCCATCCGTCGCACCGTCCTGGAGATCGGCCGTGACCCCCTCTGAACAGGCACTCCCGGAAAGCCGGCCCGCCACGCGCTGGTACTGGCGCAGCCTGATCGCGATACCCGTGCTCCTGCTGGCCGTCTTTGCCTTCGGTGCCCGGGTCGACATCCTGGACTATGTCGCCTCGCACGAACTGCGCATCGCCACGGTCAAGCCTGGCGAGGCTGCCCCTTATGCACGTGCCGACTGGTCGCTCGTTTCGGCCCAGTTCGTCGATGGCGGCGAGGGTACGCGCCTGCCCTTGTCGAAGGGCCGCAAGCTTCTCATCGTCCGCCTCAAGGCGGTGCCCGAGGGGAGGGTCGTCGATGAGGCACAGCGGCAGGCCATCTGGCTGGGCTGCAGCCTGACCCTGCTCGATGGGCAGGGGCAGCGCTGGAGCCCGTTGTCCTTCGTGTTGTCCCGCGACATCAGCCGTGCGCTGGAGCCGAAGTCAACGCCCGTGGCGGGATGTTTCGAGGCCGCCCGTTCCATCGGCCTCGATGGCCAGCCGACGCTGGTCGAGGAGAAGTTCCTGCTTCCGTCCGAGGCCGCTTCGGACCTTTCCGTGCGGCTTTCCTTCCGTTCGGCCCTGCCGGACGCCCTCAGCTTCCAACTGGAACCGCGCTGATCGGCCGGCGCGCGCTGCGCCATTGCCGGCCCTGGGAAAAGCCCGTTTCCAGTCCAGCGGCGAGCAACGTGATCTTCAGGGGCATGATCAGGGCGCCGCTGCCGGGTGCGCTCGGACTGCCCAGCAGGATGGAGAGGCCGTGGGCGATGATCTGCCACAGGCCGATCTCATGAGGACCGATCAGGCGGGCGGCGGCGTACCAGGCCCAGGCCGAGCCCCAGTCCAGGAGACGGAAGGCGACGAGAACGACGACGATCAGGCTGAGACCCGTGCCGAAAGTCAGGCCGAGGCCCTCCGCCAGCGCACGATAACGCCTGGCCGTACCGGCCACGAAATGGGCGAGAAAATCGCGCAGGAATTTGGGTAATCCGTCCCAGCGTGCGATCGCCCTGCTCCAGCGGCCCTGTACGGACGCCCCCGCCCGTCCGATGTCATAGCCGTAGACCAGCGCCGCCAGGGTCAGCCAGACGGCTGGATAGAGCGCGTAGGAGAACAGGGCCGACAGCATGTCCCACCAGGAGGCGGACGCAGCCTCGACCGGCGGGGCGATGCTTGCCGCGCGAGCGGCCGGCAACAGCGAGGGGTTCAGGAACTCCGGCAGGCCGGCAATCCAGGCCATGATCTTGTCATGCCAGTTCTGCAGCACATAGAGCGCGATAAAGGCCCAATTGGCCTCGCACACCACGATCAGGAAAGGCCAGAGCACGCGCTTGGAGCGCTTGTGCATATATTTGGCACCCAGCCTCACCAGCCAGGCAATGGCGACCAGCAACAGCAGCAGCCCGCCTCCGCTGACTTCGAGAATGCGGGCATTCTCGCCAAAGGGAGTCAGATCGAGGGCAAGCTTGGAATATTCGCGTACGGTATCGCCGAGAAAGCCCCAGGCGGCATAGAAGGCGAAGAACGGCACCAGGGCCAGGGACAACGCCATGGTGAAGCCGGTGGGCCCACTCTCCCGAGGCGGGCTCTCCGGTGATTCGGCAGCCCTTGCCGCCGCCTGCAGCGCCGGCAATCCAGGCCGAACGAGTTCGAACAGGGCGACGATCACCACCAGCTTGACCAGAACCACCAGGGTGAGCGTCGAGAGGCCAGCCAGGCGATTGAGGAAGCCGATGCGCACGGCGATCTCGGTCAGCACGTCCTCGGCCAGCATGCCGATCAGCCAGATTGCCATCAATTGCGGCCAGTAGCGTCGGAGCAGGACCATCCAGGTGGGAAGGAGACGGGTGAGCGCCGACAATGTGCTGGAGGCCTTCTGCTGTTGGCAGCGCGGTTGCGGCGCCGGATTTGAGTGCGGACCATAGCAATCGAAAGTACGATGGACCAGATGAGAGGCAGGTCGATCGTTCCTCCAGGGAGAGATCTTCGCCGTTCCCGGGCTGCAACCTCCGGCTTCGGCACTAAATCGCCGCATTCCGGAGGAGAAGATAGGGGTGAATCACCGGGGCTCCGGTCGAAATGCCGCCTATGAGCCAATTCCGCGAAAAGGCGCTGCAGGTGCCCCGTCATGGGCATGCCGCGTCCCGGCTGTCGAAAGGAGAGATCCCTTGACGTCTCGGATTGAAGATTATGCCCTCATCGGCGACTGTGAAACGGCGGCCCTGGTGTCACGCGACGGGTCCATCGATTGGCTGTGCTTTCCCCGTTTCGATTCGCCCGCCAGTTTCGCGGCCCTGCTCGGCACGCCGGAGAACGGGCGCTGGCGCATTGCCGCCACCGACAGGAAGGCGCGGATCAGCCGTCGCTATCGGCCCGACACCCTCATCCTGGAGACGACCTACGAAACGGATGAGGGTGTCGCCACCCTGATCGATTTCATGCCGCTGCGCGACGGCACCAACGACCTCATCCGGCTGGTGGTGGGCCGGAAGGGCACCGTCGCCTTCAGCACCGATTTCGTGGTGCGCTTCGACTATGGCCGCACCGTGCCCTGGGTCACGAGGGCCGATGACGGCACCATCACGGCGGTGGCAGGGCCGGATCGGTTGATCCTCTCGACGCCGGTGCCTCTGGAGGGCGAGGACCTGCACACCGCAGGGTCTTTCAAGGTCAGCGCCGGTGAGCAGGTGCCCTTCGTGCTGACCTACGGCCCTTCCACGACGCCACGGCCGACCCAACCCGATGTCCAGGCCGCGCTGGCGAATACGGAAAGCTATTGGCGCGACTTTGCCGCGCGCTGTCCATCCGTCGGCCCCTGGACCGATGTCGTCAAACGCTCGCTGATCACCCTGAAGGCGCTCACCTATATGCCGACGGGCGGCATCGTGGCCGCCGCCACCACCTCGCTGCCCGAACAGATCGGTGGTCCGCGCAACTGGGATTATCGCTATTGCTGGCTGCGTGATGCCACCATGACGCTGCAGGCCTTCATGAAGCTCGGCTATTACGAGGAGGCGTCCGCCTGGCGCGAATGGCTGATGCGGGCCATCGCCGGGGCTCCCGAGCAGATGCAGATCATGTATGGCCTGTCGGGTGAGCGCAATCTCCTGGAATGGGAGCCCCATTGGCTCAGCGGCTATGAGGGATCGCGGCCGGTGCGGATCGGCAATGCCGCTGCCGAGCAATTCCAGCTCGATGTCTATGGCGAGGTTGCCGATGCCATGATGCAGGCCGCTGCCGGCGGCCTGCAGCGCCATCCCCGCACGCGGGCGCTCAGCGAAGTCATCATGAACTTCCTCGAAACCGCCTGGCGCCGTCCCGACGAGGGGATCTGGGAGGTGCGCGGCGGAGCGCAGCATTTCACCCATTCCAAGGTGATGGCCTGGGTGGCCTTCCACCGTGCCGCCAACATGGCCATCAAGTCCGGGGACAGGCCCGCCTTTGCCGAGCGCTGCCAGCGCGTGGCCGACGAGATCCATGACGATGTCTGCCGCAAGGCCTTCGACGCGGATCTCGGCAGTTTCGTGCAGTCCTATGGCTCGAAGACGATCGACGCCAGCCTGCTGCAAATCCCGCTTGTCGGCTTCCTGCCGGCGGACGATCCCCGGGTGATCGGCACAGTCAGGGCGGTCGAGACCATGCTGATGCGCGATGGCTTTCTGCTGCGCTACAACACGGACCATGTCGATGACGGCCTGCCGCCGGGCGAGGGAGCCTTCCTGGTCTGCACCTTCTGGCTGGCGGATGTCTATGTGCTACAGGGCCGCGAGGACGACGCGCGGCGTCTCTATGAGCGGCTGGTGGGCCTTTGCAACGATGTGGGACTGCTGTCGGAGGAATATGATCCGATCGCGGAGCGCATGCTCGGCAATTTCCCACAGGCCTTCAGCCATATCGGGCTGATCAACACCGCCCTCAATCTGGCGCGGCAGACCGGCCCCGCCGAGGAGAGGGTCGAGGCGAGCGGCCAGTCGGTGGCGCAGGCGGATGCCGTCTGATCGTCGCTGGCGAGCGTCCGGCCGAGGGGATGGACTACGATCGCCAGCTGATTCTCGCCGGCACCGATCGGCTGTTCCACAGAGGGGCTCGGCATGTTGCATCACATTTCCTTCGGCGTCGCGGAGATCCGGCGCTCCGCCGCATTCTACGACGCCGTGCTGGGGACCCTCGGCTATGTGCGCGTGTGGGAGGATCTGCAGCCTGACGATCCGGATCAGGCGGTAGGCTACGGGTTGCCCGGCGGCGGCGACAAGTTCACGATCAAGTTGAGGCGCGAACAGGCACGGTCTCCCGGCGCCGGTTTCCATCTGGCCTTTGCCGCACCCAGCCGGCAGGCGGTTTCGCAGTTTCACGAGGCGGCTCTCGCGCGCGGCGGTGCCGACAATGGCGCACCCGGCCTTCGCGCCCATTATGGCCCGACCTATTTTGCCGCATTCGTAATCGATCCGGATGGCCATCACATCGAAGCCGTCTGTAAATCCGAGAGATAGGCTCATCAGCTGCCGCGTTGCAGAGAAGGGGCTTGACAGGTGAGGTGATTAGGTAGATCGGTCTACCTAATCACGGAGCGAGGATCATGACGGACCGCATGCCAGCCAGGGAGCGTCTGCTGAAGGCAGCGGCGGAACTGTTCTACAGTGAAGGGGTCGGCGCCACCGGTATCGACGCCATCACGGCGCGGGCCGGGGTGGCCAAGATGAGCCTTTACAATAATTTCTCGTCCAAGGCCGATCTGGTGAATGCCTATATCCAGGGCAGGCGCACCGAATGGCAGGCGATCTATCAGGAGCGCCTCAAGAGCGCGGCAACGCCGCAGGAGCGGGTGCTGGCGATCTTCGATTCCTATCTGGATCATGCCGAGGCCGCCTATGACTGGGGCTTTCGCGGTTGTGGGCTGCTTAACGCCGCGGCGGAACTTCCGGTGGGTGATCCGGGCCGTGCGTCGGTCGCCTCGCAAAAGGAGGAAGTCGAGCGCCTGTTCAGGGCCTATCTCGGCGAGATGCGGCCGGAGGCGGGTACGGCGATCGTCGAAACTGCCGAACATCTTTCCTTCCTGCTCGAAGGCGCCATGTCGCGTGCCGGGCTGGATGGGCATGACGGTCGCCTGAAGACCGCACGCAGGATTGCCGCCTCGATCCTGGAGCGGTTCTGAGACCGGATGTCGATCCCATGAGTGAAGCCCTCAGCACGCCCTCTCCCCGGGAAAGCAAGATTGTGTCGATCGCCGCGCTGCTCATGCTCGAAGCCGCATTGGTGATCTCATGGAGCGCCGGGTTCGTCGGCATCCGGTTTGCGATCGATCATGCCCCGATCTTCCTGATCCTGCTGTGGCGCAGCCTGGTCTCCGGCCTGGTCCTGCTGCCCTTCGCGCTCACTATTGGACCATCGCTGCGCTGGAAGGATGTCCTGCCGCAGATATGGTTCGGCGCGCTGGCGATGTCCGGCTACCTTGCCGGCTTCGCTTTGGCGATCGTCTTCGGCGTGCCGACCGGCCTCGTCGCCTTGATTGCCGACATGCTGCCCCTGGCCGTGGCCATCCTGTCCTGGCCGGTGCTGGGGCAGGCCTTGAGTGCGCGCCAGTGGCTTGGTTCATTCCTCGGCCTGGCAGGCGTCCTGATCGCCTCGGGCTGGTCTTTAGACATGGGTCATGTCCCGCTTTGGGCCTATGGCCTGCCCGTACTCGGCACGCTGTCGCTGGCCCTGGCGACCTTGCTGCAGAAGCGCAGCCCCGCCGGCGCCATGCCCGTGCATCAGAGCCTGTGCATCCAGTGCCTGTCCGCTTCGGCGATCTTCGCCCTGTTCGCCTGGCATGAGGGCGGCGTCCTGCCCGTTCTCGACAGGGGTTTTATCGGCGGCATCCTCTGGCTGGTCTTCGTGGCGACCTTCGGCGCCTGGAGCCTCTATTATATCGCCCTGCGCAAATCCTCACCCACCCGCGTCACCTCGGTGCTGTATCTCAGCCCCCCAGTGACGATGATCTGGGCCTGGCTGATGTTCGGTGAGCCGCTGTCCTGGGCCATGGCGGTGGGCCTGGTGGTTTCCCTGGCGGGGATCGTCATCGTCGCGCGGTCACCGGCCGTCGTAGCGGGCCGTACCCGCAATCCCTGAGCGGTGCATCATTTGATCAGCCAGGCGAAGGCCCTGGCGAGGAAAGCCTGGCCGTCCCCTGTTACGGGCTCGCCATGCGCCATCAGCACCTTCTCGGTCGGCCACGCCAGGATGTGCCTGATCGCCTCGCGCGCGGCTGGCCGGTTCACGAAGGCCATGCGGAACTTGCGGGGCACCGATGGCTCGGGGGCGACCATGAGGTCGAGTTTCGCCACCACTGCCCGCCAGCCCTCGAACCAGGCGGCGTCGAAATGCTGGATGAGATCGGTGAACAGCGTCGTCCGGCTCGGGCGATGGAAGAACACCGCCTCGGTGGTGATCAGATTGCCCGGCACGAGGACATGGTCGAGGTCATCGGCCCAGGCCGGGATGGGCGCCTCGCCGAGATCGAGGTCAAAGCGGATCTCCTTGCGCTTGGCCCTGAGGCCGGGCGGCGCATAGACGCTGGCGCCGGGATAGGCGCGCTGCCAATCGCCCAGAAAGAGGTGATGAAGCGAATTGGGCGGCACCAGGCAGCGCACCGCGCCCAGTGCGTCGACCTGCGCCCGCAGATCCTGCGACAAGGCGATCGGGGACCAGGCGAGGAGATCACCGCCGGATAGCCGGATGATGGCCATGCGGGTGGGGTAGTGAAAGCCGGCCACCGAGGTGGTCGGGCCATCCGCAATCCAGATCTCGTCGCCGAAATTCTTCAGCATTGCCGATCTTCCCGCGGTCTGCCGGGTTCCGTTCGATCGCCTGCTCAGGACGCCGTAATGCGTCGGTGTACGCCGTCGAGGCTCTCGGCGAAAGCCTCGAAGAGCTTGCGATCGGTCAGCTCGCGCAGGACCTGTTCGTTGATGCCGCCACGTGTCGCATATTCCTGTGCCAGATGCATGAAATCGGCGTCGGGCGCCGCCTCCGGCGCCTGCGCCAAGGCCCTGAACAGAGCAGTGACATAGCCGCGCGCCGTCGGATCGGCAACGCCATGGCCCTGCAGCCAGCCGTGAAGGGTGTCGAGATATTTGAAATAGGTGGCGAATGTCGCGGTGGCGACGCTCAGCGCATCGAACTCGGTAGCATCCTTCACCGCAAAGGCCTTGCCGAACCGGCCGAAGAAGGCCACGACGTCGGGATCGGGCGGATAGATGATCGTCGGCCCCTGCCTTTGGGCGACCATCGGCATCGGCAGTGCCTTGGTGACGCGCTCGGCGGGAGAGACCAGGGCGACGATCTCTTCGAGAGACAGGGTGGCGATCAGGCTGATGATGCGATGGTCCGGGCGAAACCGCAGGCCCGGCAGCACGTCATGGGCGATCTGCGGCCGGACGGCCAGCATGATCGTGTCGCAGGCATCGAGAACGGCCTGGTTGTCGGCCGCGATCCGAACATCGGCAAAGCGCGATGCGAGGTCGGCGGCAATAGCTTCGTTGCGCGGCGACAGCACAACCGGCACGTCGTTGTCGGCCACCGATTTGAGGCCGGTCACGATCGCCGATGTCAGCGCACCCGTCCCGATGAAGCCGAGTTTCATGGCGCGGCCTGTGCCGTCATCTGCCGGGCGATACGGCTATCCTCGTTCATGCGCGCGACCAGAGCCTCTATCGAGCTGAATTTCTGCTCGCCGCGGATATAGCCGACAAAGGCGACCTCGATTTCCTTGCCATAGAGATCGCCGGCATAGTCGAACACGAAGGTTTCCAGCAAAGGCGGGCCATTGTCGAAGGTCGGGCGGCGGCCGAAACTGGCGACACCGGCATGCACGATGCCGTCGATCACCGCACGCACGGCGTAGATGCCGAGGGCGAGGCCGCATTGCGGATCGAGCGCCATGTTCGCCGTGGGAAAGCCGAGTTCGCGGCCGCGCTTCTCGCCGTGGACGACGGTGCCCAGCACTGACCATTCATGGCCGAGCAGGCGATTGGCGCGCGTGATGTCGCCCGCCGCCAGGGCGCGGCGAATGGCCGAGGAGGACACGGCCTCGCCGCTCTCGCGCGTCGGTGCCACGATGGCGATGTCGAGGCCAAGCGCACGGCCATGCTGCACCAGGAATTCGGGTGTGCCGCGGCGGTCCTTGCCGAAATGAAAATCATAGCCGACCGCAACGGCATGGGCGCCGAGTCGCCGCACCACGAGTTCCTCCAGGAATTCCTCCGCCGTCATGCCGGCAAGCGCCCGGTCGAAGGTGAGGGTGACCAGCGCGTCGAGGCCGGCCTTTTGCAGGAGGCGGGCCTTCAAGGCAGGCGGCGTCAGCCGGAACAGGGGCTCGTCCGGCCGGAACAGGCTGCGCGGATGCGGCTCGAAGCTGAGGGCGACGGCCGGGCGCGACCGATGATGCGGTCCCGGCTGCGAGCCCCTGGCGAGAGCCTCGGCCGCATCGATCACCGCCAGGTGACCGCGATGCACGCCGTCGAAATTGCCGATCGCGATGGCGGCACCGGCAAGATGGGCGGGCAGGGTGACGGGATCGAGAAACTGCTCGAAGGCCATGATGTCTACCAGATCAGCCGCGGCATGACCGCGTCGGGAATGACGCCCTTGTCGGCAAGGAAGGCAGAAAGCGCCTCGGGGTCGACGCCGTCGCCCTCATGGCCGGCCTCGAGGGCATGGATACCGCCGGAGATGAACAGCGCGCCGCACCCGATGGCGGCCGCGCCGGCGAGATCGGTTCGCACCGAATCGCCGATGGCCAGGGTCCGCTCGGAGGATGTCGGCTTGCCGCGGAGCGAGGCGGCTGTCTCGAAGGCCGCGTCGTAGATCGGCTTGTAGGGCTTGCCGCAGATGGCCACCTCGCCGCCGATGGCGCGATAGGCTTCTGCCAGAGCCCCGGCGCAATAGATGATGGTGCCGCCGCGATCGACGATGAGGTCGGGATTGGCGCAGATCATCGGTACGTCGCGCGCCTTGAAGCCGGCCAGCATGTCCCTGTAGGTCTCCGGCGTCTCCGTGGTGTCGTCGAACAGGCCGGTGCAGACGACCACTTCGGCCTCCTCGGGCGTATCGGCGAAGCGGATGCCGAGGCCGTCATAGAGCGGCCGGTCGCGATCGGGGCCGAGATGGAAGACCTTTTTTGCCGCCACGGCGGCGATCTGTGCCCGTGTCACGTCCCCCGACGTGACGATGGCGTCCCAGCATTCGCGCGGGAGGCCGAGCCGGTCGAGCTGCGGCATCACCGACTGGGCCGGCCGCGGCGCGTTGGAGACCAGCACCGCAACGCCGCCCTGCCGGCGATAGGCGATGAGGGCGTCGGCAACACCGTCGAACACCCTGTGGCCGTTGTGGATGACGCCCCAGATATCGCAGAAGATCAGGTCATAGGCGCTGGCAATCTCGCGAAAGCCATGGATGAGACGGGGCGAGGAAGCCAAGGCGGGGCCTTTCCGGTCGAAGGGGGTAAGCGGTGCGGGACGGTGGTGCCCTTCACATAAGCCCTCAACGCCGGGCTGGGAAGAGACAAGGGAGCGGGGGCGTCGAAAGGGGCCGGAAAGAGCGCCACCGCCTTCTCCCCTTGCGGGAGAAGGTGTCCTGAAGGGACGGATGAGGGGAGATACGCAACCTGGTCGGGAAATCGCTGCACCCCTCATCCCCCTGCCGGGACCTCTAGCCAACTCCTTCGGAGTTGGCGACACCCGCAAGGGGAGAAGGAACCTGACTTATCCCCGCTCCAGCAGCTCGCCCAATTTCCGTTTCAGTTCCTCCTTTGCCGGCCTGGCGAGGCGGAAGACCACGCTGGAGCGGGCGAAATCGAGGGCACGGATGCTGCCGACATTGGGACGGATCAGGATGTCGGGACGATAATGGGCCGCCTTGGCATCGACGATCGCCGCCTGCATGATCTGCAGGGCCCCGAACATCGCCTCGAAGGTGCCGGGCATGTCGGTTTCGGCGGCGATGGTCGCGGCGCCCGAGACGTCGATGCCGACGAGAATGTCGGCCTTGCCGGTGAGGTGGTCGAGCGGCAGCGGGTTGACGGTGGCACCATCGACCAGCACCTGGCCGTCGATGCGCACCGGCCTGAAGGCGCCGGGGATCGCCATGGAGGCAGCGACGGCCTGGCGCAGCGGGCCGGCCGTGAAGGCCCGCTCACGGCGGCCATAATAGTCGGTGGCCACGATGGTGAGCGGGATGGCAAGATCGGCAAAGGCCTGGGGCACGGCCTCGGGCAGGAAGGCGTCGCAAAAGACCTCGGCATCGATCATCACCGGATTGCCGAGGCCGGAAAACAGGTCTGCCAGCCGCCCGCTGCGCGCTGCCATCAGCTTGTTGCGCATGCCGCGCCGATCGGCGAGCATGGCCAGCGTATAGGCATGGAGCTCGGCAGCCGAGAGGCCGGCGGCATAGGCAGCGGCATAGATCGCCCCCATCGAGGTGCCGGCCATGGCAACCGGCCGGATGCCGAGCTCGTCGAAGACTTCCAGCATCGGGATGTGGGCGAGGCCGCGTGCCCCGCCGCCGCCAAGGGCCAAGGCCACGGTCTTGCTCGAACGCGTGGCTGCCGGCGTCATGGCTCAGGCCTTGCCGATGGCACGCCAGCCGATGTCGCGGCGGCTGAAGCCTTCGGGCCAGTCGACGAGATCGACGGCCTCATAGGCCCGCTTCTGTGCCTCCGCGACAGTCTTGCCGCTGGCGGTGATGCCGAGCACGCGCCCGCCATTGGCAAGGATATGGTCGCCCGAGCGTTTGGTGCCGGCATGAAAGACCAACACGTCGTCGAGCGAAGCCGCCTTGGCGAGATCCCGGATTTCCGAGCCGCGCTGGAAACTGCCGGGATAGCCCTTGGTCGCCATCACCACGCAGAGCGCCGCATCGTTCTTCCAGCGCAGCGAGATGGTGGAGAGCAAGCCGTCGGCCGAGGCGATCAGGGCCGGCAACAGGTCCGAGCGCAGCCGCGGCATCAGCACCTGCGTTTCCGGATCGCCGAAGCGGACGTTGTACTCGATCAGCTCAGGGCTATCCTTGGTGATCATCAGGCCGGCGAAGAGCACGCCCTTGAACGGCGTGCCGCGGGCGGCCATGGCCCGCACGGTAGGGCGAATGATGGTTTCCATCACACGCTCTTCCATCTCCGGCGTCATGATGGGGGCCGGCGAATAGGCGCCCATGCCGCCGGTATTCGGGCCCTTGTCGCCATCGAAGACGCGCTTGTGGTCCTGCGCGGAGATGAGGGGAAGGGCGGTGGTGCCGTCGCACAGGGCGAAGAAGCTCGCCTCTTCGCCCTCCAGGAACTGTTCCACCACCACTTCGTGGCCGGCCTCGCCGACGCTGCCGGCGAAGATGGCCTCGACGGCAGCAAGGGCATCGTCCAGCGTCATCGCCACCACCACGCCCTTGCCGGCGGCCAGGCCATCGGCCTTGATCACGATCGGCGCGCCCTGTTCCTGGACATAGGCGCGCGCAGCAACAGCATCGGTAAAGCGCCGATAGGCGGCGGTCGGGATGGAAAATTCCTGGCACAGATCCTTGGTGTAGCCCTTGGAGCCTTCGAGCTGGGCGGCGGCCTTGCTGGGGCCGAAGGCCTTGATGCCGGCCGCGGCGAGATCGTCGACCAGGCCGGCGACCAGCGGTGCCTCGGGACCCACCACCACGAAGTCGATCTCGTTCTCGCGGCAGAAGGCGATCACCGCCTGATGGTCGGTCGGGTCGAGGGCGGCGCAGATGGCACACTCTTCCATGCCGGGATTGCCCGGCGCGGCATAGAGCCTCTCGCAGAGCGGGCTCGCCGATATCGCCCAGGCCAGGGCATGTTCGCGCCCGCCCGATCCGATCAGAAGAATGTTCATCGTCACCGCCTGCAGAAATTCCGTTGGCCGGACCTTTGCCCGATCAAGGGGCAGGATGCAATGTCGAAGCGCGTGGCGGGGAGGGCGGACATCTTGTCCGCTCTTGGAAACGCCGCGAAAATGCGGACAAGATGTCCGCGCTCCAAGGGCCGCCGCCCTCAGCCGATGACGGTGTCCACCACCCACCAGCCAGGCCGACGCTCTGCAATCGCCTGTCTTGCTGCAACTGCCGCCTCGGCCGTTTCGAACAGGCCGAACACGGTGGCGCCCGAGCCCGACATGCGGGCGAGGCGGCAGGTGGGCTGGCCGCGCAAGACGGCGAGCGCCTCGCCGATGGCTGGGCGCAGCACAAGCGCCGCCGGTTCGAGATCGTTGCGTCCCCGATCGAGATGGCGGATCAGTGCCGTCGGGCTTTTCTCGCCTTCGATGGCCGCGGCCAGGGAAAGGTCGGGGGAAATGGCCGTCCCCGCGGGAAGGGCGAGGGTTCGGAAGACATCCGCTGTCGGCGTGGCAACACCCGGATTGAGCAGGACGGCGGGCAGAGGGGGCAGGGGAACCGGAGCTGACAGCGTTTCTCCTGCGTCGCGCATCCATCGACCCACCACTTGCAGGCAGACCGGCACGTCGGAGCCCGTGGCGCGGGCAGCGGCCAGGACTTTTTCGTCCGTTAACGGCAGCTCATTGGCGCGGGCGATGAGGCGCAGGGCAGCTGCGGCATCCGAGGAGCCGCCGCCGATGCCGGCTGCCGCCGGCAGGCGCTTGTCGAGCCGGAAATGCCCGAGTGTGAGGCCATCATGCCTCTCGGCGAGCGCCTTGGCTGCCTTGAGTACGAGATTGTCGGCGACCGCGCCGGCCTCCTTCGCGCGAGAACCATAGACTTCCAGGGAGAGGCCGGGGCCCGGCTCGAGACTGAGCTCGTCGGCGATATCGGCAAAGGCGACCAGGCTGTCGAGCAGATGAAAGCCGTCCGCTCGACGCCCCAGCACGGCCAAGGTCAGATTGACCTTGGCACGGGCTTTCTCGTTCAGCCACACAGGCGAGGCTCCCGCCCCGCCGGCCGCCGTGACGTCAGCCGCCATTGCTGTTGGACGGCGAGGCGGGCTTCACGGGTTCCGCCGGCTTGGGAGCATCGGCAGGTTTGGGAGCATCGGCGGGTTTAGGAGCATCGGCGGGTTTGGGCGCATCAGCAGGCTTAGCCGGATCGACGGGCTTGGGAGCCTCCACCGGCTTGGAGGTATCAGTCGGCTTGGAGGTATCAGCCGGCTTTGTTTCGCCTGCGGGCTGGGGATCATCAGCAGGCTTGGTTTGGTCAGCCGGCTTGGGGGCTTCCGTTGGCTTGTCGGCATCGGCCGGCTTTTCGGGCTGTGCATCCGGCGTCTTCGGTGCGTCGGCGGGCTTTGCCTCGTCCGCGGGCTTTGCCTCGTCCGCGGGCTTGGGCGCATCCGGAGACTTGGCCACGTCACTGGCCTTGCTGGCGTCGGCCGAGGCCGTGTCCCGCATGCCGTCCTTCAGCTTCTGCTCGATTTTGGCCTTCTCGTCCGGCTCGGGCTTGGCATCGAGAGCGTGGCGCCACTGGAAGGTCGCCTCCAGCTTGCGCCCGATCTTCCAATAGGCATCGCCGAGATGGTCGTTGATGGTGGGGTCGCTCGGCTTGAGAGAGACCGCGCGCTCGAGCTGCTCGACCGCCTCGTCATATTGGCCAAGCTTGTAATTGGCCCAGCCCAGGCTGTCGACGATATAGCCGTCATCCGGACGCTGATCGACGGCCTTCTTGATCATCTCCATGCCTTCCTGGAGATGCATGCCCTGGTCGATCCAGGAATAGCCCAGATAGTTCAGCACCGAGGGCTGATCGGGGAAGAGCTCCAGCGCCTTCTTGAAGTCGGCCTCGGCCTTGGGCCACTGCTTGATCCGCTCATAGGCGATACCGCGGTAATAGAAGGTGGCCCAGTCATTGCGGGTAGGCTTGCCGATCACGTCGACCGCCTGGGAGAACGCCACGGACGCCTCTTCCCAGCGCTTGCGCTGGTTGAAGATGCCGCCGAGCGAGATGATGGCGTCCAGATCCTGCGGATTGGCCGAAATGATCTTCTTCAGATGCGCCACGCCCTCATCGGTCTTGTCGAGCTCGTCCAGCGTGGTGGCAAGCTCGATTTCGGCGTTGCGCTTGAGTGGCGAGGAGGCGGGCACGCTCTTGAACAGGGTCTCGGCGGTCTGGGGCTGCTTGAGGTCGCTATAAAGTTCGGCGAGGCCGATCAGGGCTGTGGCATTGGCGGGCTCCAGATAGAGCGCCAGGCGATAGAACACCACGGCATAGTCGGCACCGCCCTGCTTGGCGATGCCGGCTGCGACCGAGACCAGGATATCGGCCGCACCCTGCTGGGCCGAGGTCACGGCCGGCCCGATGCGCTTGCCCGCCTTGATGTCGGCGATCAGTGCCGCGACGATCGGCTGGCGAGGCACCTTGGCCGAATAGGCTTCCAGCACCTTGAGCGCGTCGTCCTTCTTGCCGGCGCGCGCCAGTGCGCGGGCATAGGCGTCGACGATGGAGACGGCATTGGCATCGCGCTCATGGGCGTCCTTGAGCCGGGCGATCGCCTCATCGCGCATGCCGGCCATGTCGAGCATCATGCCGGTGGAGAAATTCTTGAAGGTGGAAAAGCCATCATTGGACGAAATGTCGTCGCTGGCCACCACGCCTTTCTTGGTCTGGCCGGCGCCTGCATAGGTCCAGGTCGAGATCAGGGGCGTCGCCAGCTGCAGGATAGGCTTGTCGAGCGTGAAGGCGAGTTCGTCGCGGGCCTTGGTATAGTCCCGCCCCTTCAACGCCCGGATGCCGAGCACGAGATGGGCGATCGGGTTCTTCTTGTCGATCGCCACCACGCGTCGGGCGAAGGTGACGGCCTTGTCCATCTCGCCCGAGGTCAGCAAGGCGATGAAGGTGCGGTTGGTCAACTCCTGCCGAGCCTGTTCGTCCTTGAACAGACCGCTGCTCAGCGCCTTGGCATAGAAGGAGGCCGCATTGTCGTCGTCACGCACATTGGCAGCCAGCCTGCCAGCCAACAGGCTGCCTGAAGCGGAAGTCGGCCTGAATGGACGTTCGAGCGCCTTGGCTGCCAGTGCCGGCGCTATCAGGGTCGTCGAGAGGGCGATCGCCAACAAGGCGGCGGAAAAAGACGTGCGGGAAGACAGGGGCACAGGGAAGAAAACTCCGAATCAGCCGGCCGCCTCGACACAGGCGACGCAGTCGCGAATTATTCGCCGCTACCATGGCTGCTTTGAGGCGAGGGAACAACCCACCCTCCGCGCTAATCTGCCGATTTTGCCGGGCCGTTTGGCCCATCTCCGGTCGGTCGCCGCCGGGCAGCAACCCTGGATAGCACCGGTGCCGGCAGGTATCGATCGCTCCTCCCGGAATGGCCCGGGATCGGTGCTTGACAAGCTGACGCTGGGATACGACCCCTTGGTGATGTCCGCTCCCGCCGCCTATGCGCCCCCCGTGCCCCATGTCGCTCGCGGGTCGGCTGCCTACCGTAAGATCAGTCTCGCTCTCTTCCTCGCCGGTTTCGGTACGTTCTCGCTGATCTATTGCGTGCAGCCCTTGCTGCCGTTGCTGGCCGAGGAATTCCATGTCGGTGCGGCGCAGAGTTCGTTCGCTCTCTCGCTGACCACCGGCGCGCTCGCCTTTGCAATCTTTGCGGCCGCCGCTGTTTCGGAGCGATTCGGTCGGCGCGAACTGATGTTCGCTTCAATCGGTCTTGCCAGCCTGCTCAATCTTGCCGTGGCTGTCACGCCGGGATGGCATGCCATCCTCGCCTTGCGTGCCGTTGAAGGGTTGGCCATTGGCGGTGTACCGGCCATCGCCATCGCCTATCTGGCCGAGGAGATCGAGCCCAATGGCCTGGGTTTTGCCATGGGGCTCTATATCGCCGGCACGGCGCTCGGCGGCATGGCGGGCCGGGTGCTGACCGGCATCCTCGCTGAATTCCTGACCTGGCGCCTTGCCCTGGCGATCGTCGGTCTCGGTGGCCTCGTCCTGGCCCTCGGCTTCGTCCTGCTCCTGCCGCCCTCGCGGCATTTCACGCCGCGCAAGGGTTTCGATCTTCGCTATCACCTCAGGGCATGGGCTTCGCATTTCGGCCGGGAGAGGCCCGGCGTTGTGCTGGCGAAGCCGCTCTTGTTCGCCATCGCCTTTTGCGGCTTCGGCAGTTTCGTGACCGTCTACAACTATGCCGGCTTCCGACTGATGGCGCCGCCCTTCGACCTCAGCCCGACGCAGACAGGCCTGATCTTCACCGTCTATCTGTTCGGCACCGTCTCTTCCTCGCTCGGCGGCATGGCGGCCGACCGGTTGGGGCGGGCGCCGGTGCTGATCGCCGGTCTCCTGACCATGGTTGCCGGTATCGGCCTCACGCTCTCCTCGAGCCTCGCCGGCATCATCGCCGGCATCGCCGTGCTGACGGCGGGCCAGTTCGCCTGCCATGCGGTGGCGAGCGGCTGGGTCGGCCGGCTGGGCGGTGCGAGCAAAGGCCATGCCGCCTCGCTCTACATGCTCGCTTATTATCTCGGCGCCAGCATCGTGGGCTCGAGCGGCGGCTGGTTCTGGACCGTCGGGGGGTGGCCGGCCGTGGTCGGCTTCACGCTGGTGCTGATCGTACTCGCCATCGCATGCGCGGTGCGGCTGATGCGCTCTGGAGGTTGATGGGGGAGCCGTCGGTTCGCAAGCACGCCTGCCTCGAGGCCGGATGCGCGAGACAGCGTCAGGCAAACAAAGGTGTCGACCCGTGCTCGATTGACGGCCATGTTCGGCACGATATGGACATGAGGCGAGCGGTTTTGCCGTCGCCATGTCGACGGCAGATCGAGCCGGGGGCGCCGGGGAGCGGGATCATGAACGCATATCGCCTGATGACCGTGGCTGCGGCGATGTCCCTGTGGCTGGCCGTGCCGGCGGCGGGGGCTCCGAAAGGCGGCTGCGCTTCGGATGACCCGGCCATCGCCATTCCGGCCTGCACCACCGCCATCAACCGCATTGCGGTGACGCCCGGCAGCCAGGCCACCGCCTATCTGCAGCGCGGGCGGGCCTATTACAGGAAGAAGCAGTATGGCCTGGCGATCAACGATCTCGGCGCCTCGATCCGGCATAACGACAAGAGTTATCTGGCCTATGTCTTCCGTGGCCTCAGCTATGCCGAGCTCGGCGACCACAATGCGGCGATCGACGATTACGACAAGGCCATCGCCATCAAGCCGGGATCGGCGGAAGTCTATTTCTACCGCGCCAATTCCCGCTCGGAGCAGGACGATATCGAAAATGCCATTGTCGACTATTCGCGTGCCGTCGATCTCGATCCGCGTATGGGGCCTGCTTTTGCCAATCGAGGCAATCTGCAGCAGCGGCTCGGCCGCCACGACAAGGCCGTCGCCGACTATACCAAGGCGATCGCGCTGAAGCAGGGGGTCTCGCTGGTCTACAGCAATCGCGCCAATTCCTATGTCAACCTCAAGCGCTACGACCTTGCCATGGCCGATTTCGACAAGGCGATCGCGGCCGATGGCGGCAATTTCAATGCCTATAACAACCGGGCGAATCTGCACTACGCCAAAGGCGAGATCGACGAGGCCATTGCCGATGTCAGCAGGGCGATCGCCCTGAATCCCGGCATGGCGGAGTTCCATTCGGGCCGTTGCGCGCTCTATCTGGCCAAGGGCGCGTTGCGGGAGGCCCTGGCGGATTGCGACACGGCCATCGCGGCGCGGCGTGACTATGCCGAGGCCTATCTCAATCGCGGACTGGCGCATTGGCGCCTCGAGGAGCGGGAAGCCGGCCTCTCCGACATGGAAATGGCCTTCTCGATCAATCCGAACCTGCCCAATGTCCAGCGCTATGTGACGGTGTTTCGTGCCTCGAAGGCGGTGCAGCAGGCCGAAGCCGGCAAGAAGGATGCGCCCGCCGCCTCCCAGAAGGCCGCTGCCGAAGGATCGCGGCGGGTTGCGCTGGTCATCGGCAATTCACGCTATGCGACCGTGTCGCAATTGCCCAATCCCAGGCGCGACGCCGACCTCGTCGCCGCGGCCCTGCGAACGGCCGGCGTGCAGGACGTCACGGTCGCCTACGATCTCGGTCGCGCCGGCCTGGTCGAGGCCCTGCGCTCCTTTTCCGCCAAGGCGGACGCCGCCGACTGGGCCATCCTCTATTATGCCGGCCACGGCATGGAGCTGACGGGGCAGAACTACCTCATTCCCGTCGATGCAAGGTTGCAGTCCGATCGCGATGTCCCTGATGAAACCGTCAGCCTGCAGCGCGTCCTGTCGGCGTTGAGCGGCGCGCGCCGTCTGAAGCTGGTGCTGCTGGATGCCTGCCGCAACAATCCCTTTGCCGCGCAGATGGCGATGACGGCCGCAACCCGCTCGGTGGGGCGCGGCCTTTCGCGGGTCGAGCCGTCGGGAGCGACGCTGGTGGTCTATTCGGCCAAGGAGGGCACGGTGGCCGAGGATGGCGACAGCCAGCACAGCGCCTTTGCCGAAGCCTTTGCCAGGCGGGTGGTGGAACCGGGGCTGGAGATCAACAAGGTGTTCCGCTTCGTGACCAGCGATGTGATGTCGCGCACCGCAAACCGGCAGGAGCCCTTCGTCTACGGCTCGCTGCCACCCGAGGATTTCATCTTCACCAGCGCGCAGAACCCGCCATCATCGGCAACGCCGTGACTCCGCCCGCGGCCTGCTGCGGGGCGAGGGCGGTTGGTGCTCAGGCCGCCTGATCGGGCCTCGCATCGGCGACGGGCAGGGGCTCGCCACCGATGAAGACGCGTTCGACCTCGAAATTCTCATCGAGAACCACGATGTCGGCACGCTTGCCCGGCGTCAGGCTGCCGACCTCGCCGGCAATGCCGGTAAGCTCGGCCGGCGTCAGCGAGGCCATGCGGATGATGGCCGGCAGATCCTGGCCGATGGCCTTCGCCATGGTCTTCACCATCCGGTCCATGCCATGCATCGAGCTCGCCAGGCTGCCGTCATCGCCCCGGACGGAATGGCCGTCGCTCCAGACCCAGCTGCCGTCTGCCTGCGATCCGAAGCGGTATTGGCCCGGCGGCATGTCCATGGCGCGGTTCGCATCGGTGACGAGACAGCAGCGCCGAGGCCCGATCAGGCGGAAGGCGAAGCGCAGGAGATCGTCCGAGAGGTGGATGCCGTCGGCGATCACCTCGGTGCTCATCGCCGGGTTGGCGAGGACATACTGCTCCATGCCGGCCTGCATCGGCGTGCCGAAGCGCTTGCGCAGGGAGGCGACCGAGCTCATGGCACACCAGAAATGGTCGACATGGCGCATGCCATGCGTGAAAGCCGCCTCGAGTTCATCCCAGCAGGCGTTGGAATGGCCGCAGGTGATGAAGCAGTCCCGTTCGCGGGCATGATCGAAGAAATCCAGGGCGCCGGGCAATTCGGAGGCGCAGGTGGCGATCTTGATGATTTCTCGGCCGAGGAAATATTCGTATTCCTCCCGCACCGGATCGCGCCGGCCTTCCGGTGCGTGGATGCCGACCTTGTCCGCCGCGAAATAGGGGCCGTAGAAGTGGATGCCGGCTATGCGGGCGCCGTCCGCGGGCGTCCACGAGGCCTGCACGTTTTCGCACGCTTTCACCATCGCATCGAGCTGGGCAAAGGATCCCGTCGTCGTGGTCGGAAAGATCGAGGTCGTGCCGTGCCGGGCATGGGCGATATTGGTCCGCCGCACGGCTTCCACCGTGCCGTCCATATAGTCGGCGCCGGCGCCGCCATGCACGTGGATGTCGACGAAACCCGGCGACAGGTAGCGGCCGCTGAAATCAAGCAGTCCTTTGCCTTCATGCTCGCGAGCATGAGGCTCGATCGTGGCGATCCGGCCGTCCACGCAGCGGATGACGGCGTCTTCGTGAATGGCGTCTTCGAGGATGACATTCCCCTTCAGGAGGAGCTCTTTCATGCTGGATCCATCGGCTGGTGCTGTGATAGGTGTTCATGTATCTACCGATATCGTCATAAACGTGCAATTGAGGAATCGTCATGCCGATCGAATCCACGCCTGACGAACGGCGGGCTTTCGTCCTGTCGCAGTTGGAGGCCAAGGGCAGGCTGTCGACGCAGGAGGTCTCGGCGCATTTCGAGGTATCCGAGGACACCATTCGGCGCGATTTCCGTGACATGGCGGCCGAAGGCCTGATCAAGCGCGTCCACGGCGCTGCCCTGCCGGTCTCGCCGGGAGGCTTGCCCTTCCAGGGGCGCTACAAGATCGCGGCGGCCTTGAAGACGCGCCTGGCCCGGGCGGCGGCTGGGCTCGTGCTGCCGGATCAGGTGGTCCTCATCGACGGCGGCACCACCAATCTCGAAGTGGCCAGACAGCTGCCGCGCGATCTGAGGGCGACCATCGTCACCAACAGTCCACTGGTGGCGACGGCCACGACCGAGCATCCGCATCTGGAGGTCATCCTGCTCGGCGGCGTCTTCGACAAGCGCAGCCAGATGGTCCTGGGTGCGCGCGTGCTCGACCAGCTTTACGCCATCAACGCCGATCTGTGCTTCATCGGCGTGCATGGCATTCATGAGGAATTCGGGTTGACTACCGCCGGCTATGACGAGGCTGCGATCAAGGCCGCGATGATCAAGGCCACTGCCGAGATCGTCGCGGTGGCGACCCCGGATAAGTTCGGTTCTGCGGCAGCACACCATTTCGCTGCGCTGTCGGCGATCGATACGCTCGTCACCGAAGATACGCCCCGCACCCGGGACCTGCTGGAGAAGACGGCCGTGAAGGCGCTCTATGCGTGAGGCGGTACTCGTGGGCGGGGTCTAAAGACCCGCCCCCATTTTTCCTCCGTCAGGCGGCCTGCTTTTTCGACTGGCGGAAGGCTGCGGCCGCCGCACCCAGGGCACCGATACCGGCACCGATCAGGGCGCAATTGATGAGGATGCCGACGAGATCGCTGCGATTGGCGGACGCAATCGCCTGGGCGGCCTGCTCGGCGCCGGCGCCGCCGATCCTCGTATCCATCATGGCGACCATGCCGGGCTCGTTGCATTTGGGCAGGAGCGTATATTTGGCCTCGTCGCTGTCGCCATAGACCTTCTCGATCGCCTGCTCGCAACGCAGCCTGTCGGCCGGAGAAACCCCGGCCGTGCCGAACTGCAGATAGAGGCCGACGCCCAGGAGAACGACCCCGAGGCTGGCGTAAAGAAGCGCCTTCACCCGTAGACGCTCCGCTTACATGTTCGGATAGTTCGGGCCGCCGCCGCCCTCCGGCGTCACCCAGTTGATGTTCTGGGCCGGATCCTTGATGTCGCAGGTCTTGCAGTGCACGCAGTTCTGCGCGTTGATCACGAAGCGCGGATCCTTTTTGGCCGCCTCGTCGCCATAGACCACTTCATAGACACCCGCCGGGCAATAGAGCCGGGCCGGTTCGCCATAGAGCGGCAGGTTCTTTTCGATCGGGACCTTGGGATCCTTCAACGTGAGATGGATCGGCTGGTCCTCCTCGTGATTGGTCGAGGACAGGAACACCGAGGAAAGCTTGTCGAAGGAGAGCTTGCCGTCCGGCTTGGGATAGTCGATCGGCTTGCTCTCGGCGATCGGCTTCAGGGTGGCATAGTCGGGCTTGCCATGTTTGAGGGTGCCGAACAGGGAGAAGCCGAGCTTCTCGTTGAGATGCATGTCGATGCCGCCGAGGATCACGCCGGCGAAGGTGCCGAGCTTGGACCATAGCGGCTTGACGTTGCGCACCTTGTAGAGGTCGCGGCCGATCTCGCTGGAGCGCCAGGCAGCCTCATAGGAGGCGGGCTCGTCATGCGAACGGCCCTCGGCCAGCGCCTTGGAAAGGTGCTCGGCCGCCAGCATGCCCGACAACACGGCATTGTGGCTGCCCTTGATGCGCGGCACGTTGACGAAGCCGGCTGCGCAACCGATCAGGGCGCCACCGGGGAAGGAGAGCTTGGGCACCGACTGGTAGCCGCCCTCGGTGATGGCGCGCGCGCCATAGGCGATCCGCTTGCCGCCCTCGAAGGTCGGGGCGATCAGCGGATGGTGCTTGAAGCGCTGGAACTCGTCGAACGGGGAGAGATAGGGGTTGGTGTAGTTGAGGTGGATGACGAAGCCCACCACCACCTGGTTGTTTTCGAGGTGATAGAGGAAGGAGCCGCCGCCCGTCTTCGAATCCAGCGGCCAGCCGAAGGAATGCTGCACCCGGCCCGGCACGTGCTTGGCCGGATCGATCTGCCAGAGTTCCTTGATGCCGATGCCGAATTTCTGGGGTTCGCGGCCATCGGCCAGATTGTACTTGGCGATCAGCGTCTTGGTCAGGCTGCCGCGGGCCCCCTCGGCGAAGAGGGTGTATTTGCCGTGCAGTTCCATGCCGCGGGTAAAGCCGGATTTGGGCTGGCCGTCGCGGCCGATGCCCATGTCGCCGGTGGCGATGCCCATCACCGCGCCCTTGTCGTCATAGAGCACTTCGGCGGCGGCAAAGCCCGGATAGATCTCGACACCGAGCGCTTCGGCCTGGACTGCCAGCCAGCGGCAGACATTGCCGAGCGAGCCGACGAAATTGCCGTGGTTCGACATCAGCTTGGGCATGCCGAAATTGGGCAGGCGCAGGGCGCCGGACGGGCCGAGATAATAGAACTGGTCCTCGGTGACCTCGGTCACCAGCGGGCGGTCCTCCGCCTCGCGCCATTCGGGCAGCAGCTTGTCGAGGCCGACCGGATCGATCACCGCGCCGGAGAGGATATGGGCGCCGACCTCCGAGCCCTTCTCCACCACCACCACGCTGGTTTCGGGATTGAGCTGCTTGAGATGGATCGCGGCCGCCAGACCGGCAGGTCCGGCGCCGACCACGACGACATCATATTCCATCGCCTCGCGGGGGCCGAGATCGGCACTGTCGGTCATCGAGTAGTCTCCGGTGGTTTGAAAGAGCTTGGAGTGATCGTGCTTTTTTCACGTTTTTGGAATGGGTGCAAACAATGCCGTGACGGTTTCCCAAACTAAGTAACCAATTGGTGCGTTAATGTCACGTTGGGCAGGGCCGTCGGTTCCATTCGCGGGCAGCAGGGTTCGGGATCACGGCATCTTCTCCCATTGCGGGGGGCGACATTTCGCCAGCATGGCCGGCAGCACACGAAAAGACGATATCGATCGCAACGATGCCCTTGATCCGTCACTGATTGTCATATTCTCCCGCAAAAGGCATGGAGGGGTTTCGCCGTTCTCCAAGAAGGCCGGTTCTGCGGCTCTATACTGATGCAGATGATGCTGTCTCTTGGGTTACCCTTTCCCATTGCCACGCGTGCTAGGTAGAGTAGGCTGTGTGCGGCTTGCGATCCGTCGGTATGGAGCATACGGGCATGGGCATTCTGGACTTCATCTCCAAGCAATTTATCGATGTCATCCAGTGGACGGCCGAGGAGCCGGGCCTGTTGGCCTACCGCTTCCCGATGTCCGGCATGGAAATCCAGAACGGCGCCCAGCTCGTGGTGCGCGAGACGCAGAAGGCGGCCTTCTTCAACGAAGGCAAGATCGCCGACATTTTCGGCCCCGGCACCTATACGCTCACCACCCAGACCCTGCCGGTGCTGACCTATCTGAAGAACTGGGACAAGTTCTTCGAATCGCCCTTCAAGTCGGACGTCTATTTCTTCGACACCAAGGACCAGATCGACCGCAAATGGGGCACCACCCAGCCCCTCACCATCCGCGACAAGGAATATGGCCCGATCCGCATCCGCGCCTTCGGGAATTATTCCTATGCGATCGGCGATGTCGGCGCGTTCTGGTCGCGGCTGGTCGGTACGGCCGAGCGCTGCACCTCCGAGATGATCGAGGGGCAGCTTCGCGGTGCCGTGCTCACGGCCATCGCCTCGACGCTCGGCCAGAGCAATGTCGCCTTCATCGACATGGCCGCCAACCAGGAGGCTTTCTCCCAGAAGCTGGCGGAAGCCATCCGCCCGGCGCTGCGTGACTATGGCATCGACGTCAAGAGCTTCTACGTCCAGAGCCTGTCGCTGCCGGAGGAACTCCAGCGTATCCTCGACAAGGCCAGTTCCATGAACATGCTGGGCGATCTCAATCGCTACGCCCAGTTCCAGACGGCCGAATCCATCCCGCTTGCCGCCGAGAATCCGGGCGGCCTGGCAGGAGCAGGGGCAGGGCTCGGCGCCGGCATGGCAATCGGCCAGGCCATGGCACAGGGCTTTGCCAATGCGGCGCCGGCGCAGGCTCCCTCGGCGCCGGCAGCGCCCCCGCAGCCGGCGGAGGATCCGATCCAGCTCCTCGAAAAACTCGGCGGGCTGCTGGCCAAGGGCATCCTTACCCAGCAGGAATTCGACGCCAAGAAGGCCGAACTGCTATCCCGGATCAAATAGACCGGACTTCGCCCTGCTCGCCGCGAAACTCTGCTTGGCCGAACAGGCCGGTCAATCCCGTGATCCATACGAGGCCCAATGCGTAAATTCGCCTGCCCTTCCTGCGGAGCGGATGTCGTGTTCCGGTCGGCGCAGTCGGTCTATGCCGTCTGTGCCTATTGCCAGTCCATGGTGGTGCGCACCGATGTCGACGTGACCTCGCTCGGGGTGATGGCGGCGCTGCCCGACGACATGAGCCCCCTCCAGCTCGGCACCGGCGGTGTGTTCGACGGCCAGTCCTTCACCGTCATCGGGCGCCTGAAGATCGGCTGGAGCGACGGGCTGTGGAACGAATGGCACATGCTGATGGATGACGGCCGGGAAGGCTGGATCGGCGAGGCTCAGGGGTTCTTCTCGGTGAGCCTGGAGGCGGAGGAGAACTCCTGGGGCGGCGTGCGCGAGGCGCTGGAGCGCTGCCGGCCGCTGCTGGAGGGGAACGAGACCGGTGCCGCCGGCATCAGGCCGGGTTTCTCGGTAACGATAAATGGCGTCCAGCTCAGGGCGGTCGACATCAAGCTGGCGACCTGCCTGGGCTCGGAAGGCGAACTGCCTTTCGCCGCACCCAAAGGGCGACGTACCGTGTCGATCGATTGCGTCGGTGCCGATGGCGAATTCGCCACGCTCGAACATGACGGCAAGGAGGCAAGTGCCTATCTCGGCCGTTATCTCGAATGGGACGCCTTGCGCTTCTCCAATCTCAGGCCGCTGGAGGGCTGGTGATGGACGAGCCTCTCGCGCCGCCAGCACCATCGCCGGCCGTACCCGCGCCAAGGCCGCCCGGCCGGCCACGAACCTTTGCCTGCCCCAATTGCGGTGGGGCGGTGACCTTGCGCGCCGTCGGCCAGTCGATCAGCGCCACCTGCAGCCAGTGTTCCTCGCTGATCGACGTCGCCGACGAGAATCTGCGCATCATCCAGAAGGCCCAGGCGGCGCTCGAGCCCTCGGAGGTTCCCATCGGTTCCCGCGGGCGGCTGCAGGACGTCGAGTGGGAGGTCGTCGGCTATATGCGCCGGAGCGATCGCACGGGATATTACGAATGGATCGAATATCTCTTGTTCAACCCCTATCGGGGCTATCGTTTCCTGGTCCGGGAGCAGGGCCACTGGACGCTGGTGAAGATGCTTACCCGCGACGTGCCGGGCGCGGGCAATACCATCGACCTTACGGTCGAGGGGCGGCGCTATGCCTTCTTCAGCAAGGGACAGGCGCTCACCAAATATGTCGCCGGCGAATTCTATTGGCGTGCTTCCACGGCGGACGTCACCGAGACGGCTGATTATATCGCCTCGCCTCACCGGCTGATGGTCGAGAGCAATGACGAGGAGATCATCGTCTCTGAAGGCGTCTATCTCGAACCCAGCCTGGTGGCCGAGGCCTTCAAGCTGCCGCTCGCGGACGAGCGCGACGGGCCCGGCGTCAACCAGCCCAACCCGCACCGGCGCTGGCTGAGGGTGCCGCTCGCAGCGCTCGGAGTGGCGACCTTGTTGCAGTTCGGCTCGCTCGCCCTCTCGCCCGGGCGTCAGGTCGCCTCGCAGACCTTCACCCTGACCTCCGCCGACAAGGGTAAGACCTTCGCCTCCGAACCTTTCCGCCTGGACGGCCGGGGTAATGTCGAGTTCGAGACCAGCGCCGAACTGAAAGACGATTGGCTGGAGCTCGACGTCGCCCTGGTCAATGTCGAGACCAACAGGAGCTATCATGCCTCCCAGGGGCTGGAGAACTACAGCAGCGGGCGGGTCACCGAGCGCACCAGCGAATTGCTGTCGCCGGTGCCGGCAGGCACCTACAAATTGCTGATCGACACCAATGCCGGCCTGTTCACCAAGGTGGCGGAGACCGTGCCGATGGTGGCGCGCGAGGATTACCTGCAGACCTGGTTGCGCAACAATGGCCAGGGCGGCAGCTTCCCCTCCTCGCAGCCCACCATTGCCCCTGCGCCCGCCAATCCTCTGCCTTCGGAGACATTCACCGTCACGGTCCGGCACGCCGTGCCGATCTGGTCGAACTATCTCGGTGCCGTCGGCCTCCTGGCTCTCGGCGCCGGCTTCGGCTTCTTCCGCGACCGGCGCTTCGAGCAGTCGCGCTGGGAGCAGGGCGGCATCGACGAGGAAGCGCCATCGGTGTCCGGCAACCTGGCGGCGGGCGGTTTCGTTGCCGCCGCCGGCAGCAGCAGCTCCGATTCCGGGACCGACAATTGGTGGTCGTCGAGCAGCGACGATGACGACGACAGCGGTGGTTCCTCATCGAGCGACGATTCCAGCAGCAGTTCCAGCAGCGAGGACACGTGAGCAGGATTCAGATGATCTTCGCCGGGGCCGTCGTGTTCGGCATGGCCCTCGGCAATTTCGGCGGTTATTCGCTGGCCAATATGTGGCACGCCAAGCAGACCACCAGTCGCGGCATCAGGAGCAGCGACGATGGCGGCTCCTTCGGCTGGTTCGGCGGCGGCAGAAGCTCCGGCGGTGGCGGCTATTCATATCATAAATAGGGGGCTTTCATGGATGTCTCTGGCCTGATCGAACTGAAATATGTGGTGGCCTCGCTGGTCTATTCCGGCATCGGCCTCATCGTCTTCGTCATCGCCTTCTGGCTGCTCGACCTGCTGACCCCGAAGGTGCAGGTGTGGAAGGAATTATGCGAGAAACGCAACACCGCGATGGCGATCTTCCTGGGTGCGGTGGCGCTCGGCATCGCAATCATCATCGCCTCGGCCATCCATGGCTGAGGGCGTCGATTCTCCTGGGACCGCAGGCGTCTCGCCTGCTCTTGGAAGCGTCGCGACAGGCCGATAGGAAGAGCAGGCGAGACGCCTGCGGTCCGAGGAAGAAGCAGTCTCAACGCAGATTGGTGTAAGGCGCGTACGTGGAAATCCTGCTGCTCTTCTCCGCCTTCGTGATCGCGACCTGCGGGCTGATCTACGAGCTGATCGCCGGCACGCTGGCGAGCTATCTCCTTGGCGATTCCGTCACGCAGTTCTCCACCATCATCGGCACCTATCTCTTCGCCATGGGCGTGGGCTCCTGGCTGTCACGCTATCTCGAGCGCGACCTTCTCGGCCATTTCGTCCGCATCGAGCTGCTGGTCGGGGCGGTCGGCGGCAGTTCGGCCGCTGCCCTCTTCATCCTGTTCGACCATGTCGCCTCCTTCCGCCTCTGGCTCTACTCCCTGGTCGGGGTCATCGGCATCCTGGTCGGCATCGAAATCCCGCTGCTGCTGCGCATCCTGGAAGGACGGCTTGCCTTCAAGGACCTGGTCTCCAAGGTCTTCACCTTCGACTATATCGGTGCGCTCTTCGCCTCCCTGCTGTTTCCGCTGGTGCTGGTGCCCTATCTCGGCCTGATCCGCTCGGCCTTCCTGTTCGGCATCCTCAATACGCTGGTGGCGATCTGGGTGCTCTACGCCATCAAGGCGCCCATCCTCCGCCGCGGCGCGCACAAGGCCGCCGCCTTCGTGGTCCTGGCCGCGCTCGGTGCCGGCTTCGTCTGGTCCGAGCGCATCCAGTCGATTGCGGAGGCGAGCGCCTATCCGGGCACGGTTGTTTACGCCGAATCCACGCCCTATCAGCGCATCGTGGTCACGCGCCAGCAGCGCGACATCCGCCTCTTCCTCAATTCGAACCTGCAATTCTCCTCGCTCGACGAATATCGCTACCACGAGGCCCTGGTGCATCCGGTGATGAGCGCCCTCAAGGCCCCGCGCAGGGTGCTGATCATCGGCGGCGGCGACGGGCTGGCCCTGCGGGAGGTCCTGAAATACCCGGCGGTCGAAGCGGTCACCATGGTCGATCTCGATCCGGCCGTGACGCGCCTGTTCTCGCACAACGAGATGATGACGGGTCTCAATGGCGGCTCGTTGTCCTCGCCCAAGCTGACCCTCATCAACGCCGACGCCTTCCTCTGGCTGCGTGAACAGAAGCCTGCCGAGATGCGCTTCGACGCCGTGATCATCGACCTGCCCGATCCGTCCAATTTCTCGATCGGCAAGCTCTATTCGCTCACCTTCTACCGCCTCCTGAAGTCGGCGGTGAACCAGGACGGCCTGGTGGTGATCCAGAGCACCTCGCCTCTGGTCGCGCGCAAATCCTTCTGGTGCGTCAACAACACGCTGGCAGCGGCCGGCTTCCAGACCGCGGCCTATCACCTCTTCGTGCCGTCCTTCGGGGAATGGGGCTTCATCATCGGCTCCTTCTCACCCTATCGCCCGCCGGACCGCCTGCCTGAGGGGCTGCGCTTCCTTGATCTGCCGACCATGCAGGCGATGTTCCAGTTCCCGCCCGACATGGCCCATGTCGCCACCGCCATCCAGCGCCTCGATGACCAGCCGCTGGTGCGCTATTTCGACGAGGAGTGGGGCAATTACCTCATTTATTGAGATATGGTGTGCCAGTCTTCTCAGCCCCATCGAGGGATGGGGCGGGACCGGTATCCTGGCAGTGGTTCCATGCCGGTCTGAAGACCGGCACACCATGGCGCTGCCATGACCCGGATCAGCCGCAAGCAATTCCTCGCTTTGGGGGCCGCCTCGCTCGGCCTGGCCGGCGCCGGGCTGGTGGGCGGAGACTTGCTGGCGGGCAAGGGGGTGCCGGGCGGCGGCGAGGGCGGTTCCGTGCCCGGGGATCTGGTGGGCGCGTCTTCCCGCATCGGTCACAGGCTGCGGAGCGGCGGCTTCCCGGCGCCGGGAGAGACGCTGAAAACCGGCATCCTCGTCGTCGGTGGCGGCATAGCGGGCCTCGGCGCGGGCTATCGTCTCGCCAAGGCGGGCTATGACGATTTCCTGCTGCTCGACCTCGAGGCTGCTCCCGGCGGCAATGCCGCCAGCGGCCGCAACGAGGTCTGTGCCTTTCCCTGGGGCGCCCACTACGTGCCGCTGCTCACCGAGGAGGCCAGGGCGGTCAGGGCGCTGTTCCAGGATTTCGGCATCATCACCGGCTACGACGCCAAGGGCACGGCCATCTATGACGAATACGCCCTCTGTGCGGATCCTTCGGAGCGGCTCTATCGCTATGGACGCTGGCAGGAAGGCCTGATGCCTGCCATCGGCCTCGATGCCGACGAGGAGGCCGACGGCAAGCGTTTCTTTGCGGCGATGAAGGCGTTTCGCCAGCGCATTGGCAGCGACGGCCGGCGCGCCTTCGCCATTCCGCTCGACCTGAGCTCGCAGGACGCCGATCTGATGGCGCTCGATGGCCTCACCATGGCGGCCTGGATGGAGTGGGAGGGTTATCGCTCGCCGTCCCTGGCCTGGTATGTCGACTATTGCTGCCGCGACGACTACGGCACGCGCTCGCGCGATGTCTCGGCCTGGGCCGGCATCCATTATTTCGCTGCCCGCAATGGCCGTGGCGCCGATGCCGAGGACCAGGGCCTGGTGACCTGGCCGGAGGGCAATGGCTATCTGGCGCGCCGCCTCGCCGATGCGCTCGGCCCGCGCATAAGGACGCGTTCGCTCGCCCATGCCGTCGAAGCGAAAGGCAATGGGGTGGCCGTCGACGTCTGGGACGCGGCTGAAGACAAGGCCCTCCGCATCGAGGCGAAGGCGGCCATCCTGGCGACGCCGCATTTCGTCACGGCGCGGCTGCTGCGCGACCAGAACCTTGCCGCCGGTTTCTCCTACGCGCCCTGGGCCGTCGCCAACATCACGCTGAGCCGCCTGCCCGGCGGCACCGGCGCCAATCTGAGCTGGGACAATGTCGTCTTCGACAGCCCCTTGCTCGGCTATGTCGTCGCCACCCACCAGATCACGCAGATGCGCCCGACCAGGACGGTGCTGACCTATTATTGGCCGATCAGCCACCTGCCGCCCGAGGACGCCCGCCGCGAGGCGCTCGCCCGCTCCCTGGAAGAATGGCAGGCGACCTTCCTGAAGGAACTCCTGGCCGTGCATCCCGAACTCGAAGGCCATGTCGAGCGGGCCGATGTCTGGGTCTGGGGCCATGCCATGATCCGGCCGGTGCCGGGCTTCATCTGGGGCGGCCAGCGGCGGGCCGGGCTGCAGCAGCGGCCGCCCATCTTCACCGCCCATTCCGACATGAGCGGCGTTTCCATCTTCGAGGAAGCCTATACGCATGGCGTGCGTGCGGCGGAGAAGGCCATGGCCTATAGTGGCCATCCTTTCGAAACGGTGCTGTGATGGCGCGGGCAGATCAGGGAAAGCCATTGGCAGCGCAAGCACAAATCTCGGGAGCCGAGCCGGCTCCGCTGATAGATGGGGCCTCCGCCCAGGCCCAGGCCTTTGCCCCCGGCCTGCATCTGCTCATCGATTTCTGGGACTGCCGGGGCCTCACCGATGCCGCGGGCATCGAGCATACCTTGCGCGAGGCCGCGGCCGCCTGCGGCGCCACGGTGCTCGGTGTCAAGCTGCACGGTTTCGGCGACACCGGCGGCCTCACCGGCGTCGCTTTGCTCGCCGAATCCCATATCAGCATCCACACCTGGCCCGAGACAGGCTATGCCGCCCTCGACATCTTCATGTGCGGGCGCTGCGATCCCCGCCGGGCCCTGCCGGTACTGGAAGCTCATTTCGCGCCGAGGCGGGTGAAGGTGAGCGAGCACAACAGGGGCTGAGGCTACCGTTCCTTTTCATGGCGATTGCATGCCGCAAGTGTATTGCTATATTGATACACATGGACGCTTCCGACCTCACCATATTGCCCGGTGCCGCCGAGCCGATCTATCGGCAGATCGCCGGTCAGTTGCGCCGGATGATCGTGAGCGGCCAACTGCAGAAGGGCGCGTCGTTACCCTCCGTCCGGGACGTCGCGGCCTTTCACGCCATCAATCCGATGACGGTGTCGCGTGCCTATTCACTGCTGGAAACCGAAGGGCATCTCGAGCGCCTGCAGGGGCGCGGCATGATCGTCGCGTCGTCGTCCCGGCGTGCCGCCTCGCTCGATCAACGCCTGGGGCTGATCGAACCTCATCTTGTGGAAATGGCGCGTCAGGCGCGCGAACTAGAATTGCCCGGCGACGTCATCTTGCGCCGGCTCGCTGCCTTGCTGGAGGGGAAGGAATGACGGGTTTTGCGTCGATACAGTCGATCCCGGCAGCGACGCCGATACGAGCGGCCGGGCTGAGCAAGTTCTACGGTACGCAGCAGGCCCTTAGCAATGTCGGCCTGCGCATAGAGCCCGGCGAGATCGTCGGGCTCGTCGGGCGAAACGGCGCCGGCAAGTCGACGCTGATCCGGGCCTTGCTTGGCCTGATCGAGGTCGAGGCCGGCATGTCCTGGGTCCTCGGCGAAGCGGCACTGACGATGGGCGACGATGTCAAGGCACGTCTGGCCTATGTTTCACAGACCCCGACTGCACTCGAATGGATGTCGGTCAAGCAGATGATGCACTTCATCGCTCGGCTCTATCCGAGGTTGGATCGAGACTATGTGAACGAGGAACTGAGGCGTGCCCAAATCCCGATTGATCGCAAGCTCTCGGCACTTTCGCCGGGAGAACGTCAACAGGTCGAACTGGTGCGGGCCCTGGCCACCCGTCCAGAGCTTCTGGTCTTGGACGAGCCCGCCTCCGCGCTCGATCCCGCGGCCCGCCGGGACCTTTTGCGCGACATCGTGGGCCGCGCCGGTGAAGGCGGAACAACCGTGCTGTTCTCGACGCATATCGTGTCGGATCTCGAACGTGTGGCGTCGCGTATTTTGTTCCTGCATCAAGGGCGTCTCATCCTGGATGCTCCGGTGGACGATCTCAAGGAATGCGTGGCCCAGGTGGTCGTGCCGTCCCATGCACTGTCGGAAAGCTCCATGGTAGGAGAGCTTCATCGTCGAATTCTGGCCGATGGCGCCATCTCGCTGGTGCTTCGGCGCTCGCCCGCCGAAGACTGGCCCGATTTCGCTCGCCGGGCGGGTGTCAGAGCGCTCGGCATCGAGGATCTCTTCGTGGAGATTGCGCAATGAAGCGGGAGCAGATCTGGCTGAGATCGACGCTGGGGTGCGACCCCACGCTCGGATGCACTTGCCTATTCTGGTTTGTGGCGACCTTCCTCCTGTCCCCATTACTCAGCTTTGGCGATCATGCCTCTGCGCGCATCGTCTTGATTTATCTCGGTTGTTCTGCTGCGTGCTGGTTCTATGCCTTGGAAGCGACCCGTCGCCGCGCGGAAGTAGCGGCTGCCCTCCTCGTTCCTCGCCTCGGCCGCTATGCCGTCGAGGGACTCCTTCTTTTCGCAGCAGCCCAGATCATAGTGCCATCGTTGATCATCGGGCTGGCCCGACGCTCGCCGATCGAGGGACTGGTTTCATGCGCCATCCAGATCAGCGTTATCATGGGAGGATTGATCGCCTTGCGAATGAACCCCAGCAATATGGGGCGATTGCAGGGGTACGGATGGCTTTTCTTCTACATCGCGATAATACTGTTGGGACTAGAAGAGGCGATGTGGGGCGCGAGGATTCCCCATTTCTTCGGATGGGGCGTGACGGTGCTGACAGCATGCCTCATTGCCGCGGCCGCCTGGTTCTACAGGCCCGTCTTGCTGCCCTCAAAACGCGATCCTTCAGTGGCAGCCGAGCATAAAGTAGATACCGTCGTCCGAGCGATAGGGTATATTTTTGTAAATAAACGTCAATTTAGTAAAAATAACGCAACAGTTTATTCTGAAATTACGAGTGTTTTCGGCGGAGATAATTCAGAGTTGAATTCAATTTCAGGGTCAGAGGCATTGCGTTGTCTTTTGTGGAAGGATCTGGAAAACGGTTTTCGATGGTCGCATGTGATGAAGGAGTTTCTGCAGCGTCTGGTGGTCCTCGGACTGATCGGCGGCGTTCTTATAGGTTTTCAGTATCTCTTCGGTGGGGGGATAAAACAGCCTCCGAATCTCATATGGCTCTTTCTCGCCATGTTGAATTCAACCACATTGGAGCAGGCCAAGAAGATTTGGAATTTCAATCATCACGTATCGGCCGATCGCGAGTTGGCCGCAATGGCGCCGGGGTTTGGGGCGGGATATGCGCTAAAGGTCAGATTTCTGAGAGCTGCTATTTCGCCTTCCATTCAGACTCTGATTTTGGACATAGCAAGCATGAATATTTGTGTAATTGTTATGTCTTTTGTATACAAGGACATAATCAAATATGATTCTATATTTTCAATTTTAGTAATTAACGCGACAATGGTTATTTATAATTCCGTGAGAATTCGCATTATGCTGAAAACATTACTTGGCATGTGGGATCCGAATAAGCATGAGGGAGCGTTTCTTAATTTTGTTTCGATACCCTTTGTGCTTCTTATGATGGCGGCATTGGAAATGCCAGGATCGTTCACGGCGGTCATGGCAGGTATTTGCATGTTGGCGGTGTTATATATTACCAAAACAATACGAGATGATTTGCGTGTATATTTTAACTATCCTCATCCATTCTTACCGAGGCATTGACATTGGTGGGGCGGAATAGCCGCTGTCAAAATGTGAATAATTAACGGGTCGCTTCTTGGCGAGACCATATTGACCAAGCGTATATATCGTTCGAGCATATTTTTGGCTGTCACCCCTCCTCCACGCCCATGTCGGCATCGGTGAGATAGACTGTCTCGACCGTCCCCGATGGATGCACGCAATACCAGCTATAGGGGTTCAATTCCTCGTCGGTGATGATCGAGCGGCAGTTCGCGGCTTTCGAAAAATAGATGGCGAAGCGCCGCTCCTCTTCGAGCGAGTCCGGGCCGGGCTGCCAGACTTCGATCAAGAGCGGATAGGTTTCGCTCAGGGGCCGCACGACGACATGGACGTCGAGCGGCGTGTCGCTACCCGCTCCCCAGCTCTCAATCATCTCGTCCTTGGACCTGAAATAGGCGATCGCCCGCTCAGGCCCGAAATAGTGCCGGATGGCGCCTTGGATCGTCTCGATATCGAGGTGGCGGTCGATGAAGAGCTGGAAGAAGCCCATGCCTTGCCCGGTGATGTGAAAATCCCGCCGAGCTTGTGCCCGGCGGGCATGATCGTTTTCTATTCCGCTGCGTCCTTGATCGGCTCCGGGGGCGTCCAGCGCAGCACGGGCTGGCGGGCGGCACGGGTTTCGTCCAGGCGCCGGCGCGGGGCGTGGTAGGGGGCACCGGAGAAGCGCTCGGTCTCGCCACGTTTGGCCGACAGGGCAAGGTCGCGCAGCGTGGCGATGAAGAGGTCGAGCGAGGCCTTGGATTCGCTCTCCGTCGGCTCGATCAGCATGGCGCCATGCACCACGAGGGGGAAATACATCGTCATCGGATGATAGCCCTCGTCGATCATCGCCTTGGCGAAATCGAGCGTGGTCACGCCGGTATCCTTGAGCCAGGTGTCGTCGAACAGCGCCTCGTGCATGCAGGGCTGGTCGCCGAAGGGGGCCGACATCAGATCAGCCAGGCCGGCGCGGATATAGTTGGCGGAGAGCACCGCATCCTCCGAGGCCTGCCGCATGCCGTCGGTGCCATGCGAGAGCATGTAGGTCAGCGCCCGTGTGAACATGCCCATCTGGCCGTGGAAGGCGGTGAGGCGGCCGAAGGGCGTCTCGCCATTCATCACTTCTTCGGCCCGTTCGACCAGCACGCGGGCATTGACGACATAGGGGAACGGCGCAAAGGGCGCGAGCTTGTCGGAGAGCACCACCGGTCCCGCGCCCGGCCCGCCGCCGCCGTGGGGCGTCGAGAAGGTCTTGTGCAAATTGATGTGCATGGCATCGACGCCGAGATCGCCGGGGCGGACCTTGCCGACGATGGCGTTGAAATTGGCGCCGTCGCAGTAGAAATAGGCGCCGGCCTGATGCACCACATCGGCGATGGCGCGCACGTCCCGTTCGAATAGCCCGCAGGTGTTGGGGTTGGTCAGCATGATCGCGGCGACATGCGGCCCCAGCGCCTTCTTGATCTCGGCCGGATCGACGGTGCCGTCTGCGCGCACGGGGATCGATGCCACCGTGAAGCCGATCAGGGCCGCGGTGGCCGGATTGGTGCCATGGGCCGAGTCGGGCACCAGCACGACCTTACGCGTCTCGCCTTCGCCCCTGGCCGCGATGGCCGCCTTGATTGCCATCATGCCGCAGAGCTCGCCATGCGCGCCGGCCTTCGGGCTCATCGCCACCGCCGGCATGCCGGTGAGGGTCTTGAGGTAATGGGCGAGATGATCGATCACAGCCAGAGCGCCGGGCACGGTCGAGATCGGCTGCAGCGGATGGATGTCGGCAAAGCCCGGCAGCCGCGCCACCTTCTCGTTGAGGCGCGGATTGTGCTTCATGGTGCAGGAGCCGAGCGGGAAAAGCCCGGTGTCGATGCCGAAGTTCTTCTGGCTCAGGCGCACGAAATGGCGCATCGCCTCCGGTTCGGCGAAGCCGCGCAGGCCGATCGGATCCTTGCGTTCGAAGGCACCGAGCCTCGGCTCGAAATCCTCGACCTCTTCGACGTCGACGCCGGTCACGTCGATGCGACCGATCTCGAACAGCAAGGCTTCCTCGATGATGAGGGCGCGATTGCCGGTAAAGGTGGGATTGATGGCCTCCGCCCCGTCTCCTGGGGAGGAGGGACGTCCCTGACGGTTCAGCATCAGACCAGCTCCTTCAGGGCGTTCACGAGGGCGGTGCGATCCTCGTCGGTGTTCACTTCGGTGGAGGCAATGATCAGGAGATCCTTCAGCTCGGCATTGGGCGACAGGCGCGAATAGGGCACGCCCCCCAGGATGCCCCGGGCTGCCAGCTTCTCCAGCAGCGAGGCGGCACTGCCTGATACCCGGATGGTGAACTCGTTGAAGAAGCTCTTCTGGATGATCTCGATACCATCAACCTTGGCCAGCATGTCGGCCAGCTTCACCGCATTGGCATGGTTGACGCGGGCGAGCCTGCGTAGGCCCTTCTCGCCGAGCAGTGCCATGTGGATGGTGAAGGCCAGCACGCACAGGCCCGAATTGGTGCAGATGTTCGAGGTCGCCTTGTCGCGGCGGATATGCTGCTCGCGCGTGGAGAGCGTCAGCACGAAACCGCGCCGGCCCTCGGCGTCCACCGTCTGGCCGCACAGGCGCCCCGGCATCTGGCGCACATATTTCTGGCGCGTGGCGAACAGGCCGACATAGGGCCCGCCATAATTGAGGGCATTGCCGATGGACTGGCCTTCACCGACCACGATATCGGCGCCCATTTCGCCCGGCGACTTGACGAGGCCGAGCGAGACCGCCTCGGTGAACACCGCGATCAGCAGGGCGCCGGCCTTGTGGCAGGCCTGTGCGATCGGGGTGAGATCGCGCAGATTGCCGAAGACGTCGGGGTTCTGCACCACCACGCAGGAGGTTTCGCCGTCGATCTCGGCGATCAGATTCTCGCTGCCGTCCACATCGGCGGGCATGGCCACCTCATGGTGGCCGGCCATCTTCGAGATGGTATGCACCACGTCGGTATAATGCGGATGCAGGCCGCCGGAGAGGACCGCCTTGGAGCGTCGGGTGATGCGATGGGCCATCAGCACGGCCTCGGCCGTGCCGGTCGAGCCGTCATACATCGAAGCATTGGCGACTTCCATGCCGGTCAGCAGCGCGACCTGGGTCTGGAATTCGTAGAGATATTGCAGCGTGCCCTGGGCGATCTCGGGCTGATAGGGCGTGTAGGAGGTGAGGAATTCCGAGCGCTGGATCAGATGGTCGACGGTCGCCGGCACATGATGCTTGTAGGCGCCGGCCCCGACGAAGAACGGCACCGAGGACGCCGTCACATTGCGCGAGGCGAAGGCGGTCATGATCTTCTCGACCGCCATTTCGCTCTTGGCATTCGGTAGCACCGGCGGCGCCTTCAGGAGCTTGTCGGCGGGGACGGCGGCGAAGAGATCGTCGATGCCGTTGACGCCGATCTTCGCCAGCATGGCGCTGCGATCCTCGGCGGTCAGGGGTAGATAGCGCATGGATCAGGCTCCGATATGGGCCTTGTAGGCCGCATCGTCCATGAGGGCGTCGAGTTCGGCCGGGTTGGAGAGCTTGATCTTGATGAACCAGCCCTTGCCGAGCGGATCCTCGTTCACGGTGGAAGGCTGATCGGGCAGGGCCTCGTTCACTTCCAGCACCTCGCCGGATACCGGCGCATAGACCTCGCTGGCGGCCTTCACCGATTCCACCACCGCGGCTTCGTCGCCCTGCTTGAGCACCTTGCCGGCGGCGGGAAGCTCGATGAACACCACGTCGCCGAGCTGCGACTGGGCGTAGTCGGTGATGCCGATCGTGGCGACGTCGCCCTCGACGGACACATATTCGTGGTCGCTGGTGAATTTGATCGTCGGCATAGGACTGTCCTCTGGTGGGATCGATTGACAGGAACTAGGAAAGAAAATCGATGAATTCGGCATGGAGTGCGTCGCGCAGCCCCTCACCCGTACCCACTCCCCGCAAATGCGGGGCGAGGGGACGTTGGCGCATTTCATCCTTCTGCACCGTTGATATCTTGCGCGACGCCCAACACACCCCTCGCCCCGTTCTTACGGGGAGAGGGTGCGGGTGAGGGGCAGCGCAGCCGGTCACGTTGAAATCCCTCTACGATCTATGGAAACGGTGCGGGGCGAAGGGGAGCGGCACGACCTCGATCGGCACGTCCTTGCCGCGCAATTCGACGGTGAGGCCGGTACCTACGGCCGACAAAGCAGGGGGCACGTAGCCGATGGCGATGGGCCCGCCCACGGTGGGGCCGAAGCCGCCCGAGGTGACGACGCCGATGGTCTCGCCGGTCTGATTCTTCAAGGCCGCGCCTTCGCGCACGGGCGCGCGGCCCTCCGGCTTGAGACCGACGCGGATGCGAGCGGGGCCTTCCGCGATTTCGCGCTGGATGCGGGACGCACCGGGAAAGCCGCCCTGTTCGCGCCGGCGCTTCTGGATCGACCAGATCAGGCCAGCCTCGATCGGCGAGATGGTCGGATCGAGCTCATGGCCATAGAGGCACAGGCCCGCCTCCAGGCGCAGTGAATCGCGGGCGCCAAGGCCGATCGGCTTGACCCGTTCGTCGGCGAGGAGCGTGCGCCAGAGTGCAACGGCCTTGTCGTTGTGTACCGAGATCTCATAGCCGTCCTCGCCGGTATAGCCCGAGCGCGAGAGGCCGACCGCAATGCCGTCGAAGGTCGAGCGATGGGAAGCCATGAAGGGCATGGCTGCAGCGTCCGGGCAATGATCGGCCAGCACGGCGGCAGCGAGAGGCCCCTGCAGCGCGAGCAGGGCGTAGTCCGCGGCAACGACCAACTGGGCGCTGTCGCCGAGCTGGTCGCGCAACAGGGCAAAATCGGCGTCCTTGCAGCCGGCATTGACCACCAAAGCGAGCTTGCCGTCTTCGGCGGGGTCGGTCGAGCGCGCCACCATCAAATCGTCGAGCGTGCCGCCTTCGTCGTTCAGGAACTGGGTATAGCGCTGGCGGCCGGGGGCGAGATTGAGAATATCGGCCGGCACCAGGGTTTCCAGGGCTGCAGCGACGGCCTCATGGCTGTCGGCGATGAGATAGGCCTGCCCCATATGCGATACGTCGAACAGGCCGGCGGCGTTGCGCGTGTGGTTGTGCTCGGCGATGATTCCGGTGGGGTACTGGACCGGCATGTCGTAGCCGGCAAACGGTACCATGCGCGCGCCGAGGGCGACATGCTCGGCATGAAGGGGTGTCTTCAGGAGCGTTTGCTGATCTGGACTTGCGGCAGGCTCGGCCATGGGTACTCCGGCAAAAGGGTGCACGCCGGACGGATGTCCGGTTGTGCCCCCTCTGTCGCGGTTACCTGAGAGATTTCGCGATTCCGCACCCTGGGGAACCACTTACGCCCTTCGGTGAGCCCGAATGCTCGCACATTCGTGCCGCTTTCCAGAGTTTCGTTCCCCCGCGGTCCGGGTGCCTGAGAGTTTCCGGGGCGGTTGCTCCTTCGGCGCCGGTCCGTGATTCTCAAGAGAATCAGACCGAGCTCTTCCGCGGGGATCGGCCGAATGCCGGGAAGCTATCCCTGGCCTCACCTGTCGTCAACCCAACAGAATGAGGCGCGATGGGAAAAGATCAGAGGAATATAAGACCGGCTCAGCCCCGGCGCTTTTTCTTGGTGACAGTGCCGCCCTTGCCGTCGAAACCGACCACGATGTCATAGGAACTGAGCGGCTGCTCAAGGCCGATGGTGATCGGTGCCGAGGTGTCGACCACCCGGAAACTGCCCGGACCGCCGCCAGGCGTTGCCGCGGCGGAGACGCGGATCACCTTGGTGTAGACGGGCTTCTCGTCGCGGTCGCGGATGGTGATACGCACTGGCGCCGAATAGCCACCGCCGCCGGACGAAGCGACGTGACCCTCCACGCCGACCTTGATGGTGACGGTATTGCCGCTGGCGAGATCGCACTCACGGGCGAAGTTGGTGATCGAGAATTGCGCACTGGGGGGACCGTAGGCCGCCGCGCCGGTGGGAATGTTGATCTGCGGGCACTCGGTGTCGGGGTCGAAATCCACCCGCAGTGGGGCCTGGGATGCGGTCTGCGTGGGTGTCGCCGTTTCCGTCGGCGTGCCATAGACACCGGTAATCATGCTGCTGGTGCAGCCGCCGAGAAGGAGCGCCGGGGCGACCACACCTGCCAACAGGGCGCTACGAGCCGCCCAGACGCCATACTGACTGCCAACCATCGTCACGCTCCGCTGAATGCACGGCGTCCTTATAGCATGCCGTTCAGCTTCGGCCAGTCCGCCGCGGGCCCGCTATGCACAGGCCCTTTGAACCAGTCACCAGTCGGTGCGCTGCAGGAAGCGCCGCAGGATGTGGTGGGAGTAGAAACTGGCGACCGTAGCGAGGAAGGCTGGGAAATCGACATGGGCATTGTCATCGGCGCTGTCGGAGATGGTGCGCAGCACGGCGCAGGGAACGCCGTAGTCATGGCAGATCTGCGCCACGGCTCCGCTTTCCATCTCGATGGCAAAGGCGTCCGGAATGTCGTTTCGCAGGGCCGAGACCGCCGCGTGACCGTTGACGAACTGATCGCCGCTGATGATCAGGCCACGATGCAGGCGGGGAGCAGCGAGAGCGAAGCGTTCGCGGATCTCGGCGGAAAGCTGCGGCAGATCCTCGGCCAGGAAGGCCTCGATCGCTCCCGACAGGCTGTTGCTGATGGCCGCATTGGCGCTAAAGCGGGATATGCCTGTCAGGGGCACCTCGTAGCGCGGGAAGATCGGCCGCGCGTCGAGATCGTGCTGGAGCATGGCGTCGGCCACCACGATATCGCCGACCTTCACCGATCGGGCCGCGCCGCCGGCCACGCCGACATTGAGAATGGCGCCGACCTGGTAGGTATGGATGAGGCCGGCAGCGGCGGTGGCGGCTGCGACCTTACCGACCCGCGAGAGCGTCAGCACGCAGGGGCGGCCGAAGAGATGGCCGCTGTGATAGTCCCTGCCGCCGATGCGCTGCGTCTGCGTGGCGCCATCCTGCTTCATCAGGGCGAAAAGCGCTTCGGCCTCCTGGGCGAGCGGGACGAGAATGCCGAGGGGGGCGGTAGAAGAAACTGTCATGGGGACTTCCGGGGCGGGGCGGTTCAGCGAAGGCGGGAACGGACACCATAGGCCATTCGTTCATCGCCTTGATGTCAAGCCATTCCAAGGTGGTTGCCGGCCTTGCAAAAAGAAAGGCCGGGACTGAGCCCGGCCATCTCATCTCGTTCGTGGGGTTGCGCAGCGTCAGACCGCGATGCGCTCTTCGATCTCGTTGGGCTCGCGCAGCACATAGCCGCGGCCCCAGACGGTCTCGATGTAATTGGTGCCGTTGGTGGCGTTGGCCAGCTTCTTGCGCAGCTTGCAAATGAAGACGTCGATGATCTTCAGTTCCGGCTCGTCCATGCCGCCATAGAGATGGTTGAGGAACATCTCCTTGGTCAGCGTGGTGCCCTTGCGCAGCGAGAGCAACTCGAGCATCTGATATTCCTTGCCAGTCAGATGCACGCGCGAACCATGGACCTCGACCGTCTTGGTGTCGAGATTGACCACGAGGTCGCCGGTGGCGATCACCGACTGGGCATGGCCCTTGGAGCGGCGAACGATGGCGTGGATGCGGGCAACCAGCTCATCCTTGTGGAAAGGCTTGGTCAGGTAGTCGTCGGCGCCGAAGCCGAGGCCCTTCACCTTGTCCTCTATGCCGGCGAGGCCTGACAGAATCAGGATCGGAGTCTTGACCTTGGCCACCCTGAGGGAGCGCAGGACCTCGTAGCCCGACATGTCGGGGAGGTTCAGGTCGAGTAGAATGATGTCGTAATCATAGAGCTTGCCGAGATCGACACCTTCTTCGCCCAGATCCGTCGTGTAGACGTTGAAACTCTCTGACTTGAGCATCAGCTCAATGCTTTGCGCCGTGGCGCTATCGTCTTCGACAAGAAGTACGCGCATCTCAATCCCCCACTGCGGCCTCGGAGGGTCGACCGCCGTCGCGAATGCGCAGACGGCACGGTGAAGTCACCTCGTCGATGATCAACCGCGACGCTACGCAGGCATGGTTAACAAATTGTGATTCTCTCATGCAAGCGAAACTTGAAAACAAGGTCCAAAACTCCCTGTAACACATTGCCTGAAAGACAGATTCGGTGAGCGACAAGCGTCAACATTCACATGAAGAAACTCGCCTAAGCGATTCAACCGACTCACCCATTCGCCGCAGAATTTCGACAAACGTGGCGGTGAGTTCGTTGACCGTTGTTAGGGATCATTAACGAGGCAGGTAAATTAATGGTTACCGTCGGGGCAGCTTCTTAGGGATTCAGAGCGAATCAACAGCTTTCCTCGATCGTGCCGCCCGTGCAGTGGGAGCGGTGCCTGCTTCATCGGCGACGAAAGCGGCTGGACGCTTCACGGTGGAGCCGCGTCATCGAATCCGCCTGCTTCTTCAAGCTGTTAGAAACAAGTGAACGCAGTATTAATTTTGCTGTCCCCGCCTTCTTTGAAGCATAGCTGGGGTCGGATTCGGTAGTCGCGCTGCAACCTTTGGTCCCCAGGATAAATCTTAAGAAAAGAGGCGGGGGCATGGAGAAATGGTGTGCCGACTTGGTAAATCATGGCGTGCGATTTTCTTGACGGTCGACTGTCCCGCCTTGGTTCGCGGCTTTTTTGCGGCGAGTAAGGAAGAATTCACGTCCATGCCGGATGGTGTGGGTCTTCGCTGGGCCGATGGGTCTGGCGATCCGATTGTGCGGCCTGTCCCCATGGTAGGGGCGGCGGGCCGATGCGGCTGATGGAGTAGTGAGTAATGAAGTCGCGCGATACCCTTATTCGTCTCAAGCGCTTCCAGGCAGATGAGAGACGCCGCCAGGTCATCCAGATCGAAACCATGGTGGCCGAGTTCGAACGCATGGCGGGTGAACTCGACCGCGAAATCAAGGCCGAGGAAGCCAAGGCCGGCATCACCGATCCGAGCCATTTCGCCTATCCGACCTATGCCCGCGCAGCTACGGCACGCAGGGATAATCTGCGGGGTTCGGCCGACGATCTGAAGATCAAGCTGGAAGATGCCCGAAGTGCGCTCGCCGATGCCCTGGACGATCTGAAGATGGTCGAGACCCTCGACGATCGCGAAAAGGCCAGCGAGCGCAGCATCGCTGCCCAATAGAGCAAAGCGCGTTCAAGACTGGACGGTTGTTTGCTCTAATTCTTTTTTCGACGCGCCTTTGCGATTCCAGGTGACTCCGCCAAATCGCAAAACGCCATAGAAGTCGAGGTGGGCAAATCCCAGCCAGCCTCGGATTTGGAGACTGCAGGGCCGCCGTTCACTGCTTGGGCGTCGGCGGCTTGGTGCTGGTGCAGCGCAAATCCTTGCGCACGCAGGAGATGCCCGGGGTCGAACACATCGGCTTGCCATTCACCACCGCGCAGATGATGCATTCGTCGGTGATCTCCGTGCAATCGGGATTGCCGGCGACGAAGGACAGCACGCGGTCGTCGGGTGCGATGGGCTGGGAGGGAGCAGGAGGCTCCGGCGGCTTGGCTTGGCTGTCCTGCGCTTGCGACCACTCCTGGCCGACAGTCAGTATGGCGCTAGCCAGACACAGGCGGATCAGCACGCTGCGCATTGAGGCACACTCCCTGCAATCGGCCTTCAAAACAAAGACTTAAAGCAAAATACCGTCAGCCGCGGAACGCGGTGACCTCGATCTCGACTTTGATCTCGGGCTTGATCAGGTCGCAGATCAGCATGGTGGCCGCAGGTCGAATCTCCCCAAAGACCCGGCCGGTGACCGCCATCACGGTCTCCACATGGTCGGTGCTGGTCACATAATAGGTCGCACGTACCACCTGGCTCATGGCAAAACCACCCTCGACCAGCGCCTTTTCGATGGTCGCAAGCGTATTCTCGGTCTGGGCGGCAACGTCGTCAGGCAACGTCATGCTGGCATAGTCATAGCCGGTGGTGCCCGAGACGAAGCACCAGTCGCCTTGCACCACGGCGCGGGAATAGCCGGCGCTGCGTTCGAGCGGGGACCCGGTCGAGATCAGTTTGCGGGGCATGGATGCTTCCTCACACAGGCGCAGCGGTGATGCGCACGCCGCCATCGATCGTCTCGATGGCCACGGACATGCCGGCGGCACGGGCAATCAGCCCGGTGTAATAGGGCTGGATCAGGTGGCTATCGAGCGTGCCGTTTTCGGGCTCGCCCGCCAGAAGGCTGATCAGCCCGGGCGGAATGCGCGAATTGCCGCCAAGCGAGACGACCTCGAAGGTCGGCGCCTCGGGATCGCCGGTGACCTTGGCATTGATCGAGCCGCCACGCGGAATGGTCGTGGTGGCGACCACGAGCAGGTTCAGCAAGAGCTTGACCTTGTTCTTGGGCATGAACTGGCGCGGCGCCGACCAGCTCAGCGTCACCTTCTCGTCCTGGATGAAGCCGCGGGCGACGTTCTCGGCATCGCCGAGGTCGATCGAGGCCCCGGCCGAGCCGGCGGCGCCGAAGGCGATCCGCGCAAACTGCAGGCGGGCCGAGGCGTTCCGGGAGCTCTTCTTGATCAGGTCGAGAGCAAAAGCCTTCATCGAGGCATCGTCCTCGTCCTCGAGGACTTCGAGCCCGTTGACGATAGCGCCCACCGGATTGATCACGTCATGGCAGACGCGAGAGCAGAGCAGGGCGGCCAGATCAAGCGCATCGAGTTGAAAACCAGCGGTCATCGCAGCACCCAGAATAATTCAGGAGAGAAAGGCAAATCGGAAGAGAATCAGGTCTCGAGAACCTGTTTTTCAGATAGACTCTGCGGCGCGGGATGTGAAGGCGCGAGGTGCCAGCATGTCCGTTCCGCCCTGATTGCAACCCTGAGGCGCGCTGGCGAAGGGGGTGCAAAAATGAGCGGCAGACCCAATATTCTTGCGGTACGACGCCAATCAGGACTAAACAGGCCGCTGCTATCGGAGGCCCTTTTGACCCAGACCGCTCAGACTTCACCCTCGCCCCTTTCCAGCCCGGACGCGATTGCGCATGCCTTTGCCGAGATCGCCCGTGAGGCGGGCGCCGCGATCATGCAAGTCTATGCCAAGGGATGCGACGCCCGCATCAAGGACGACCGCTCGCCGGTGACGGAGGCGGACGAAGTGGCGGAGGCGATCATTCTGCGGCGGCTGGCGGATGTCATGCCCGACGTGCCGGTGGTGGCGGAAGAGTGCGCCGCCAAGGGGGTGATTCCGGATGTCGGCAGGCGCTTCATCCTGGTCGATCCGCTCGATGGCACCAAGGAATTCCTCAACCGCAACGGCGAGTTCACCGTCAACATCGCCCTGATCGAAGATGGCAGGCCCGTTGCCGGTTGTGTGTTCGCACCGGCGGTCGACACGCTTTACGCGGGCGGTGATACCGCCTGGCGCGTGCGGGACGGCGCCGAAGAGACGATCTCGACGCGGGCTTACCCCGTCGAGGGGCTGACGGCGCTGTGCAGCCGTTCTCATCCCGACGCCAAGAGCGAAGCCTTTCTGGCCGAATATGCCATTGCGGACCGGCGCGAAGCCGGGTCCTCCTTGAAGTTCTGCCGAGTGGCGGAAGGTGTCGCCGATGTCTATCCGCGCTTCGGGCCGACCATGGAATGGGATGTCGCGGCCGGTCATGCCGTGCTCTCCGCCGCGGGCGGGCAGGTGCTGATGCCCGATGGCGAAGACTTTCTCTATGGCAAGGCCGCTGCCGGCTTCCGCAATGTCGCCTTCGTTGCCTGGGGCCAGGACGCTCCTCGAAGATAACCATGGTCAGGGCCTTGCCTGGTGCTTCGGCCCGATGCCGAGCCGCCGCCTTGCAGCGCCCGCTCCCTTGCCTCAATCCCGCGCAGATGCGGCCATGTTTCCGGGCGTTTTGCCTGCTGGAATCATGTGGTCGTATCGCCAAGGCCTCTTGTGACCCGGTGGCCTCACCGGGACCCGCGCGGACGCGTCGAAACGAAGAACGAGGGCAAGGAGAGCAGCCATTCGGATGCACTTTGCTCTTGGAAGCAATTTGTTAACGCTGATAGGCCACAAAATAGGGCTCACAGAGGCCCAAAACAGGGCTTACAGAGGCCTAAGCCAACGAGGCTCGCGATGAACGATATTCTTCCCCGCCGCAAGGCTCTTACCATGATGGCCGGCATGGCTCTGTCCGCGACCGGCTTCGTCTCTCCTTCCCTGGCGCTTGCACAGTCCGAGCGGCCAGAGCGCATCTCCTCCAACGAACTCGTCAATTCCGGCCACCGTTTCTTCGGCACCGTGTCCAGGGACCTGGCGCTCACCATCCAGAAGGCCGTGGCGCGCTGGGGTGAACCCAATGGCTACATCCTCGGCCAGGAAGGGTCGGGCGCCTTCATCGGCGGGCTTCGCTATGGCGAGGGCACGATGTTCACGCGCAATGTCGGTGACCGCAAGGTCTACTGGCAGGGCCCCTCCGTGGGGTGGGATTTCGGTGGCGACGGCGCGCGCACCATGATGCTGGTCTACAACATGGACCGGATCGACGAGATCTACAGCCGTTTCCCCGGGATCGCCGGTTCGGCCTATATCATCGGCGGTTTCGGCATGACCGCGCTGGGTGACGGCAATATGATGGTGGTGCCCATCAAGTCCGGCGTCGGCGCCCGTCTCGGCATCAATCTAGGCTATCTCAAATTCACGCCGTCGGCCACGTGGAATCCCTTCTGATCCCGCACTACTGTGCGGCATCCGAAGGCAGTTTCTTGTGCTCGTCCCGGCAGGGAAACACGGATACCAATGCTGCGGTCAGATCATCTATATAAACCGTACGCAATGGACGCCGGCCGGACATCAAAGTGCGATTTTAAGCACGCTGTGCGTTTTCATCCTGCATTGTCGTCGAATTGACGTATAGTACGGCGAAGATATCGCCGTACTGAGACACTGCCGTGCTTGATTATGCGATTGCCTTTTTCCTCGGAGGAGCGCTCGCTGCCTTGGCCGCATTGGCCATGGTGCCTGCGATCTGGGGACGTGCGCGTCGCTTGATCCGTCGTGAAATGGAAACGGCGTTGCCCCTGTCGATGGCGCAGGTGCGGGCTGCCCAGGATCATGTCCGGGCGGAAGCGGCCATGCGGCACCGTCGCCTCGAACAGAAAACGGAGCATGAGCGGGCTCGGCGGCATCAGCTGATGGCCGACTATGGCCGTCAGAGTGAAAGGCTGCGCCGGCTCGAGGCCCTGCTCGGAGCCGATGCCGCAAGGCTTGGTCAGTTGGAAGATGGTGCGGCCAATGGCCAGCGCGACGTGCTTGCCGCCCAGCAGGAGGTTTCGGCGCTGAAGGCGGAGCTGGCGGCGGCGCGAGTGACCATTGCGCTGCGCGATGACGAGGCCCTCGATCACGGCCGCGAGCTTGCCACGGCGCAGGAAAGCAATGACGGCCTGCGCATCGAATTGGTCGCTCTTCGTACCAAGCTCGATGCGGCGGAGGATGGTGCGGTTCTGCATCAGCACGAATTGCAGGAGGCGCTGGAACTGGCCTCCGGCAAGGATGACCGCCTCGCCACCCAGTCAATCGAGCTGATGCGGCGCGACACTGCGATCGCCGCACTCGAGGCGCGGACAGCCTCGCTGCAGCGCGAATTGCAGGCGATGGCAGGCAAGAGGCAGGCAGCCGAAACCGAGCGATCTGACAGCCTGGTCCGGCTTTCGGACTGGGAGGCGGATCTGCGCCGCAAGGATGCCCTGCTGGCCGAACGCGATGCCCGGCTGGCCCTGGCCGCCGGACGGGAGGCCGAACTGATCGCCGAGCTCAACCGCCTGCGCCGCAGTGCGGAACCGAGCGCCGCCGAGGAAGAAATCGGCGCTCTGAAGATCGAGCGGGCCCGGCTGCAGGCCGAGCTTGCTGCTCTTCGCGAGGAAGCCCATGAATCCTGGCTGCGCATCGAGGCCGACAACAGCCTCCTGCGTCGCGAAATGGCGCAGGTCGCTGCCGAAATCGCCCGCGAGGCGGCAACCCGCCGGGCCGTTGGCGTGGTACCCGGGCCGGAGCGCCAGGCGGCGAACGATCCGGCTGCGCAGGACCAGGCGGCACAGGCAGGCCAGGAAGCCCGGCCGCGCTGACCACGCTCTCAACGCATTTCGACGCTATGGCTGGCATGGCAAGGCAGAGGGCCGTCTACAGGAGCGAGCCATGACCAAGCTGAACGGCATCGTGCCGTGCCTGACCATCGATGGTGCCAAGGCCGCCATCGACTTCTACAAGGACGCCTTCGGTGCCGAGGAGGTCAGCCGCGCCGATCACGAGGATGGCAAGCGGCTGATGCACGCCCATATCCGCATCAATGGCTGCGACGTGATGATGTGGGACCTGTTTCCGGAATTCGGCATGGCCACCACGCCGCCGCATGGCGTGACCATCCATATCGAGGTCGACGACGCCGACCGATGGTGGCAGCGCGCTCTCGATCGTGGTGCCACCGTCGCAATGCCGATCCAGGACATGTTCTGGGGCAGCCGTTACGGGCAGCTCAAGGATCCCTTCGGCCATACCTGGTCGATCGGCGCGCCGCTCAAGCCGTAGAATGACGGGAGCATTTGTCGCTCCCGCCAAGGACCGGGATGGTGTTACAGCGCGGCTGCGATCTTCGCCGCCAGGCGCGCATTGTTCTCCACCAAGGCGATATTGGCGATCAGGCTGCGACCCTCGGTGAGGTCGAGCATGCGCGAGAGCAGGAAAGGTGTGAGAGCCTTGCCGGAAATGCCCATGGCATCGGCTTCGTCCACGGCCGCTTCGATGGCAGGATTGATTTCGTTGGCGGCGATCTCGTCGGCGAGCGGGATCGGGTTGCCCACCAGCACGCCGCCGTCGAGGCGCAGTTCCGCGCGGGCTCGGATCAGGGCGGCAATGTCGGCGGGATCGTCGAGGCGCATGGGTGCCGCCAGGCCGCTCTTGCGGCTCCAGAAGGCGGGGAATTCGTCGGAGCCGTAGCCGACGACCGGCACGCCGAGCGTCTCCAGGGTCTCCAGCGTCTTCGGAAGATCGAGGATGGCCTTGGCGCCGGCGCAGACGACGCAGACCGGCGTGCGCGCCAGTTCCTGCAGGTCGGCCGAGATGTCGTAGGTCTTCTCGACGCCGCGATGCACGCCGCCGATGCCGCCCGTTGCGAAGACGCGGATACCGGCCCGGTCGGCGGCGATCATGGTGGCGGCCACGGTGGTGGAACCGTTCTTGCCCGTGGCGATAGCATAGCCGAGGTCGGCACGGCTGAGCTTCAGGAAGCCCGTGGCCTGGCCCATGGCTTCGAGCTGGCTGTCTTCGAGCCCGGCATGAATGACGCCGTCGAGCACGGCGATGGTTGCCGGCTCGGCGCCTCCGGCCCTGACGGCGGCCTCGACCTTGCGGGCCGTCTCGACATTCTGGGGCCAGGGCATGCCGTGGGTGATGATGGTGGATTCCAGCGCGACGACCGGCTTGCCGGCCTTGAGGGCGGCTGCGACGGCGGCGGAATGGGTAATGGACGTCATGATGCTATCGTTTCGGTTGGTTGAGAATGGTTGTAGCGGGCCAGCACGGCCTGCATGGACAGGTCGGCGCGTACGGTTTGGGGCGATTCGACCGTGAGGGCTGCCGCAGCCATGGCGCAACGCGCTGCCGCGAGAAAGGTGTCGCCGGCGGCAAGGCGTGCCAGCGTGGCGCCGGCCAGCGCGTCGCCGGCACCGTTGACGTTGGTCGGGCGGGATGGAAGCGCAGCGATGGCGGAGACCTGTCCCCCATCCCAGGCGAGGGCTCCGCGTGGGCCGAGCGTGAGCAACCCGCGTGGCACCGGGCCTGCCGCGAGCCTTGCAGCCAGGGCTTCCGCTTCCTCCGCGCTGCCGAGCAGGGCACGTGCCTCGTAGAGATTGAGGAAGAGGATGTCGATCGCCGCCAGGATGGGCACGAGCTTGGCGAGCTTCTGCACAGAAACGGGCACGCAGGCGAGGGGCCGGGGTCCCTTCGCCTGCGCCACTGCCTGCAATACGGCTGGCGGCAAGTTGGCATCGGCGAAAACGAACCCTGTCGCAGGGAAGGCTGCGATACGGGCGGCGATGGTGTCGGGCTCGATCCGGTCGAAGATCGCCATGTCGGCGAGACCGATCACCAACTCACCCTCGCCGCTGAAGATGGCGGTGTAGGAGGCGGTGGTGGCTCCGGCGTCCAGCGTGACGGCGCTCATGTCGATGCCGGCCCGGCTGCTCTCCTCGACGACGCGGCGGCCTTCCAGATCGTCGCCGACCAGCGAGACGAGACCGACATCGATGCCCAGGCGCGCGAGATTCTCAGCCACGTTGCGGGCGACACCGCCCAGGCTGGTGCGCATCGAGCCGATGTTCGAGGTATAGAGGCGTTCCTTCGCATCGGCGGTCTCGCCGACACGGTCGATGACGCAGCCCCCTGCACACAGAACGGGACGATAGGCCATGGCTCCTCGCGACGGACCCATAGGTCCGAAAACGCATCCCGTGCCACAGATTCGCGCCCGCAACAATGCGACGCTCCGCCGGTTGCCGCTTTCCCTCTTGCGTCACGCCGCGATTGCCGTCATGAGGAACCTGCCTTCCAAGCGCATCTCGGGCAGGCCTTGCTCTTTCCCGGCAACCGCCACATTTTGCGCATTCTTGTTTGGCTTTTGTGGCTTTTCTTCCCTCCGAGATGGTTTCATGCGCACTGCCCCCCTGCTTGCTGCCCTGTTGCTGATGGCCTCGCCCGCCCTGGCCCAGACGGAGCCGCAACCTTCGTCGCCTCAGGTCCAGCCACAGCCTCAAGCTCAACCGCAGCCTCAAGGCCAGCCTGGGCCTCAAGCCCAGCCGCAACCCGAGGCGCAGCCCGCCGCCCAGCCGCAGCCCCAAGCCCAGCCACAGGGGCAAGCCCAGCCACAGGGGCAGGCCCAGCCGCAGCCCCAGCCTCAAGTCCAGGCCTGCACCACGCCGACCGATCCCGCCGGCTTCCCGGCCTGGCTCGACAACTTCAAGAAGGATGCTGCGGCCAGGGGCATCGGCGCCCAGGGCATGGCCGCCCTGGAAGGCGTCACCTACGATCCCAAGGTCATCGGGCTCGACCGCGCCCAGCGGAAGACCTTTTCGCAGACCTTCGAGGAGTTCTCCGGCCGCATGGTCAATGCCTACCGCATCAAGCGCGGCAAGCAGGTGATCAAGAAATACCAGGCGGTATTCGACAAAGCTGAGGCCGAGTATGGCGTGCAGGCGCCGATCATCGCGTCGCTGTGGGCCCTCGAGACCGATTTTGGCGCCAATGTCGGCAAGTTCGAGAGCATCCGCTCGCTGGCGACGCTCTCCTTCGACTGCCGGCGCGGCGACAAGTTCCGCCCCGAACTGATTGCTGCCCTCACCATCGTCGACAAGGGCGACGTGCCGCTGCACGAAATGCGCGGCGCCTGGGCGGGTGAGATCGGCCAGGTCCAGTTCATGCCGACCTCCTATCTCAAGCATGCGGTGGATTTCGACGGCGATGGCCATAAGGATCTGGTCAAGAGCCAGGCCGACGTGATCGGCTCGGTTGCCAAGTTCCTGTCTGGCCGTTGGCAGCGCGGCGCCGGCTGGAACCCCGGCGAGCCGAATTTCGATGCCCTCAAGGCCTGGAACGGCAGCGAGCTCTATCGCAAGACGGTGGCGCTGCTTGCCACCAAGATCGCGGAATAAAAGTGGAGCGCGGGCTTCTAGCCCGCTCTTTCCCTTCACCTACGAGCCGCCGCAAGGGCGGACAGGATGTCCGCGCTCCGGCCTTTTCCATGTGGGGACCGCGAAAATCCCCTGTTCGGCATGAAACCCGCGTGGCAAGGTTGCGGCTTGAGCCTGCCACACCGGAGTTTCCCGATGCTTCGCCGCACCTTTCTCGCCCTCGGGGCCATCGCCGCCATGGCCGTTCCCCTTGGATTGGCCCAGGGACCGGCCGAGGCCCAGACGCTGCCCGATCTCAAGGGCCGCACCATCGTCGCCGTCACCGAGAACGCCTATTTTCCGCTGAACTTCACCGATCCGAAGACGGGGCAGGGCATCGGCTGGGAATATGATGCGATCAACGAGATCGGCAAGCGCCTCAATGCCAAGATCGAATGGAAGACCTCGTCCTGGGACGCCATGATTCAGGCGGTGCAGAACGGCCAGTTCGACATCGGCATGGATGGCATTTCCATCACCGACGAGCGCAAGAAGCAGATCGCCTTTACCGACCCCTATATGGTGTCCGAGCAGTTTATGCTGGTGCGGGCCGACGAGAAGCGCTTCACGGACTCCAAGAGCTTCGCGACTGACGACAAGCTGTTCGTCGGCGCCCAGTCCGGCACGACCAATTTCTTCGTCTCGGTCACCGATCTGCTCGGCGGCAATGACAAGAGCCCGCGCCTCAAGCTGTTCGAGACCTTCGGGGCTTCGGTGCAGGCGCTCAAATCGGGCGACGTCGACACGGTGCTGATGGACAAGGCCGGCGCCGAGGGCAACATCGCCGCCTCGCCCGACAGCTTCAAGATCGTCGGCAACGGCCTTGGCCATGACGAATTCGGCTTCATCCTCAAGCAGGGCTCCGACCTCATCGGGCCGGTCAATGCCGCCCTGGCCGCGATGAAGGCGGACGGGACGACCAAGGCGCTCGATAAGAAGTGGTTCTTCGACTACAAGACCGCGAACTGAGCCGGGATCGGCCACCCTCTGCCATGGCGTCATTGCGAGCGGAGCGAAGCAATCCAGTTTTCTGCGGGCGGCGAAGCCTGGGTTGCTTCGCGCCGTTCGCAATGATGAAATTGTCCGTCGCTTCGCCCCTTGAGCCGCCTGCCTTACTTCCGGATCTTCCTGCCTTCATATGACGACGCCTCACGCGCCACCGCCGCCGCCCTCCTTCCTGTCGAAAGTGCCCTGGTGGCTGGTGATCCTCATCGTGCTGGGGACCGCCGTCCTGATCGGCGGCCTGGCCAGCGAGCAATATCGCATCATCTTCGGCGTGGTGGGGCAGGGGCTCTTCGTCACCATCCGGGTCACGGTGATCGCCTTCGCCGCTTCGCTGGTGCTCGGCACCATTCTCGCGCTCGGGCTGGTGTCGCAGTCGCGCTGGCTGGGCGAGGGGCTCAAGGCCTATGTCGAGATCATGCGCGGCGTGCCCATGATCGTGCTGCTCTATTACATCGCCTTTGCAGTCGGCCCGGCTTTGATCGAAGGCTATGTCGCGCTGTTCGGCTCGGCCATCGCCGCCGGCTTCATGCCTGAGATCACCATCCGCGATTTCAGCTTCGAGTGGCGGGCGATCTTCGCGCTGACCCTGGCCTATTCGGCCTTCATCGCCGAGATCGTGCGCGGCGGTATCCAGTCCATACCGGCCGGACAGTTCGAGGCGGCCCAGGCCCTCGGCCTGACGCGCTTCAAGACCATGCGCCTCATCGTGCTGCCACAGGCCTTCAAGACGATGACGCCGCCGCTCGGCAACGACCTCGTCTCCATGCTGAAGGATTCCTCGCTGGTGTCCGTGCTCGGCATCGCCGACATCACCCAGAACGGCAAGACCTATACGGCCTCGACCTTCCGCTTCTTCGAGACCTATACGGTGGTGGCCTTCTTCTATCTCACGATGACCATCGGCCTGACCCTCCTGGTGCGCCGGCTGGAGCAGCGCATGCGCCGCAACGAGGTACGGCAGGATTGAGGGGTAGCGGAGGGTCGATCTCCAGATCGCCCCTCCAAGGAGGTTGAAACCGACAATCCCTTGCGCCGCCATGGCCGAACTGCAACACTCCGTCAAGATCATGCCAGGCACCTCTTCCCTCAGCGGTCCCTTCGTGGCCGTGCTCGTCTATGATGGCCTCTGCACCTTCGAGTTCGGGGTGGCCTATGAGGTGTTCGGCCTGCCGCGTCCGGAGATGGGGCCCTCCTGGTATCGCTATGCCACCTGCGGCATCGAGCCGGGGCCACTTCATGCGGCGGGTGGGCTGATGGTCGAGCCGCATCACGGCCTGGAATTGCTGGAGAAGGCCGATCTCATCATCGTGCCGGGCTGGCGCGGTATCGGCAGCCCCGTACCGGCGAACCTCGTCGACAGCCTCAAGCTCGCACATCGGCGCGGCGCCCGCCTGATGTCGCTGTGCTCGGGCATTGCCGTGCTGGCCGCCTGCGGCCTGCTCGATGGTCGGGAGGCGACGACGCATTGGCGTTATGCGGCCGATATCGGCGCGCGCCATCCCAGCATCGCGCTCGATCCGGACCGGCTCTATGTCGACCTCGGCGACGTGCTCACCGCCGCCGGGAGCGCCGCCGCCCTCGATCTCTGCCTGCATGTGATCCGGCGCGATTTCGGCCCGGATGCCGCCAACACGGTGGCGCGTCGCCTGGTGGTGCCTCCGCATCGCGACGGCGGCCAGGCCCAGTTCATCGAGCGGCCGGTGCCGCGTGAGCGCGAATCAGCCCGGTTGGCTCCCTTGATCGATTGGCTGCGCCAGAATTTGGCCGCCCCCCACCGCATCGAGACGATTGCGGCCCGTTCCGGCATGAGCCAGCGCACCTTCCAGCGCCGCTTCGAGGAGACGACGGGGCTGCCGCCGGGTGAATGGCTGGTGGCCGAGCGCGTGCGGCTGGCCCGCGAGCAGCTCGAGCGCAATCTCGGCGCCTCGCTCGGCGACATTGCCGCAAGCTGCGGCTTCAATTCGCTGGAGACGATGCGCCATCATTTCCGGCGCCGTGTGGGCGTCAGCCCTGCCGCCTACCGGGCGCGCTTCTGCTCGGAATAACTGTTCCGGACAAGAAATTTAGTCGGCAAACTTCAGTACGGACTGCAGCAATCCCGGGAACTTTTCCTCGATATCAGGGCGCAGGGCCACGAAGCAGCGCGTGCCTTCCTTGCGGTGGCTGACGATGCCGGCCTCGCGCAATTGCTTGATGTGATGGCTCAGGGTTGAGTTGGCGACCTGGCAATCGAATTCCGTCGATCCCTTCTCGCCTTCCGCGAGCAGCGTGGTGACGATGTGCAGTCGCACCGGATCACCGAGGGCGGCCAGAACGCCGATCAGATTGATGTCGTTCACATCGGGGTGAGGGTGTTGTTTCATGCGTTCTTCTACCTATATTCGACGAACATCGAACTTTGAAACTCTAACGCCTCGGTGAGCCGACCACCAGTTAAGTCTGTGTAAGCCAGGTGCAGGAGTGTCAATCGATCGTTCAGAAAAGTCATTTGGAACAAGGTTTCTTTCAATGCCCTCGCTGCTCGACCCTATTCGCATCGGCGCGCTCGACCTGCCCAACCGCGTCATCATGGCCCCCTTGACCCGCACCCGGGCCAGCGAGGGTCGTGTGCCCAATACGCTGATGCGCGACTATTACGTCCAGCGCGCCTCGGCCGGCCTGATCCTGACCGAAGCCACCGCCGTCACGCCGATGGGAGTCGGCTATCCCGACACGCCCGGCATCTGGTCGCGCGAACAGGTCGAGGGCTGGAAGGTCATCACCAAGGCCGTGCACGAGGCCGGCGGGCGCATCGCCCTGCAGCTCTGGCATGTCGGTCGCATTTCCGATCCGGTCTACCTCGACGGGGCCCTGCCGGTGGCCCCGAGCGCCATCGCACCCAACGGCCATGTCAGCCTCATCAGGCCTGAAAAGTCCTATGTCACGCCACGCGCACTCGAACTCGACGAGATTCCCGCCATCGTCGAGGCCTACCGCCAGGGCGCGGCCAATGCCAAGGAAGCCGGCTTCGACGGCGTCGAGATCCACGGAGCCAACGGCTATCTGCTTGACCAGTTCCTGCAGGATTCCACCAACAAGCGCACCGACGCCTATGGCGGTTCGATCGAGAACCGCGCGCGGCTGATGCTCGAGGTCACCGACGCAGTGATTTCGGTCTGGGGTGCCGATCGCGTCGGCATGCATCTGGCTCCGCGCGGCGATTCGCATTCGATGGGCGATTCCGATGCGCCGGCCCTGTTCGGCTATGTCGCCCGGCAATTGGATGCCCGCGGGATCGCCTTCATCTGCGCCCGCGAATATTCCGATGGCTCCAGCGTCGCCCCGGTGATCCGCAGCAATTTCAAGGGCGTGTTCATCGCCAATGAGAAGCTGACGGCCGAAAGCGCCGAGGCCCTGGTCGAGAGCGGCGCAGCCGATGCGGCAGCCTTCGGCAAGCTCTTCATTTCCAATCCGGACCTGCCCAAGCGACTGTCGCTTGGCGCTCCGCTCACCCCCTGGAACGCCGCGACCTTCTACGCCAAGGGCGCCGAGGGCTATACGGACTATCCGGCGCTGGAAGAAGTACCTGCGTGACGGAGGGCTTCTCAGCTCCATCTGCGTATTGATGGAGCGAGACCAGCCTGGGCGGCTCTGCAGAGCCGCCCCTCAGATTTACTTCGCCTTCTTCACGTCCTTGATGTCGGCGAACACGATGGCCGGCGACCGTTCGCCCTGATAGCGCAGGTCGAAGGCGGATTTGGCCATGAACACCGGATCGCCGTCGAGATCGTCGGCGATCGAGAAATTGTGGGAAGTAAGGAAGCTGTCGAGCTCTTGCTTCGTCGGTGCCGAGACCCAGCGTGCCAGCGCGAATTCGGATGGTTCGAAGCGGATCTCAAGCCCATATTCGGCGGCGAGCCGGCCCTGCAGCACGTCGAGCTGCAGGGCGCCGACCACGCCGACCAGGGCCGGCGAGCCGTCGCGCGGGCGGAACACCTGCACAACGCCTTCCTCGGCGAGGTCCTGCAGGGCGTCCTTGAGCTTCTTGGCCTTCATGGCGTCGGGCAGGCGCACCCGGCGCAGGATTTCCGGGGCAAAGCTCGGCACGCCGAGAAAGGCGATCTCCTCGCGCTCGGTGAGCGTGTCGCCGATGCGCAATGCGCCGTGGTTGGGAATGCCGACCACGTCGCCGGCATAGGCCTCCTCGGCCAAAGCGCGATCCTGGGCGAAGAAGAATTGCGGCGCGTTGAGGCTCATCGACTTGCCGGTGCGGACCTGCTTCACCTTCATGCCGCGCGTCAGCTTGCCCGAGCACAGCCGCACGAAGGCGATGCGGTCGCGGTGATTGGGATCCATGTTGGCCTGGATCTTGAAGACGAAGGCGGAGAGATTGTCCTCCGTCGCTTCGACCATGCGGGTGGCCGCTGCCTGGTCGCGCGGCTGGGGCGCATAGTCGCCCAGGCCCTTGAGCAGGTCGCCCACGCCGAAATTCTTGATGGCCGAGCCAAAGAACACCGGGGTCATGTGGCCTTCGCGGAAGGCGGCGAGATCGAACTCGCCGCAGGCCTCCTGCACCAGTGCGATTTCCTCGGAGGCCGCCTCGGCATCGATCGAGGGCACGGCGCGGGCCAGTGCTGCGGCATCGCCAGCCTCGACCGGAATCGGCGCGGTGTCCTTGTCGAGCAGGCGGACATGGCTGGCCGCGAGGTCATAGGTGCCGGCGAAGTCACGGCCGCGGCCGAGCGGCCAGGTCATCGGCACGGTAGAGAGGGCGAGGGTCTTCTCGATCTCGTCGAGCAGTTCGAAGGGATCGCGGCCCTCGCGGTCCATCTTGTTGATGAAGGTGACGATGGGAATGTCGCGCAGGCGGCAGACCTCGAACA